>JBFXEX010000052.1:0-36999 GCA_050179645.1 Xanthobacteraceae bacterium | reverse complement strand
GGATAGCGTCGAGCAGCGAGGTCTTGCCGTGGTCGACGTGGCCCATGATGGTGACGCCGGGCGGCCGCGGAACCTGCGAGCCGGCCTCATCGGCCTTGTCGAACAGCCCTTCCTCGACGTCTGACTCGGCCACCCGCTTGACCGTATGACCCATCTCCTCGGCGATGATCTGCGCCGTATCGGCGTCGATCGTATCGGTGATCTTGAGCATCTGCCCCTGCTTCATCAGGAGCGCGATCACCGCCCGCGCCGGTTCGGCCATGCGGTTGGCAAGTTCCTGGATGGTGATGAATTCCGGGATCGTCACCTCGCGGACCAGCTTGTCCTTGGTATCGGTGTCGCGATGACCGGTCAGACGCTGGGTGCGGCGGCGGAACGAGGCCACGGACCGCTCACGCACCTCATCGGTGGTGAGCGCGGTGACGAGCGTCAACCGGCCGCGGCGCTTCTCGGTGGTCGGCCGGGTCGGCTTGGCGGCCGGCGCCGGACGTGCGGCGCCTGGTCCCGTCCCGGCGCCGCGGCGCGGCCGCGGAGCCTCTTCCTCTTCGGCCTCGAGCGCCGGACGCGGGCCCGGTGCCCTCAAGGTTGGGGTCGTCGGAGTCGCAGTCGGGGTCGCTTCTCCGCCGAAGTGCTTCTTGACGACTTCGTCGGCCTTGCGTTTGGTCTCGGCATCGTGCTTGCGGCGCTTTTCCTCATCCGCCTTGCGCGCCTCCGCGGCCTCGCGCTCGACCCGCTCGATCTCGTCGCGCTCTTTCTGGATGCGCGCTTCTTCCTCGGCGATCTTTCGCTCTTCGGCCTCGCGCAGCCGGGCGTCGCCAAGTGCGCGGGCTCGGGCCGAACGCTCTTCTTCCGTCAGCGTCCGCAGCACCACCCCCGACGGCTTCGGAGCCGGCTGCGGCGTGGTGGGCGCCGGCGCGGCGGTGGGAGCGGCCGCGCGGCCGCTCGCCGTACGGCTGGGCGCAACCGGGGTAGGCGGCGCGGCGTCCGGCCTGGTCTTGCCGGGAACGCGGCTCTTGACCTTCTCGACGACGACCGCCTTGGTGCGGCCGTGACTGAAGCTCTGGCGCACGACACCCTGCTCGACGCTGCGTCCTTTCAGCGTCAAGGTTTTGGTGGGGGTCACGCTCAGCTTCTTTTCCCCAGTCTTTTCCGACGTTTCAGCCATTCCTATCCCACTCTCGGACGCTTTAAGCGCCGTTTCTCGCGACCGCTCTGGTTTCCCGGACAACCGGACCGGAAGCGCTCAAAGCGGCCAAGGCGCGCCAGGAACGTCTCGCTTTCGGGGCCGGCAAGCAGGGCTGCATGTATCACATTTGACCGCCCGAAAGCCAAATCCAATTGCGCGGAGGTACACAGGTCGACCACCGCGATGGCAGCGGCATCCTCCCGGCGGCGCAGCGCGGCCAGAAGCTTCCGCGACCCGTCGGCGGCGGCGTCGGAGGCATTGATCAAGGCCGCAACCCGCTCCTGCTCAAGCGCGGCTTCGGTTTTTGCGAATCCGGCCGCGACCCGCCCGGCTTTGTGGACGATCGCCAGAGCATCGAGCACCGCACGCTCAAGCAAGTGTTCAGTCGTGTCCACCAAGTCCGGCAGCGCACGGACGTCGCGCTTGAACCCGCGGGCGAAGACCCGGCGTTTGACCGCGTCGGCCAGCGCCTGACGGGTCGCCGTAATCCAGAGCCCACGGCCCGGCAACCGGCGCTTGAGATCAGGCACGACCGAGCCATCCGGCGCCACCACGAAACGCAGCAAGTCGCCGACAGGCGTCACCTGCCCGGTGAGCGCGCACGACCGTTCCGTCCCGGCAGCGCCGCTGCGCGGTCCGGAATCCAGGTCGTCGACATTCACGCCATCTTGCAGGTCCGCGAGCATCATCCGTCTGCCTAATGGTCCTCTTATGCGTGACGTGCCTTACGCCGGCGCGACACTGGCGTTTTCCTCTTCCACGGCCTCTTCGGCCGGCGCAGGCGCGACCAGATCCTCTTCCTTGATCCAGCCTGCCTTGACGCGCGCCTGCATGATCAAGCCTTCGGCCTCCTCGCGCGACAGTTCCAAACCATCCAGGAAGCCGGAATGGCGGGTGGTTTCGCCGTCCTTGCGCTCGCTCCAGCCGACCAGATCGTCGGTGGCACAGTCGGCCAGATCCTCGACCGTCTTGACGCTGTTCTCGCCAAGCTTCACCAGCATGGCGCCGGTCACGCCGGGCACTTCCTTCAAGTCGTCCGAGACCCCAAGCTCGAGGCGCCGCGCATCGAGTTCGGCCTCCTCCTTGGCGAGGAATTCTCGCGCCCGCTCCTGCAGTTCGCGCGCGGTGTCTTCGTCGAAGCCTTCGATTCCGGCGATTTCCTTCTCGTCGACGACGGCCAGCTCTTCGACCGAGCTGAAGCCTTCGGATGCGAGCAACTGGCCGACCACTTCGTCGACGTTAAGCGCCTCGACGAACAGGCTCGTACGCTTCTCGAATTCCGCCTGACGGTTCTCTGACTCTTCCTGCTCGGTCACGATATCGATGTCCCATCCGGTGAGTTGTGAGGCAAGCCGCACGTTCTGGCCGCGGCGGCCGATGGCAAGCGAAAGCTGCTGATCCGGCACGACGACCTGCATGCGTTGGCGATCTTCGTCGAGCACCACCTTGGCGACTTCAGCGGGCGCCAGCGCGTTGACGACGAAGTTCGCCGGGTCGGCGGTCCACGGAATGATGTCGATCTTCTCGCCCTGCAGCTCATTGACCACCGCCTGGACACGGGACCCCCGCATGCCGACGCAGGCGCCGACCGGATCGACCGAGCTGTCGCGCGAGATCACCGCGATCTTGGCGCGCGAGCCGGGATCGCGCGCCACCGCGCGCACCTCGACGATGCCATCGTAGATTTCCGGCACCTCCTGGGCGAACAGTTTCGCCATGAACTGCGGATGCGTCCGCGACAGGAAGATTTGCGGCCCGCGGGGCTCGCGCCGCACATCGTAAATGAAGGCGCGAATGCGATCGCCGTTGCGGAACACTTCGCGCGGCAGCATCTCGTCGCGCCGCACAATCGCTTCGCCACGGCCGAGATCGACGACAACGTTGCCGTATTCGACGCGCTTGACGATGCCGTTGACGATGTCGCCGATGCGGTCCTTGTATTCCTGGTACTGCCGGTCGCGCTCGGCTTCGCGCACCTTCTGCACGATCACCTGCTTGGCGGACTGGGCGGCGATGCGGCCGTATTCCAGCGGCGGCAGAGCCTCAGCGATGTAGTCGCCGACCTGGGCGGCAGGATTGCGCTTCTTGGCGTCCTCAAGTGCGATCTGCGTCGAGTCGTTCTCGACGGCGTCGACGACCAGCAGCAGGCGCGACAACCGCATCTCGCCGGTCTTCGGATTGATCTCGGCCCGCACTTCGGTCTCGCTGCCGTAGCGCGAACGCGCCGCCTTCTGGATCGCATCCTCCATAGCGGTGATCACGATGCCGCGGTCGATCGACTTTTCGCGTGCGACCGCGTCCGCGATTTGCAGCAGTTCGAGCCGGTTGGCGCTGACAGCCATCTTAGTCTCCTTCGTTCTGAGCCGCTTGCCGGTCGTCTCCCGGCGTCCGCTCCCCATCCGGGTGAGCGGATGCGGCCCCGTTCGTCTGTGTTGTCCCGTCGGTCGCTTCGTCGCGCTGCTGGGCCTTGGCCCGCCTGAGCGACGCAGCGATCTGCGCCTCGCTGAGCACAACTTTGGCTTCCGCCATGTCCTCGATACGCAGGAGCACTTCGGCCGGCTCGTCCGGCATGGCATCGTCGCGGCGAATCCGCGCCCCGTCGCCTTCGACGCCAAGCAGATAGCCGCGGAACCGGCGCCGTCCGTCGACAGCGACCGACATCTCGACCCTGATCTGGTTGCCGGCATAGCGCTCGAAATCAGATCGCCGCACCAGCGGGCGGTCCATTCCGGGCGACGAAACTTCAAGGTGGTAGGCGCGATCGATCGGATCGGCAACGTCGAGCACTGGCGAGAGCGCACGCGAGACGGATTCGCAGTCCTCGATGGTCATCGTGCCATCGGGCCGCTCGGCCATGATCTGCACGGTGCATCCGGCCATGCCGGAGATGCGCACGCGCACCAGCCGGAAGCCCAGCCCCTCCAGCACGGGCTCGACAATGGCGGCAACGCGCGCCGCCACGCCCTGGTCGACGATCAGGCGCGGCTCAATACCGGCGAAGGTATCAATCGGTTCGCTCATCCGTCCGTTACGGTCTGCAACTCGCTCGATTTGCATTCGCCTGCGCGCCGGCTGTCCGGCCAAGGCGTCCGGGTAACAAAAAAGAGCGGGTCCCGGGGGGCCCACTCTCACAAAACCGACCAGATCATGACCTGATCGTTATGAGGTATCCAAAATGGATGAGCCGAATATAGCGATTTGGCCGGCCCGCGCAAGAGCGAAACGGCCGGAAACCCGCGGTTAATTAACCGTTCTTTCAGATTTCCTCAGTAGTTGTGACGGGCCACACGCGCCGTTCGAGTCCACCGTTCGGAACCGGAATGTCCGCTCAGACCTCGTTGATCCCAGAACTCGAAGAGGTCGTCGAGCACGGCACGTCCGAGCGGCGAGCGGAAGCGCTCAAGCGCATCACGGCATTCTTCCTCGACGGCGCAAGCCGTTTCAACGAGGACCATGTAAGTCTGTTCGACGATGTATTCGGCCGCTTGATCGTCGAGACGGAACCCGAGGTCCGCGCCGAGCTGTCTCGTCAGCTGGCGCCGGTCGGCAACGCGCCCGCCACCGTGGTGCGCCAGTTCGCGCGCGACGACGACATCTCGATCGCCGGGCCGATATTGTCGCAATCCCGACGGCTCGGCGAATCCGATCTGGTCGACATCGCGAAGACCAAGAGCCAGGCACACCTGCTGGCGATTTCCGGCCGCTCCGGTATTCCCGAACCGGTGACCGACATTCTGGTCAGCCGCGGCGACACCACGGTGGTGCGGCGGGTGGTCGAGAACCAAACTTCGCGGTTGTCCGAGGTCACCTTCTCGAAGCTTGTCGATCAGGCGGCGGACGACGGGGTTCTGGCCGAGAGGGTGGGACTTCGCCCCGATATCCCGCCGCGCCTGTTCCGCGATCTTCTGCTCAAGGCTCCCGAGCTCGTGCAGCAGCGTCTCTTCGCTACCGCGCTACCCGAGCCCAAGGCGGAAATCCGCGGCGTGTCGGCAAACGTCGCCACTGAAAACGGTGCCAAATCCGGCCCCCGCGACTATTCCGCCGCGCAGCAGGCGGTCGGGGCGCTGCGGCAGGCCGGCAAGCTTGACGAAACCGCCATCGTCGACTTCGCCCAGCAACAACGGCACGACGAAGCAGTCGCGGCGCTCGCATCGCTCTGCGCGGTGCCGATCGAAGTCGTGGACCGCCTGACGAACGGCGAACGGCCGGACCCGGTTCTGATCCTGTGCAAGGCGGCCGGATGGGGCTGGCCGACCGTCAAGGCCATCATTTCGATACGCAACGGCGGCAAGGGCGCTACAGGCCACGCGCTCGACAACGCCTACACCAATTTCGAGCGTCTATCGCCGGCGACCGCCCAACGGGTCATGCGCTTCTGGCAGATCCGCCGCTGAGTGGCCGTTTGCCGCACAGCACCGCTTCGAGATTTCAAACCTCGGCACCCGTCCGTGCAAAAATCAGGAAGCAGGGCGCTCGACCTTCGCGATGGGCTTTGGCCTGATAGCGCGTCCCGGAAAAACCCGTCCAAGGCTGCCGCCAGTCGTCGGCACGCTCCGCAGTCCATGCGAAAGCCGGCGTGCGCAACAGCCGCACGAGGGTCCATGCGGCATAGTCCGGGATATCGCTGACGAACCTGAATTCACCGCCCAGCCGCAGGAGCCGCGCGATCGCCGCGACGGTCTCATCCTGGACGAACCGCCGCTTCCAGTGCCGTCGCTTCGGCCAGGGATCGGGATGGATCAGGTCGACGCGGGCGAGCGAGGCCGGCGGCAGCCGGACGATGACCTCGATGGCGTCGCCATGATGCAGCCGGATATTGCGCAGTCCCCGGGCCGCGATGGCCGCCAGCGCTTTCGCCATGCCGTTCACGAACGGCTCGATGCCGATGAAGCCCACGCCCGGGTTCGCCTGTGCCTCCGCGATCAGATGCTCGCCGCCGCCGAAGCCGATCTCGAGCCGGACCGCCTCGACTGGCACGGGGAACAGCGCGCGCAGATCGCGCGGCAGCGTATCGAGATCGAGCGCCAGCTGCGGCAGCAGCGTCTCGAACAGCGCAGCCTGGGCGGGTTTGAGCGGGTGGCCCTTGCGCCGCCCAAAAAATGCGCGCGGCTGCCTGGCCTTGTCGTCATCCAGCATAAAGCGGCACCCTGCAGCAGCATCCCGGCGTTATGCCCAAATGTCCGGGCACGCAGACATCCGCCGAAGCCGCCGCTGGCTCAGCCGCCCGCGCGGATCATGACACACGATGCGCGCGCGAGTCGCCGCCGGGCGCTTACTTCAGCGCCCGCTTGAGGGTGTCGGCGAGGTCCGTGCGCTCCCAGGAGAAGCCGCCGTCCTTGTCCGGCGCGCGGCCGAAATGACCGTACGCGGCGGTCCGCCGGTAGATCGGCCGGTTGAGCTTGAGCGCGCGGCGAATATTGGTCGGCCGCAGAGGGAATATCTCGAGCAGCGCCTTGTGCAGTTTGGCCTCGTCCACCTTGCCGGTGCCGTGGGTCTCGACCAGCAGCGACATCGGGTCGGCGACACCGATCGCGTAGGCGATCTGGATGGTGCAGCGCTCCGCCAGGCCGGCCGCGACCACGTTCTTGGCCAGATAACGCGCCGCATAGGCGGCGGAGCGGTCGACCTTGGTCGGATCCTTGCCCGAGAACGCACCACCGCCGTGCGGTGCATAACCGCCGTAGGTATCGACGATGATCTTGCGGCCTGTGAGGCCGCAGTCACCGTCGGGGCCGCCGACAACGAAATTGCCGGTCGGATTGACGAGGAAGTCGGAGGCCTTTTTCGGCATCCATCCTTCCGGCAAGGCGGAGGTGACGGCATCCTCGATCAGGTCGCGCACCATGCCCGGATTGTACTTCTTGCCGTTGCGGGTGGTGGCGTTGTGCTGGGTGGAGACCACGACCTTGGTGCAACCGACCGGCTTGCCGTCGACGTATTGCACCGTCACCTGGCTCTTGGCGTCGGGCTGCAGGTCGAACAGCTTGCTGGCGCGGCGCTGGTCGGCCAGCACCTTCAGGATCTTATGGGCGAAATAGATCGGGGCCGGCATGAACGAGCCTTTTTCGTAGACCTCGCTCTCCGTGCAGGCGAAGCCGAACATCATGCCCTGGTCGCCGGCGCCCTCGTGCTCCTCGCCGCCCTTCTTCTTGGCATCCACCCCCATGGCGATGTCGGGCGACTGGCCATGCAGCAGCACCTCGACATCAGCGCCGTAGTAGGAGAAGCCGTCCTGATCGTAGCCGATGTCCTTGACCACGCCGCGCGCGATCTCGGTGATCAGTTCCCGATCGACCACCGCCTTGTCGCCGTGCTTGCGAAACAGCGGCGCCTGGCCGCGGCCCTCGCCAGCGATAACGATCTTGTTGGTGGTGCAGAGAGTCTCGCAGCCGAGCCGGGTGTTTACTTTGCTTTCATCGGCAATGCCGAGCTTGACGTCGTTCTCCAGGAACGCATCGAGGACGGCATCCGAAATCTGGTCACAGACCTTGTCGGGATGCCCTTCGGAGACGGACTCGCTGGTGAACAGGTAGTTGGCGCGTGACACAGGAAGACACTCCCTCGCAAGATCGATGAATTCGTGAGACTAGGCGCGATTCAGGAAATGTGTTCCGGATCTGCAAGCGACCGCGCCCCGACGTCCAACGTGCGCTCGCGAGCCGGCAGATCGCCGATCTAATTCGAGCACGCTTCGTTGACGGGTTCTTGCAGCGTCCCCGGACGGGGTCAAGATGTGGGCGAAGTGGGCAGGCGCGGTTGAGGGGAATTTAGCGCCCGGCAGGGTCTAGTCGTCGTCTTCTTCGGGGACGCCGGCGATCTCTTTCACCAGTTCGACAACGCGGCGGCGCAACTTCGGCTCCTTGATCCGCATGAAGGCCTTGGTCAGCGCCAGCCCCTCGGAGGTGGCAAGGAAATCCGACACGTAGGCCGGAGATGGCGCCTCGCGAAGGCCGTCCGTCACTTGCCCCGGAAGATTCGGCGCGCCCTCGAAGAAGAACGCCACCGGGACCTGCAGAATATGGGAAATCTGCTGGAGGCGGGACGCGCCAATCCGGTTTGTCCCCTTCTCGTATTTCTGTACCTGCTGGAAGGTCAGTCCGAGTGCATCGCCGAGCTTTTCCTGGCTCATGCTCAGCATCATTCGGCGCATGCGCACCCTACTTCCGACGTGCTTGTCGATCGGGTTCGGGGCCTTTTTGGCCATCATCAAGTCGACTCCTATAACTACTTTCTATGCGGCTGTGGGTACCCGTAATGTTCAATGTTCCGCCCCAGAAGGCAACCCATGCGCGACCTTGGTCCACGACAATTCACGCGGAAGGATATGTAAATTTTATTGTTAGTAATTACTGTAGGTTAGTCCGCATCGAAAAGCATTTCATAGCCGAATGGCTGCCGCCATCACGGTATTATCGTGCCTTCACCTTACAGAGAGGTGGCGACTGAATCTTCACAACAAACGACGGAATAAATTGGAACATGCGTTATTTGCAATACAGATATGCGTCATGAATGTACCTGCCGGCGCCGGCGCAGCACGAGTGCGAGTGCGACGCCGCCCATGAGGGCGGCCCATCCATCGCCGCTGCGGGCATAGAGGGTCGGCGACAACGGCTGCGGCAAACCCGCATCGAGAACTCCCTCGACCCCCAGCGGGAGCGACGCGTCGACCCGGCCGACTGGATCGATCACGGCCGATATCCCGGAATTCGCTGCCCGAACCAGCGGCAGCCCCTCCTCGATCGCCCGAATGCGGGCCTGTTGGAAGTGCTGGTACGGCCCCGTGCTCACGCCGAACCACCCGTCATTGGTCAGATTAAGCAGCCAGTTCGGGCGCTCGCCGCGCGGCACCGCCTCGGCAGGGAAAATGATCTCGTAACAGACCAGTGGGAGCATGCTGGGCGCCCCTGGCACGCTCATCGGACGATGACGGTCGCCGGCGATGAAACCACCCCGCACCTTGGTGAGCTGCATGAGTCCGATCCGCTCCAGCAGGGACTGAAACGGCAGGTATTCCCCGAACGGAACGAGATGGACCTTGTCGTACACCGACTGGATCGAGCCGGTCCGATCGATCACGTAGACCGAGTTGTAGGCCCGAGAGATCGTTCCGGTCGCGCCTTCAGGCGCACGGATTGCACCGGTGATCAGCACAGTACCGCCCGACAACAGCGACGCGATCTGCGCGAGCACGTCCGCTTCCCGCGTGAGGAAGAACGGAAACGCCGACTCCGGCCAGATCAAATGCGTCACATCGCGCAGCCCCGCGGGTCGCGTGGCGCTGGGACGCTCCGACAGCGCCAGGTACCGCGACATCACCGACTGCTTCTGCGAATAGTTGAACTTCTCGTCCTGCTGAAGGTTCGGCTGCATGATGCGAAGACGCACATCGTCGACGAAAGTCGTCGGCGTGCGCGCCAGCCGGATCGACCCGAAGATCGCCAGCGCCGCCAGCGCCGCGATGCTCAGGACCGGGGCAAGCCAGGGCCGGCGCGTGTCGGCGCGATCGTCGGCGAGACTGGCAGGTGATGCAAATACCGCGACCGCCAGGAACGTCATGCCCCATAGCCCGACCAGTGCCGCACCTTGTGCGAGGACCAGCGGAGACATCAGCGCATAGCCGTAGGCATTCCACGGGAATCCCGTCAACAGATGGCCGCGCAGCCATTCGACGAGCGTGAGGGCGAAAGCGAGCGCCAGGATCCGCACCGCGCCGCGGGTCCAGATCAGCCGCGCCAGCGCCAGCCCGAGCGCCGGATAGAGCGCGAGATAAGCCGGCAGCCCAAGCACCGCGAACGGCAGCAACCAGGCGAAGTTCTTGGCATCGACCAGGAAGGCATGGCCGATCCAATACAATCCGGTCACGAAGTAACCCAGCCCGAACCACCAACCGGTGATCGCCGCCGTCAGCACGCCGCCAAGGCGTCCTGCACCGGCGCCATCGACCAGCCAGACCAGCACCGGAAAGGTGAAAAATGCGATCGGCCAGAGTTCGAACGGCGGCAGCGCGAACGTCGTCGCGGCCCCGGCAACAAACGCGATCAGAACACGGCGCCAGCCCCACGCCAGGACGACGCTGTGGGCGAGGCTGGTCAGCGTCACGGCTGGCGCGAAGGCTTCGATGGCGGCACATCGGGGGAAAGCTTGACCGATGCATCGCGCGTGACCGGCAGCGGACCCGCCGCCGGCCCGGCCGGCATTGGTATCTGACCGCTGGGATTTGCCGTGCTTCCCGCGAGAACACGGCGCTGTTCGCCTTTGCGGGCATCCGGCCGGTCGGTGCTGCGATAGATTTTGACACGCTTCACGCGCCGCGGATCCGCATCGAGAATTTCGATCTCGTAGGGACCGGGGCCGGGCACGAGTTCGCCTCGCACCGGAAGACGGCCGATACGCGCCGCAACGAAGCCGGCCAACGTATCGACCTCTTGCGCTTCCTCGGCGACATCGAATTCAGGCCCGATGAATGCTGCCACGTCCTCGATGCTGGCACGCGCGTCCGCGACGTACGAGCCATCCGGCTGACGAACCACGCCAGGTGCCGTGTCCTCGTCGTGTTCGTCGGCGATGTCGCCGACGATCTGCTCCACGATATCCTCGATCGACACGACTCCGTCGGCGCCGCCGTATTCGTCGACCACGAGCGACAGGTGGATGCGCGTGGCCTGCATCTTCGCGAGCAGGTCCATCGCCGGCATCGACGGCGGCACGAACAGCATCTCGCGGACGATGTTGGTCGACGACAACGGCATGGCGAGATCGATCGCCTTGAGGTCGAGGCCGGCCGGAAACGGCTTCTTGCGTCGCGGGCTTGCCGCCGCAGCCGCGGCCGCCGCACGTCCGGTCATGAAGGCCAGCAGATCGCGGATGTGGACCATGCCGGTCGCTCCATCGAGCGTTTCGTCATAAACGACGAGGCGCGAGTGACCCGCGCCTTCGAACACCTTCATCAGTTCGCCGAGCGCGATGTCCTTCTGGACCGCGATGATGTCGGCGCGCGGAATCATCACATCCTCGACCCGGCGCTCGCGCAGCGCGAGGATGTTCTTGAGCATGGCGGTCTCCTGGAGAGAGAAGCCATGCAGGGCGGCGCTACCCTCCAGTACGTCCTTCAGGTCCGCGCGGATCGACGTCGATTTCCATCCGAAGATCGCCCGGAAAATCCGCGTGAAAAATCCCTCCGGGCCGGCGTCAGCGACATCGCTCGGCCGCGGCACCAGCACAGGCAGATTGCGGACCTCACTCGATTGTGAGGTCGTTTCGGTCGGACCTTGCGGGTCGGAATCAGGCATAGGGTTGAAGTGCAGGCCCCGGAGTTCTCAGGATTCGCCGGCGCACAATCGGTACGGATTCGGCACGCCGAGCCGGGACAGGATAACGGCTTCCAGGCTTTCCATCGCGTCCGCCTCCCGATCGGTCTCGTGGTCATAGCCGACGAGGTGAAGAAATCCATGCACGGCCAGGTGGGCCAAATGATTCCGCAACGGCTTACCCTCGGCTTGCGCCTCGCGCGCGGTCGTCTCGTAGGCGATCACGATATCGCCCAGCAGCATCGTTTCGCCGGTAGCCGCTGCCGGCACGGGAAACGACAATACGTTGGTCGCCGCATCCTTGTTCCGCCATTCGCGGTTCAACTGCCGGATCGCCGAATCGTCCGTGAGCACAATAGCAAGCTCGCCGGCGGTTGTTGACACCGCGGCCGCAGCTTCCATGACCGACCGGCGGACGATGTTCCTGGCCTTGGGTTCGGCCTGCCACAGCGTCGAATTGACCATCACGTCCACGGTCAGCGCCGCCGGCGGCGACTTGCGCCGCGATTTCCGCCCGGTAGAAGCTTCTGTGGCCGATGCATCGAGCATTGTCCGGCCGGCGGACCGGTTCATTCCGCACTCTCGCGCCGTTCGGTGGAAGCCAGCGCCGCGCGATCGTAGGCGTCGACGATGCGCGCGACGAGTTCGTGGCGGATGACGTCCTGGGCGCTGAAGGTGACGTGCCCGATGCCCTCGACATTGCGCAGGAGTCGCATCGCCTCGTGCAGGCCGGAGACCTGACCGTTCGGCAGGTCGACCTGGCTCGGATCGCCGGTCACGATCATGCGGCTGTTCTCACCGAGCCGGGTGAGAAACATCTTCATCTGCATCGACGTGGTGTTCTGCGCCTCGTCGAGAATCACGACCGAATTCGACAGCGTGCGCCCACGCATGAAGGCAAGCGGCGCAATTTCGAACTCACCGCTCTGCATCGCCCGCTCGACGATGCGAGCGTCCATCAGGTCGTAGAGCGCGTCGTAGATCGGGCGGAGATAGGGATCGACCTTCTCGCGCATGTCGCCCGGCAGAAATCCGAGCCGCTCGCCGGCTTCGACCGCCGGCCGCGACAGCACGATGCGGTCGACTTCCTTGCGTTCGAACAGTTGCACGGCGTGCGCGACCGCAAGCCAGGTCTTGCCGGTGCCGGCGGGTCCTGCGGAAAATACCAGCGCGTGACGGCGCAGCGCCCGGATGTACGCATCCTGTGCGAGCGTGCGGGCGCGCACCGGCCGCTTGCGCAGGTTGATTTCCTCGAAGCTCGGCCGCGCCGTCGTCGGGTCGTAGTCGAACAGCGAGCCTTGCGCGATGGCGAGCCGGATCGCGCCGTCGACGTCACCGGACGCAAGTTCGTCGCCGACCTTGAGCCGCTCGTACAGGCCTTCCAGGACGCGCCGGGCCTGTTCGACCGCATCGCGGGAGCCGTCGATGGTGACATGATTGCCGCGTTGCTCGGCGACCACGTTGAGGCGGCGCTCGATCAGCGCGAGGTTCTGGCCGTATTGGCCGAACAGCATCGAGGCGAGCCGGTTGTCGTCGAAGGCGAGGACGACCTGGGTCGCCGCGGTGTCGCCGGCCACCACCGGAGCGGGCACGAACGACGTGTTATCAGAACGGGACGGGCGCAGGGCCATCAGCTTTCGGCGCCCACCAGCGCAGGTTTTGCCTGGACGCGGTCGTTTGCCAGACCGCCGAACAGGCTGTTGGCGCCGACCCCCGAAATAGCCACCACTGCAATCTCCCCGATCATCGATTCCGGCGCAATCACCTGGACTGGCAACAGATATGGGGAGCGGCCGGCCAGTTGGCCAGGATGGCGGCCGCGACGTTCGAACAATACTTCGAAGTTGCGGCCAACGCAGCCCTGACGGAACGCCGCATATTGCCGGTCGATCGCGCCCTGCAACCGCCTCAGACGCTCGGATTTCGCCTCGTCGGCAACCTGTTCTGCCATCTCGGCGGCCGGCGTGCCGGGACGAGGCGAATATTTGAACGTGAAGGCGCTCGCGAAACCGACTTCCTCGACCAGCGCCAGGGTGGCCTGGAAATCGTCCTCGGTCTCGCCTGGAAACCCCACGATGAAGTCGGAGGTCAGCGCCAGGTCGGGCCGCGCCTCGCGCACCCGGCCAACGATGGCGAGATAGTCGGCCACGGTGTGCCGGCGGTTCATGGCGGCCAGGATCCGGTCGGAGCCCGACTGCACCGGCAGATGCAGCAGCGGCATCAGCGCCGGCAGATCGCGATGTGCGGCAATCAGGCTGTCGTCCATGTCGCAGGGATGACTCGTCGTATAGCGCATCCGCGCGATCCCCGGCACTTCGGCGAGGCGATGAAGCAGGCGGCCGAACGTCCAGTCCCGACCGTCAGGTCCCTCGCCGTGATAGCCGTTGACGTTCTGGCCGATCAGCGTGACCTCGCGCACGCCGGCATCGGCAAGCCGTGCAACCTCGTCGACGATGCCCGCGACCGGGCGCGACGTTTCGGCGCCACGCGTATAAGGCACGACGCAGAACGTGCAGAACTTGTCGCAGCCTTCCTGCACGGTCACGAACGCCGACACGCCGCGCGCGCGGATCGCGTCGCGCGCCGGCGGCTTGAGCACATCGAACTTGTCCTCGGGCGGAAACTCGGTGTCGACCACCGCTTCGCCACGCGCCGCGCGGGCGATGAGATCGGGGAGCCGATGGTAGCTCTGCGGTCCGACCACGATGTCGACGTCGCGCGCGCGGCGGACGATCTCCTCGCCCTCGGCCTGTGCCACGCAGCCGGCGACCGCCACCATGAAGCTGCGGCCCTCGCTTGCGGCAGCCTGTTTGAGCACGCGCAGACGGCCGAGCTCGGAATACACCTTCTCGGCGGCCCTTTCGCGAATGTGACAGGTGTTCAGGATCACCAGGTCGGCATCCTCGGGCGCTGCGGTTTCCGTAAATCCTTCAGGCGCAAGCGTGTCCGCCATACGACTCGCGTCGTAGACGTTCATCTGACAGCCGAACGATTTGATGTGAACTCTGCGCTGGCCGTTCATGCCGATTAAATTGATTGATTCAAACCTGCGCCCAGGCGCGGCGTGGCCGTTCTTGCGGCGTGGCCGTTCTTAGCGCCTTTTCCGGCAAAAAGAAATGGCCGCAGGACCGTCGAATTGGACGCGCAAACCGGGCTCCTTTGCGGTGCTCAAATTTGAGGCTCGACCGTTTCAGGCTCAACGCTTTGGCTTCTCGTCCAATGGTACGGCATAAAGCTCAAGCCGGTGATCGACGAGACGATATCCGAGCCGGCGCGCCACCTCCGCCTGCAGGGCCTCGATCTCTTCGGATTGGAACTCGATGACCTCGCCGGTGCGCAAATTGATGAGATGGTCGTGATGGCTTTCCGGCATCTGCTCGTAGCGCGCCCGTCCGTCGCGGAAATCATGCCGCTCGATGATGCCGGCATCCTCGAACAGCTTCACGGTACGGTACACGGTCGAGATCGAGATACGGCTGTCCACCGCCGAGCACCGGCGATAAAGCTCTTCGACGTCGGGGTGATCGTCCGACGATGCAAGGATTCGCGCGATCACCCGGCGTTGCTCGGTCATGCGCATGCCGCGGGCGGCGCATTGCGCTTCAATGTCGGTGTGTTTTGTCGCGCTCACGATGTCTTCTCCGTGGCCACGCAATATCACGGCCCGGGCGATGAAATCCATCCACCCTCGGCATCGGCGGCGTTGCGAGATGGGCCATAGCTTTACAGGTCTCGCCGCAGAATCAGCGCCGCCGCTCCCCGGCTCTCCTCATAGTAACCCTCCCGACGGCCGACCTGCCGGAATCCGGCGCGGCGGTAGAGCCGCAGCGCCGGCTCGTTGCCTTCCTCGACCTCAAGAAAGACCGACCGGGTGCCGAGGCCGGCCAGTCGCCGCAGGTGCAGATCGAGCAGCCGGCGCGCCAGGCCCCGGCCGCGCCACCGCGACGCCACGGCGACCGACAGGATTTCGGCCTCGTCCATCACCATGCGCGACAGGATGAAGCCGGCAAGGCTTCGCCCGCCGACTGCCCGGTGTGCCAGAACGTGACGGTCGAGCAGCAGGCGCTCGATTTCGGTATCGCTCCAGCCGCGATGAAACGAGGCAGCATGTAACTGGGCAATCGCCGCCGCATCGCGCAGCCCTGCCTCGGACAGAACCGGCTCCGTGCGGGTAAACAGACGCCTCAGGAAATCCATCATCGGCGAGGCAGCCGGGCGGCGTCCTGCGGCTGCGCATCGGGCGCCCGCAGATAGAGCGGCTTCGGCGATCCGTAACCTTCGGCCGCGGCGGCGCCGAGCCGCGCCACCCAGGCGATGTCGGGCGCGCTGCGCTGCTCGACCAGCAGCGGCGGCTCGGCACTTCTCGGCCAAGACGCGGCGAGCAGGCCGGCCGCCGATCCGACAAGTCTCGCGGGTCCGGTCATCGCGGCTCGGACCGCCTCGCGCAGCGGCGCAACCCGCGGCGCCACCAGCGTCCTGCCGCCGATGCCGAAAATCTGCAGATAGACGTTGTCGTGTCGCGCATCGATCGCAACGACAACATTCGTGCTGTCATCCTCGGCGATGTGCGGCGCGGCAAACCCGGACAGCGTCGTCAAGCCGATGGCAGGCTTGCCGGACGCCAGCGCAATGCCGCGCGCAGCCGAGATGCCAACGCGCAGTCCCGTGAAGCTGCCTGGGCCGGTGGTCACCGAAATGCGGTCGAGCCCGGCGAACTCCGCGTCCGCGAGGTCCATAACGCGCGCGATCAGCGGCATCACCGCCTCGGCATGTCCGCGCGCCATCGGCATCGTCTCGCTCGCGACGATACCACCGCGATCGAGGTCGAGCACGGCCGCCGAGCAGGCTTCGAGCGCAGTATCGATGGCGAGGACACGCATGGTTCGGCAGCCGCACTCCACTTGTTCCCCGCGAGGAGGGCGCAGTCAGACGGTCGAGTCCGCAACCTATCAAAATTGACGTACCGGCATCGCGCCGGTCCGCGAAGCCGGTTGCAACGCCAACATCGTCTAAGGCTAGACCGGCCGAACCTCGACCACGTCGGGGAGATAATGACGCAGCAGGTTCTGAATGCCGTGGCGCAGCGTCGCCGTCGACGACGGGCAGCCTGAGCAGGCGCCCTTCATGTGGAGGAATACGATGCCGTCCTTGAAGCCCCGGAAGGTGATGTCGCCACCGTCATTGGCGACGGCGGGCCGCACCCGGGTTTCGATCAATTCCTTGATGGTCGCGACAGTCTCCGAATCCTTGGTCTCGAAGAACTCGCTCTCGCTATCGTCTTCTACGGCGCCGTCGGACTTCACCAGCGGGGCGCCCGACATGAAATGTTCCATGATGGCGCCAAGGATGGCCGGCTTGAGCTGCTGCCATTCGCCGTCGGCCTTGGTGACGGAAATGAAATCCGAGCCGAAGAACACGCCGGTCACGCCATCGATGTCGAACAGGCGCTCGGCCAGCGGCGACTGCACCGCGGCGTCCTTGTCACGCAGGTCGAGTGTGCCGCTGGCGAGTACCGTCTGCCCGGGGAGGAATTTCAGCGTCGCCGGGTTGGGGGTGGGCTCGGTCTGGATGAACATGGCTTGCTCCTTGAGACCTGCGCGGAGTTAAGGTCCGCGCGGCCCACTGGATTCAATCTAACACAATAAATGGCGTTTCTGGGTGCAAGATCAAGCCGGACGGCCGCATACCTTCGTTTCCGGGCGGATAATCGGACCGAGACGATGGCCATGGATTCCGGAGAGCCGCTTCGCGGCTTCGGCATGAGAGACGGAGGGTCCGTCGATAACCTAAGCTGCACTGCAATCGAGACAGATCCGGGTTTATCTCACCGCCCGGGCAACCGGGCGAGCGGGCGCGCCATCGCAACCGACGATATTGATCCCGAGGAACATAATCTCAACCCGCTGGCCCGCCAGCACCGTCATGTTGGTCAGGTGCTCGGCGATCAGCACGCCATGGCTCAGCAGGGTGTTGTGGACTGGCGAATCGTAGTCCTTGGCCCGGTAGTGGTGCGCCTGGTCGGGGCTGCTGTTGTCCATTCCGACGATTTTTGCGCCCTGCGCCACCAGCCATTCCGCCGCCTCTGCGGTGAGAAAAGGATGATCGAAATATCGGTCGGTGTTCATGTGACGCCACCAGCCGGTATCGATCAGCACGATGTCGCCTTCCCGCATGCGCGGCGTGGCGCGTTCGAGATCGGCAACGCCAATGGCACCGCGAAACCCCTTGTCGATGTGCCAGACAACTCCTGAGCCATAGAGGCGGTCGAGCGGCACCTGATCCATGCTCGGGCCGTCGGTGACGAAATGACATGGCGCATCGAGATGCGTGCCGTGATGCACCACCATCTGGATTTCGGTGACGTTGGAATTGGTTGGCGGCTTGGTGAAAATCCTGCGGAAGTCCGGCTGCGGAAAAAACGGGATGCGCGACAGGTTTGCGGTGGTTGGATGGGAGAGATCAATCCACGGGCCGGCCGCAGCTTCGATGCGAGGCGCGGGTAGATCGCGCCAACCCTTCCAGCCGTAACGCTTGTCGGGAGCCGCTTCGCACATCCATTGGCTCCCGACTGAGCCGGCCCGACGGCCGCTCACGACATGGTGTCGAGTTCCTCGTCGCTGAGGTGCCCAGGCACGATGGCGACGGGAACCGGATAGGTGTCCGCCAGCTTGGCGAGGCTTGCGACCAGCGGGCCGGGACCATCTTTTGCAGTCGCGGCAGCAAGTACCAGGATGGCGATGTCCTCGTCCTCCTCGATCAAGTCGAACAGTTCCTTGACCTGATCGCCTTCGCGGATGACACGTTCGGGCATGACGCCCGTAATGCTGGCGGCGCGCGCCGCGTAGCGGTCGAGCACCGCGTTGGCTTCTTCGTGTGCCTCCGCACGCATGATGTCGCCCACGCCCAGCCATTGCTGATTGCGGTCGCGCATCTCGATCACGCGCAGCATGATCACGGTAGCGCCGATGCGCAGCGCCCGCCGGCTGGCGAAATAGACCGCGCGGTCGCATTCCGGCGTGTCGTCGATCACGACCAGGAACTTCGGCGAATGGCCGGCCTCGTAGCTGCGGCGCTTCTTGGTCATCGGCTCCCCCGGATGGCGCCGGATATCAGGACGTCACTGGCAACAGAGCCGAATCCTGCCACGGCGCTCGGTGGCGCGACAAGCCGGTTCAGGTTTCCCAATTGACGCAATTGAATTTTCGGCAAAACCGAGCGATCAGCGCCGTATGAGGCCGACGATGTCCTTGACGGCCTTCATGGTCTCGGCGGCCAGCACCTGCGCCCGCGCCGCGCCGTCGGCCAGCACCGAATCGATATAGGGCGCGTCGGCGACGAGCTTCTTCATCTCTGAATTGATCGGCGAGAGCTTCGCGACCGCGAGATCGACCAGCGCGGATTTGAACGTCGAGAACTGGCCGCCACCGAACTGGCCGAGCACGTTAGCTTTGGTGGTTTGCGCCAGCGCCGCGTAGATGCCGACGAGGTTGTCGGCTTCGGGCCTGGCATCGAGGCCCTTCTCCTCGCTCGGCAGCGGCTCCGGGTCGGTCTTGGCGCGGCGCACTTTCAATGCAATCGCATCCGCGTCGTCGGTCAGGTTGATGCGCGACTGATCGGAGGCGTCCGACTTCGACATCTTCTTGGTGCCGTCGCGCAGCGACATCACCCGCGTCGCCGGCCCCTGGATCAACGGCTCGGGCAGCGGGAAGAACGCCTCGCCATAACCGTGGGCATGGATCGACCCGGCGTAGTCGCTGTTGAATTTCTGCGCGATGTCGCGCGACAGTTCGAGATGCTGCTTCTGGTCTTCGCCGACCGGCACGTGGGTTGCGCGGTAGACCAGGATATCGGCCGCCATCAGCGCCGGGTAGGCGTAAAGCCCGACCGAGGCGTTCTCGCGGTCCTTGCCGGCCTTCTCCTTGAATTGGGTCATGCGGTTGAGCCAGCCGAGCCGCGCGACGCAGTTGAACACCCAGGCAAGCTCAGCGTGCTCGGCCACCTGGCTCTGGTTGAACACGATGTGCTGCTTGGGATCGATGCCGCAGGCGAGAAACGCCGCCGTCACCTCGCGGATCGCCTTCGGCAACTCGGCGGGGTCCTGCCAGACCGTGATGGCGTGCAGATCGACGACGCAATAGATGCAGTCGTAATTGGTCTGCAGTTCGACGAACTTGACGATGGCACCGAGATAGTTGCCGAGGTGCAGGTTGCCGGTCGGCTGGACGCCCGAAAATACACGCTGCTTGAAAGCCATTGCGCAACATCCTCTTCGCTTGCGCGCCACATGCCACGACCGCCCGCGGAGGCGCAAGGGCCGCGCCCACCGGCGCTGGTGGGCGCGTGGCGGCTCCACCCGATCGCGCCCACGGCGGCAGGCGCTTTGCGTTCCTCGCAGCCGCGATTGTTTCGGCAAGGATGGCCGCTATAGTGCGCGGCTTCACCCAGTCAGCGCAGAGGGGTTCATGGCTTCCACCCGTTTCGACGTGCTCGGCATCGGCAATGCGATCGTCGATGTGCTCGCCCGCACCGAAGATGATTTCCTGATCAAGCAGGGCATGCACAAGGGCACCATGGCGCTGATCGACGAGCCGCGCGCCGCCGCCATCTACGATGCGATGGGTCCGGCCATCGAGGTGTCCGGGGGATCGGCCGCCAACACCATCGTCGGCGTGGCGAGCCTCGGCGCGCGCGCAGCCTTTGTCGGCAAGGTACGCGACGACGAGCTCGGCCGCGTGTTCGGACACGACATCCGCGCCGCGGGCGTGGCGTTCGACACCCCGCCAGCGTCAGACGGGCCGTCGACGGCGCGCTGCTACGTGCTGGTGACGCCCGACGGCGAGCGCACCATGAACACCTATCTGGGTGCCGCCCAGGACCTGCATCCGAACGACATTGATCCCGATGCCATCGCGGCGGCCGGCATCATCTATCTGGAGGGCTACCTCTGGGACCCGCCGCACGCCAAGGAAGCCTTCCTTAAGGCGGCGAAGATCGCGCATGAGGCGCAACGCGACGTGGCGTTGACGCTGTCCGACGCGTTCTGCGTCGACCGCTACCGCGCCGAATTTCTCGACCTGATCCGCTCGGGCACCGTCGACCTCGTCTTCGCCAACGAGCGGGAACTGCACAGCCTCTACGAGACCGCGGATTTCGACACTGCGCTCAATGCGTTACGCAGCGACGCCAAGCTCGCCGTGGTGACCCGCAGCGAGAAGGGCTGTCTGGTCGTGACCCGCGAGGAGACCGAGGCGGTGCCGGCGATCCCGGTCGAGCGGGTGGTGGACGCGACCGGGGCCGGCGACCTGTTCGCCGCCGGGTTCCTGGTGGGTCTGGCGCGCGGCGAGGACTACCGCGATTGTGCGCGGCTCGGAGCCCTGGCGGCCGCCGAGGTGATCAGCCACCTGGGAGCACGGCCGGAGACCTCGCTGAAGGACTTGGCGCAGCAGAACGGCTTCGGCCTGGGCGAGTGAGATTGCCCGGAAAGCCCGGGAAAACTCGGCGAATTCGGCCTTCTTCACAGCGATTCACAGCAATCCACCGCGATTTGTGCCGCGCCATGCAACTGTCGTGGCGGCATGTTCCTATGTCTCCGTGGGGAGCATCGGTACCCCGGAGGTGTTGTGATGAATTCCCTGGTTGATCGCCTGCCCAGTCGCTTTCCGGTCGGCACCCGGTACGTCATCGAGGGCCGGCGACAGGCCGACGGCGGCCTTCGTATCTCCATGAGATGCTTGGAGTTTCCGGACGGCCGGCAGGTCCGGCTGCCGTCCGACAAAGCCGAGCGCCGGCGCCCCCGCAGGAGTCGTGGCCGCGCCGCCGCCGGCCGAAAATAGTTCGGCAAGACAAAATAGTTCGCAAGACCTGGAACGCCGCTTCCGCCCGCGCGTTGTCGATGCAGCGCCGGGTGGCGTGCCCCAGCCCCCCACCCCTCAGCCATCCGGCGAGCGGGACCCTGGCCCCTTCGGGTGCTGGGGTCCTCGTTATTTGGGCCTGTTCCCACCGGTTTCCCACGTTCTTCCCGCCGAAGAAGCCGAAGAAGAAGTCTTCCCACCGGCTTCCATGAGCCGGAAGATCAGCGTGCGCGTTCAACCTGCGGCACGCACCGCACCAGAGCGAGCAGAACAGCAGCCCGTAAGGGACGACCGAGAGTCGGGCGCGGCGCGGGTCAATTCGAGCCCGTTTCAATCAACTCCGCGATGTAATGATCGGCGAAATCCGTGGCGATCTCGATCCAAAGCGGGCTGTGGTCCGACATCTGCCAGGTCCGCCATTTCCTGTAGAGAGCTTCAGTTGTCGTGGCTCTGAATTCTTCGTTCTTCTCGTCGTCCTTCTGCGGGACCGACGCGGCGTAGATTTCGCGGTCCTCCTCGCGAAAGACGTCGGCATAGATATCGACGAGACCACCGCCGACAACCTTGAAGTGCTTGTCCTTCACTCGCACGGCAATCTGATCGTAGAAGTGATTGCCCTCTTTTCTCACCTTATCGCCGTCGATCGCTTCCGGAACTGTGAAGCCCTCGCTCTTGAGCGCCTTCATTGTCTTGTGCTCGGGACTGATGACGTTGAAATCGCCGAGCAGGATATAGTTCTCGACATCGCCGAAGCGGTCTTTTTCCTGCTTGGTCTCGGTGTCCTGGCGGTCGGCAAAAAATTTAACGAGCCGCTTGATCTCGGCAATGCGCCGCTTCAGCTGTTCGCCGGAATCCCGTCCATAATAGATGTGCACGGTGCAGAGGCTGAAACGGAACCAGCCCGACTGGAATGCGACCAGGAACGGCGTCCGGGCGAATTGCTGCTTGGTCTCCTCCGTTGTGACCTCCGGCTGCTCGTCGGCGGCTTGGTCCTTCGGCGCCTTCACCTTCTTGCGCGAGACGATGAGTTGCCCATCCGGCAGCACCACTTCGCCAGCGACCTTGCGAAACCAGACCTTCTCGGTGTTGTAGACAAACGCCATCCGTTCACCGCCACCGCTCACGCCTTCGGTCGTATCCGTGGCGATGTAGTCCCATTCGCGGCCCAGAATCCGCATCACCCTTTCGAGCGCCGAAAGATCGCGGCTCACCTCCTGCACTGCGATCAGGTCGAAGCAGGACATGATCTCCGCGATATAGAAGAAGGTTTCGGGCAGCCTTGGCCCGAAACCGAACTTGTTGGAATCGAAGTCGCGGATGTTCCAGGTCGCCAGCAGCAGCGAACTGTCGCTCTTGCGCGTGCGGATTGGCGCCAACGTCTTGCGCATCTGCAGCAGGCGCTCGGCGCACCGCGCGCCTGCCTTCGGGTCGCTGCGCATCAGGCCACGGAGGACCGCGTAGTTGTTCGACATGATCCCTCCCGACAGCAATAAACGGTTGAGAAAGACGAGTATTACAACTTTATGACAGCCCTGCAAAGCGAGGGAACCTGCCCTTCGCTCGGCGGTATTCGCAGCACACGAGATGGCCGCGGCCTGCGCTGCTTACCCCTGCCCGACCACCAGGTGGTCGCGGTGCACCATCTCGGCCCGGCCGCCGAAGCCGAGGATGGACAGGATGTCGGCCGACGAGCGGCCCTTGATCTTGTCGGCCTCCTCGGCGTCATAGGCGACGAGCCCGCGGCCCACTTCGGCGCCGTCCGGACCGCGGATGATCACCGCGTCGCCGCGCGCGAACGCGCCGTCGATGCGGATCACGCCGGCCGGCAGCAGGCTTCGCCCGTTGCGCAGCGCCGCGACCGCGCCGGCGTCGATCACGAGCGTGCCGCGCGGCTCGAGCGAGCCGGCGATCCACTTCTTGCGCGCGGTGACCGGATTGGCCGGCGTGAGGAACCAGCTGCAGCGCGCGCCGTCGGCGATGGCCCTGAGCGGATGCGCGACGCGGCCCGACGCGATCACCATGTGGGTGCCGCCCGAGGTAGCGATCTTGCCGGCCTCGATCTTGGTCTGC
Organism: Xanthobacteraceae bacterium; assembly: GCA_050179645.1. GTDB lineage: Bacteria > Pseudomonadota > Alphaproteobacteria > Rhizobiales > Xanthobacteraceae > VAZQ01. The sequence goes on along the minus strand of JBFXEX010000052.1, from coordinate 13,582 downwards.
ATGCCGCCGCGCGAGAGTTCGGAGCCGGCCGCGCCCGCCATCGCTTCGATCGAAGGCGTGATGCGCTCGATCACCGGTACGAGATTCGCCTCGCGGCCGGCGCCGGGCGGCGCGTCGTAAAGGCCGTCGACATCGGAGAGCAGCACGAGAAGGTCAGCGCTCGCCATGGTGGCGACCCGCGCGCCGAGGCGGTCGTTGTCGCCATAGCGGATCTCGTTGGTGGCGACGGTGTCGTTCTCATTGATCACCGGCACGGCGCGCCATTCGAGCAGCTTCTCGATGGTCGAGCGGGCGTTGAGGTAGCGCCGCCGCTCCTCGGTGTCCTGCAAGGTCACCAGCACCTGCCCGGCGGTGATGCCGCGCCGCCCCAGCACCTCAGACCAGGTGCGCGCCAGCGCGATCTGGCCCACGGCCGCGGCGGCCTGCGAGTCCTCGAGCTTGAGCGGGCCGGGGGGCAGCTTGAGCACGGCGCGACCGAGCGAAATCGCGCCCGACGATACGACGAGGACGTCGCGCTTCTCGCGGTGCAGCCAGGCGAGGTCGTCGGCGAGCGCCGAGAGCCAGGCGTCGTAGAGCCGCCCGCCCTCGCGGTCGACCAGCAGCGAGGAGCCGACCTTGACGACGATGCGGCGGAAGTCGCCGAGCGCTGGTAGACGAGCGGACATGCCGGGGCCAGGGTTTGGAAACGCGCGCCGAACCCTCGGCGCGCGGGTTTATCCCGCATGGGCGGCGGCTTGCCAAGGGCGACAGTGGCCCGGCTATTGCGGGCTCAGCGCTGCTGACATTGCGCTCCAATCGAGAGCCGCTCCGACAAGGTCAAAAGTCGGCCATGTGACGGCCATCACCGCGGCCGTGCGCCGCCGCGTGCGACGGTGCCGGTGGCCGTTTCAGCCGTCAACACACTCGGCACGCAGGAGATATTCTCGATGTCCGCAGACCGTAGACTGATCGTCGCGTCGTTCGTCTTTGCCATCCTCTGGACCGCCGGCATGATCTGGTGGAATGCGCCTGGCCTTGCCGGCTCGATCATCATGATGATCGCGGGCGCGTTCTGCGGCATCGGCTGGTACTTCGGAATGCGGCTGTGGATGACGTGGTGCGGCCGAAAGGCGACCGGCTGAGCCGGCTGGAGTGCAGGGCGCAGGATGGGTTGCACGGAGTGAGCGCCAAGCGATGGAAATCGCCGGCGCTCAACCCATCTGGCGGCTGCGGACCCGACGTCTTCCCGCATTATTTCCATAATTCTAGAAATATGGTTGACAGCCGCGAGCCGGATATCAATGTTGGCCACCATGAGAACCGATGACGCCGCAGCCCGCCTCGAAGCGCTTGGCAATCCAACGCGCCTGCAGCTGTATCGCGCTCTCGTGCGCGCTGGCGAGGCCGGGATGCCGGTCGGTAAGCTGCAGACCAAGTTCGATCTCGCCGCGTCCACACTTTCGCACCACCTCAAGACGCTGGTCCTGGTCGGACTTGTCAGCCAGGAGCGCCACGCCACAACATTGATCTGCCGGGCCAACTACGACGTGATGCAGGGCCTCGTCGATTTTCTGGTCGCCGAGTGTTGCGCCGACGGCGCCTGCACGAAACCGCAAGGCAAGGGCAAAGCCCCATTATTCTATTATTCTAGGAAAATCGAAAAATGAGCGACCATCGAAAGACCGTGGCCATCATCGGTGCCGGCCCGGTCGGGCTTGCCGCCGCGGCGCACGCGCTCGAACGCGGCCTGAAGCCGATCGTGCTGGAAGCAGGGCCCGATGCCGCCCACGCGGTGCGGCAGTGGGGCCATGTACGGATGTTCTCGCCGTGGGAATACAACGTCGATCCCGCGGCCGGGCGGCTGCTGGCTGCAACCGGCTGGAACTCGCCGGACCCACAGCAATATCCGACCGGCGCCGAGCTGGTGGAGCAGTATCTCGAACCGCTGGCGACGCGGACGTCGCTGAAGGACGCGATCCAGACGTCGAGCCGCGTCACCGCCATCAGCCGCGCCGGCTTCGACAAGGCGAAGACCAGGGGCCGCGAGCAGGCGCCGTTCGAGCTGCGCTACCAGAACGGCGCCGGGGCGAAATCGGTGATGGCCGATGCGGTCATCGATGCGTCGGGCACATGGTCGTCGCCCAATCCGGTAGGCGCGAACGGGCTTGAGGCCATCGGCGAGGCCGAGGCGCATGAACGCATCGCCCACGCTATGCCCGACGTGCTCGGCCGCGACCGCGGCCGCTATGCCGGCAAGATGGTCGCGGTTGCCGGCAGCGGCCATTCGGCGGTCGGTACGCTGATCGACCTCGTGCGGCTCAAGGACGAAGTGCCGCAGACGCAGGTTCTGTGGCTCTTACGCGGCAACGAACCCGAGAAGGCATTCGGCGGCGGCGCCAACGACAAGCTCGCCGCTCGCGGCGAGCTAGGCGCGGTATTCGCCCGGCTGGTGGGCGAAGGACGGATCGTTGTCGAACCGGGCTTCCGGGTGCAGCGTCTCTCCATGCAGGACGGCCGCCTTCGGATCGGCGCCGACGCCGGATGTTGCGGCCGTCACGTTATGGCGGACGAACTGATCGTCGCCACCGGCTTCCGGCCCGACCTCTCGTTCCTGCGGGAGTTGCGCATTGCGCTCGATCCCGCGCTCGAATGTCCGCCGACGCTGGCGCCCCTCATCGATCCCAACGAGCACAGCTGCGGCACCGTGCGGCCGCACGGCGCGCGCGAACTGGCGCAGCCCGAGGCCGGCTTCTACTTCGCCGGGATGAAATCGTATGGCCGGGCGCCGACTTTCCTGATGCTCACTGGATACGAGCAGGTCCGCTCGATCGTCGCCGATATCGCGGGCGACAGCGAAGCGGCCGAGCGGGTCGAGCTTGTCCTGCCCGAGACCGGCGTCTGCAGCGGAGGCATTGCGGCAGCGACTGAGCAAGCCGGCTGTTGCGGCGGACCAGCCAGAGACGACGCCACCGCATGCTGCGTGACCGACGAAGTCGCCAAGGCGAACGGCGCGACTGGATGCGGGTGCGGCTAGGGCGAGGTCGTCGGCGAGCGGCTGAAGAAGCGCGGACATGCCGGGGACGGTCGAGTCTGCACCGATTTTATCGGTGCGGGTCTATCGGCGAGTTGCGCGCCGCCCGTCAAGCGTGGATGCCGTGGGTCTGCAGCCAGGATTCCAGGACGGCGATCTGCCAGAGCTTGGAATGGCCCTTGGGAGTGAGGCTGCACTCCGGATCGGCCAGCAGCCGTTCGACGTAATCGCGCTTGAAAAGGCCGCGCGAGCGCGCCGCCGGCGCGTGCAAAATGTCGCGGACGAATTCCAGGAACGGACCGCGCAGATATTTTAGCGCCGGGACCGGGAAGTAGCCCTTGGGACGGTCGATCACCTCGGTGGGCACGACCTGCCGCGCCGCTTCCTTGAGAATGTACTTGCCGTCGCCGCGCACCTTCAGCTCCGCCGGAATGCGGGCGGCGAGTTCGACCAACTCGTGATCGAGGAATGGAACGCGGGCCTCCAGGCCCCACGCCATGGTCATGTTGTCGACGCGCTTGACCGGATCGTCGACCAGCATGATCCGGGAATCGAGCTGCAGCGTTTGATCGATCGGACGCGCCGAGCGCGCCTGCGCGAAGAAATTTTCCACGAACTCGCGGCTGTAATCGCCGTTCATCAGCGGCGGCTCCAGCGTTTCGCCCATCTCCGCATGGTCGCGGTCAAAATAGACGCGGGCATACTCGGCGACGGCATCGTTGGCCCGCATCATGTGCGGATACCAATGATAGCCGCCGAAAACCTCGTCAGCGCCCTGCCCGCTCTGCACCACCTTGACGTGCCGCGAGACTTCCTCGGAGAGCAGGTAGAAGCCGATCGCGTCATGGCTCATCTGCGGCTCGGACATCGCCGCGATCACCTGCGGCAGCGCCTCGAGTGCCCGCGAGCCGTCGATGTGAATGCGGTGATGGTCGGTGCCGAACCGCTCGGCAACGAGGTCCGAATACTCGAACTCATCGCCCTGCAAGCCGCCAACGCTCTCGAAGCCGACCGAGAACGTCTTGATGTCCGACCGGCCGCCTTCGGCCAGGAGCGCCACCACCAGCGAGCTGTCGAGGCCGCCCGACAGCAGCACGCCGGTCGGCACATCGGCAACGCGCCTGCGGTCGACCGCCGTCTTCATCGCGGCGAGCACGCGCTCGCGCCAGTCCGCCTCGCTGATTCTGCGATCGGCCTCGGCCGTATCGACTTCGACCGACCAGTACGTCTCTTCGCGGCGCGTACCATCGGGCTCGACCGTCATCAGGGTCGCGGGCGGCAACTTGCGGACACCTTTGAGGATGGTGCGCGGCGCCGGCACGACCGCGTGAAAGCTCATGTAATGATGCAGACCGGCCGGATCGATCGCGGTGTCGACGCCGCCGGCGGCAAGCAGCGCCGGCAAACTCGATGCGAAGCGCAACGCGCGCCCATGATCGACGTCGGCGAGATAAAGCGGCTTGATGCCCAGCCGGTCGCGCGCCAGGACGACGCGTCCGCTGTCGCGCTCCCAGATCGCGAACGCGAACATGCCGTGAAACCGTTCGACGCATCGCGGTCCCCAGGCGTGATACGCCTTGAGGATCACCTCGGTGTCGCCGGAGGAGAAGAAGCGATAGCCCTCGGCTTCGAGCTCGCTGCGCAACGAACGAAAATTGTAGATGCAGCCGTTGAAGACCAGCGCGAGGCCGAGGTCAGGATCGACCATCGGCTGTTGCGACGCTGCGCTCAGATCGAGAATGCTCAGGCGGCGGTGACCGAGCGCGATATTGCCCTGCGCGAAAAAGCCGCCCGAATCCGGACCGCGAGAATGGAGAGCACCCGCCATCGCCTCGTTCGCAGAAAGCTTGGACTGCCCACGAAAGCGTATCTCACCGCAAAGTCCACACATCATCCTCACGGATCCGCGGATCCGATCATCACTCTCCAATTTTGCCGCGGAGCATTCCGCCGGGGACTATCCTGATATAGGGCCCTTCAATCGAAATGACAGAGCCGATGGGGACGAAGCAGCGCTCCGCGGTTCACGAAATATTGTCGAGTGGCGTCATCCGAATACCGACGGCTTGCTGCGACGCGAATGCGAATCGATCGTCGCTGTTCGCGCTCATTCCACCAGCACGCAGATTGGTGATCGCGGTCACAGCGATTGTGGTCCGCGTCTGCAACCGTCGGCGGCGATGAGGTTGCAAGAGGACCACCCAGATGGCCACGCCCAAGGATCAAAAAGCGGACAAACAATCCGACCGCAAGCACTGCATCGATTGCCGGGGCAATTGCCTGTGCGCGGAGCTTCAACGCCGCCGTGCCTACGACGCGGTGCGCGCGCGCCGAGGCCTTGCCGCGCTCTATCGCCCGCCCAGCCTGCGATAACGGCGCGTCCGCACAAGCGGCGGAGGGATGCGATTCAGTGAACGGCGGCGATGGCGAGAACCTCGTCCTCGGTCAGCCGCTGAATGCGACGCAATCGTCCAGGCTGATCATGTCGCGGCGTGCCGCTGTTGTCGTTCGGCGCGCCCGCCATCAACTCTGGTGCGGCCCGCGCATCAGCTTGAGCGCGGCCTCGATCCGCCGCCAGGTCCTGGCCTCTTCGCCGTTGCCCTGCTCTTCGAGCGAGCGGGCCTTTTGCGCGGCCTCGGCAACCGCCTTGGCGCCATGCGCGTCGAACAGCTGACGGGCATAATCGTGAACGTCTGTTTCCTGCATCTGCACTCCTCCGGCCGATGTAATCAGGAACGACAGGGTGGGCCGACAATAAATTCGGCGCTCGACCCTGGGCTTGATCCAGGTCGAACGCGGTCCTCTGCAGGACGGTTCCGCCGCAAGCTCGGATGTGCGGGACCTGAACGATGGCGTACGACGGATGACGTTTCGTTGACCCTTCGCGCATCAGCCACTGGACGTCACACCGCTATTCGTTGTTGCTGGAGCCGCACCGCATCGGACATCAGGATCATGTCATGAAAACCGTCATCTTCGCTGCAATCGCCTTATCGCTGATCGCCGGTCCCGCAGCCGCGCAGAACAAGGTCTCTCTGGTTGGAACTTGGACCGGTCAACGGGAACGCATTGCCAAGGTCGAGGGCTACCGCGACGGCGTCGCGACGCTGGTCATCACCGAGCAGAAGGGACGCACTTTCAAAGGCTACCTCGACCGCGCCAACGCCGACGGCGATGTTAAGGAGGAGCTGTGGGGCGCGTTCACGCCTGGCGGCCGCCTGATGGTCGGCTCGGACGAGGAAGGCATCTATTCGTTCTCCCTCGTCAACGCCAATACGCTCGACTACTGCTACGTCGAGTCGGCCCCGTCGCCGCGCTCGGTCTGCGCGCGGCTTTCGCGCAAGCGCTGAGATCGCTGTTCCTCCAACCAGCTCAGCGATCGTGCTGCACTGCAAACACTTGGATTCTCTCATGGGCGGCCGCCCGCAATGCTCTTGCCGGTCGAGGGAGCCATCGCCGGGAATTGCGCGAGAGTGTGAGGCCCATCACATCGCGTGCTCGGAAGCTCTCCTACGTTGCCCTGGCCGGACATCGCCAGGGAAACTGCACCATGATTGCCGAACTGATCTTTCTGATTGTCATCGTCGCGCTCGCGTTGCCGGGCCTCATCGTCCACGCATTCGATTACGGCGAACGCACCGAGCCCACACCCGTCGTGACCTCCCCGCCCGCGCTGCAATCGTGACCGACGTTCGCGGGGCGTGCCTAGCGTTCCTTGCCGTTGGAGACGGGGCCGTGAAATTCCAGCAGGTGCAATATTTCCTGGCGGTGTGCGAGGAGCGCAGCTTCACGCGGGCCGCCCGGCGCTGCGGCGTGGCGCAGCCGACGGTGACCAAGGCGATCCGGGACCTGGAGGACCGGATCGGCGGTGCGCTCTTCGTCCGGCAAAAGCTGCAACAGACCGAGACGACTCCGACCTCGCTCGGGCTGGCCCTGAAACCGCACTTCGGGCGCGCCATCAGGAGTCTGCAGCGGGCCGAGCGTGTCGCGGCGCGCTTCAACGGCCATTTGGTCCCCGCGGCGCAATCCCCGCTCGATTGATTTTGCCGCGGCGTTGAGCCGGTTGTCTGGGGCTGCGCAACCTCAAATCACCATGTCTCAGTTCGCCTTGATCCCGGCGTCCTTCACCACCTTGGACCATTTTGCCCATTCGCCGGCGATGTCCTTGGCGTAGTCATCGGGCGTGCCGGGAACCGGCTCGGCCCCTTCGGCGGCGATCTTCGCCTTTACGTCGGCGGACGTCAGCGCTTCCTGCAGCGCCTTGTTCAGCCTGGCAATGATCGCGGGCGGCGTGCCGGCCGGCGCGATCAAGCCGTAGCGTTGCGCCGCCTCGAAGCCGGGCAACCCACTTTCCGCGGCCGTGGCCAGATCGGGGAGAACGGAACTGCGCTTCGGGCTCGCGAGCGCGAGCGGCCGCACCAGATTGTTCTTGATGTTGCCGATGACCGAAGGCAGACCGGCGAACATGATCGGCACGTGATTGCCGACCAGCGCGGCGACCGCCGGTCCAGAGCCGCGGAACGGCACGTGCACCAGCTTCACCCCGGCGGCCTGCTCGAACAACACCCCGGTGAGATGATTCGGCGTGCCGGCGCCGCCCGATCCGTAGGTCAGCTTGCCCGGCTCCTTCTTCGCCAGTGCGATCAACTCCTTCAGTGTCTTGGCCGGCACCGACGGATGCACGACGACGGACAGCGGCGCGTAGGCGATCAGGCCGATCGGCGAAAAATCCTTGATCGGATCGTAGCCGGCGTTGGAATAGAACGCCGGGCCCTGCGCCAAGGTGCCGGTGTTGCCCAGGCCGAGGGTGTAACCGTCAGGCGCGCTTTTCGCGATTTGCCGGGTCGCGGTGGTGCCGCCGGCGCCGGGGCGGTTCTCGATCACGACCTGCTGGCCGAGCGTCCGGCTCATGCGCTCGCCGATGACGCGCGCCATGATGTCGTTGCCGCCGCCGGCCGCGGTCGAGACGACCAGCGTGATGGCGCGGTTCGGATAATCCTGAGCTCGCGCCTGCCCCATGCCGAGCGCGGCGATTAGCGCCGCGGCCACCAATAAAGCGTTCATGAGTCCAATCTCCCTGGGAACTTGTTGTTATGAGATAGCGTCGGCGCGATCCATTGACTCGGCGCCCGCCATCTCCGGAAGGGGGGTGACGAGCGGCCGAGCGTGTATCACGCGTGATTCCATATCATCGAAACCGGTTTTTACTGATTCCGTTTCGCGGCTGGCGAACCGGTAGTCCCGCCGAGCGTGGCGATTCGGAAGTCCGCATCCTTTCCTGCGGCCTTCGATTCCAATGTTCGCACCAGGGTGCCGCACAGTGATGCGAACTTCGGAATCGGGACGCGTATGTCAGAACTTCTGATGGCAGGGAATCTGCTCCAGCGCCGCCTCGGCGCCGGCGATGTCGAAGGTGATGGTCGGGTTGCCGGCCCAGGCCAGCGCCGGAACGATCTCCAGCGTGTTCGACCGCGCCAGCTTTTTGATGAATCCGCTGTCGTCGCCCTGCTGGGTGAAGAACATCGCGGTGCCTTGCGGATTGAACATGAACGTACCCTCCGCCGGCGCTCCGCCGTCGAAGCTGTAGCGCGTGCGCGCCTCGACCGAACTGACCGGTTCGGAGAACACCACGAACGCCGACCAGTAGTCGTTGCTGCGATACTTGACGCGATTATCGTACGGGTTATCGCAGCGCAGGTAGAGGATCGCGCTGACTTCGCGACCGGATTTCGAAATCGCGCCTTTGCCGGGCGGCGTACGCTGCATCGCGATTTTCTTACCGCCGGCGGCGGCCTCGGTGGCGTCCTGCCATTCCGCCAGCGCCGGCCCGGCGCCCATCAGTATGGCGAGGATGATGGTGGTGGCGACGCGCACGTCATGTCTCCACGTTGTCGTTGGTCGAGATCCCAGGTTGTGACGGGTTTTTCTGGATCGCAATGCGGCTCATCGTACCGCATGCGGCTTGCGGTGGGGCCCAGCGGCGGACTTTGTGGCCCCGGTCGCGAACCCTGCGGGACTGGCGCGTGTACTCTCATGAGTGCGGGATATTCGCCGACGCCAGCCTTTCGCTCCGGCCGGCCGACACCAACGACGAATGCCGTGGATCCGGCATCGCGCCGGTCATGGCGCCGGTCGCGTCAGGGCAACCGCTCAGCGGAAGAAGAACGGGAAGAAATCCCGCTGCCGGCGATAATAATCGTTCGAGGTGCGGCGGGTGCTCCGTCGCTGCACCGTCTTGCGCGGCTTGGCCGGCTCGGCAGCGGGCGGCGGTTCCGCTGGCACCGGCAACGCAACCGCTGTGGTTACGACCGGCTTCGGACGGGCCGCCAGGGCCGGCAACACCGGCGAAACCAGCGTATGCGGCATCGAGGCGATCTGGCGCGAGGCCAGGAACGCCGCCGGGACGGTGGCCGCGGTGAACGCGGTAGCAAGTTGCGGCGCCACCGAAGAGATCGGTCGCGACACCGTAAAGTCCGCCTGCATTGCCGCGTCGATGGCGTCCTTCGACGGAATGTTTGCGGGTTTGGCGGAATCGGGGGCGTTCGCCGACCTGGCGGCTTCGCCTTGCACCGGCGCGCTCGCGGTTTGCACTTTTGCAGCGCTGCGGTCGTCAAGTACCGTCGCGGGAGGCGCCGCCTCGGCATCGGCCTCACAACTGGCCGAGCCGCGCAGGCACACGTTCATGGCCTTGATATCGGCGGCGCTCGGCACCGGCGCGGTTTCGGCCGGAGCAACCGCGACGACGCTCGGAATCGCAGGGTCGTCCGCAGCCGGCAGGTTAGCAAGCGCAAAGGCGCCGGGGGTTTCCGGTGCGAACAGCATGATGCCGCTGGCGCCAGCTACGGCTCCACCGACCACGAAAGCCAGGACGGCGCCAATCTTGCGCCCCAAGCTCCACGACGGACGGGAATAATTTACCCCTGGCCGAGGGAAAGGCATAGTACACCCCTGAACGCGCCAACCCCGTCCCCGACGGCTATACGCCGACGGACGCGGATACACCGGGGTCGGACCAATCCTCAGAATTGGTCGCGCCAGGAGTTACAAAGGTTCGACACATTCAATGATTTCATACCCCTGCATCGTTAATAGCGCGCAAACGCCGCACATGATGCTGCGGCTAGCATGCGGCGGCCGGTTCCTGGAAATTTTGCCGGGCATGGGCTAAAGATTGCGCTCGCTCACGGCTGTTCACGGACCTCTTCTTCCTCGGCCCCAAAGGGTTGACCATGCGGCGCCGTCGGTTCCTGATGATGCTGGCCGGGGCCGGCATCCTTCGCGGTCCCCTGGCAGCCGCCGCGGCACCGCGACGCAGCGCCCGAATCGGTCGCCTGTCGCCGCTTTCGGCATCGTCTGAAGTCCCAATGCTCGGCGGCCTGCGCGCCGGCCTGCAAGAGCTTGGCTGGATCGAGGGCCAAAATCTCGCCTTCGAACTCCGTTTTGCCAACGGGCAGCTCGACCGGCTGCCAGAACTTGCTGCCGACCTGGTGCGCCAGAACGTGGACGTCATCGTCACCGGCTCGAACCCCGGCGCGCTGGCAGCCAAGATGGCGACAGCAACGATCCCGATCGTTTTCGTGACCACCGGAGATCCTATCACCGGCGGATTAGTCACGAGCCTGAGCCGTCCCGAAGGCAACCTGACTGGCGTCACCACCCTCGGCGTCGAACTCAATGCGAAGCGGCTCGAACTGCTCAAGGATACGCTGAGCGGTCTCAATCGTATCGGCGTCCTCACCAATCCGCGGTCGCCGTACACCGAGGAGTTTGCTAGAAGCCGGGAGGCGATCGCCCGCGCGCTTGCGGTCGAACTCCACCCCGTAGAGGTGCGCGATCCGGCGGGGCTCGCCGCCGCCTTCGAGCAACTGCGTGCCGCACGCGTTGGCGCATTGCTGGTGCTGGCCGACATCGTGTTCGTCACCCACCGGCAGCGCATCATTGACCTCGCCGCCGCCAACCGGTTGCCTGCCGTCTACCCCGACCAGGCCTTCATCAATGCCGGCGGGCTTATGTTTTACGGCTCCGGGCTGCCGGACATGTATCGGCACGCCGCAAGCTACGTCGACAAGATCCTCAACGGCGCGAAGCCAGAGGATTTACCAGTCGAGCAGCCGACCAAGTTCAGTCTGGTGATTAATCTCAAGACCGCGAAGGCGCTCGGTCTCACGATCCCGTCGTCAGTGATGTTTCGCGCCGACCAGGTCGTGGAGTAATCCGAATCCTTCAGGGGTCGATCACGATGCGGCGCTGTGGCTCTCCGGCTCTCTCATTCGGCTCCAGCGGTTTTCCGGGAACGGCAGGCCGAGGTTCTCGCGCAAAGTCGCGCCCTCGTACTCGGTGCGGAACAGGCCGCGGCGCTGCAACTCGGGAACGAGCAGGTCGACGATGTCGTCGAGCCCCTCCGGGATGGTCAGCGGCAACAGATTAAAACCGTCGGCGGCGCCGGCTTCGAACCAGTGCGCCAGCGTATCGGCGATTTCGGACGGCGTGCCGCAGACCGTGCGGTGGGCGCGCTGGCCGATCACCCGCTTGTAGAGCTGGCGAATGGTGAGGCTCTCCCGCCGTGCCAGATCGACGATGACCTTGAGCCGGCCATGCTCGGCATTTGCCCAGACCGGCTCGGGCACCGGGCCGTCGAGCGGATAGCCGGAGAGGTCCTTGCCGAAATAGGCCGACAGATTCCGGATGCCGAGTTCGGGCTGGATCAGCGACTGCAGACGTTCGTACTTGTCCTCGGCCTCCGCCCGCGACGAGCCGATCACCGTCATCACGCCGGGCAGCACCTTCACGGCCTCGGGCGGCCGGCCATAACGCGCCGCGCGCCGCTTGATGTCGGCATAGAACGCGCGCGCCGCTTCGAGGTCCTGCTGCACGGTGAACACCACCTCGGCGGTTTCGGCGGCAAGCTCGCGGCCGTCGTCGGATTGGCCCGCCTGCACGACCACCGGACGGCCCTGCGGCGAGGGCTGGATCATCAGCGGCCCGCGCACCGCGAAGTGCTTGCCCTTGTGATTGAGGAAATGCATTTTCGCGGGATCGAGATACATGCCGGTCGCCTTGTCGGCGACGATGGCCCCCTCCTCCCAGCTGTCCCAGAGGCCGAGCACGACCTGCGCAAACTCCCGCGCGCGGGCGTAGCGTTCGGCATGCGCCGCATGGGTCTCGCGGCTGAAGTTCAAGGCTTCGGCGGTCGCGAGCGAGGTCACCAGGTTCCAGCCGGCGCGGCCGTTGCTGATGGCATCGAGCGAGGCGAAGAACCGCGCTACCGTGAACGGCTCGTGATAGGTCGTCGTCATGGTGGCGACGAGACCGATGCGGTCGGTGACGGCGGACAGCGCGCCAAGCAGGGTCAGCGGTTCGAGCCGCGAGCACGCCACGGTGCGCTGCCAGACCTCGACGTCGTCGGCGCCGAAGGTGGCGTTGGTGTCGGCGGTGAACAACAGATCGAATTTGCCGCGCTCGGCGGTGCGGGCGATGCGGGCATATTGCTGAAACGACAGCCGCGCCTTGGCGTCGACGCCGGGATCGCGCCAGGCGGCGGCATGATGGCCGCTGCCGTCGAAGAACAGGCCGAGCTTCATTTGCCGCGCGGCGGTGGATTTCGGAGAGTGAACCATGGCCCGGCGTTCCTCGCGCTCGGCGGCCCGCGGCCGCCGCAATTGCGATCATCCCGCACGGGCGAATGATTGCCAAGCAGGCTCTCTTGAAACCGGCGCGGCGGATGCGGACTTAGTGAGTTACTTCCCCGATCCGGGAGGACTGACATGACGCGGCTTGCTCTAGTGTCAACGATCCTGCTCACGCTGTCGGCGGCGCCGTCCATGGCGGCCAACTGCTTCTGGTCGAACGGCGCTTACCTTTGCGAGGACCAGTTCGGGCGGGCCTATGTGGTCAAGCCGCGGACCGAGCAAGGCTGGCAACCACGCCGTTCGCAAGGCACGGTCCGCGCCCCCACCTACGTTCCACCGCCCGAGACCGGCAGTGGCATGGGCGCCTTCACCTACGGCTGCACGCTCGGGCGCTGCGACTGAGCGACAGTGTCCGGCGCTCCCAGTTTCCCGCGGACGGCCGCGATAGCGATAACTTTGCCATCGGCAGTAACGTTCCATTGGATTCTGCGGGATAAATCCAACGAGCGGCGGGAAGCAGGCACCGCCAGCTTCCCGGCCGCAGGCGCTGCGGAACCATCCTTTTGCCGCTGGAATTGTTCCCTGCTGAAACCAACTGTCACTCGGGTGTTTCGGCCGTCCGGCAATCTCGGAACCGTACTCCCGGACCGTGCGAGCCCGTGACACGCGAATTCACCGCCCATCATCAACCAGCACGAGGTAGAACATGTCGAAGGTCGGAAAGCTCGAACCGCGCAAGGTCGCGCCCTCTCTCCACACGCCCACCGATCTCCCACCGGAGGCCGTTGCGGCGATCTCGACAGCGCTCAACGGGCTCCTGGCCGACGCCTTTGCGCTGTATCTCAAGACCAAGAATTTCCACTGGCACGTCAGCGGGCCGGAATTCCGCGACTACCACCTGATGCTGGACGAACAGGCGGAGCAAATCTTCGCCACCACCGAC
>JBFXEX010000051.1:0-37298 GCA_050179645.1 Xanthobacteraceae bacterium | reverse complement strand
CGCGCGCCTGCCAGACTTCGTCGAAAGTCTTCCCGGTGTCCGGCAACATGCCCAAAATATGCTCCCGCTGGGCGTCGCTGTCGAAGATGCCGGGCAGCAGGTTGTTGATGGTGACGTTGTGAGCGATGGTTTGCCGCGCCAGCCCGCCGGTGAAGCCGACGAGGCCCGAGCGCGCGCCGTTCGACAGCCCAAGCTCGGCCTGCGGAATTTTCACGCTGCGCGAGACGATGTTGAGGATGCGGCCGAAGCCGCGCGCCATCATGCCGTCGACCGTGCGCCGCATCATGTCGATATGGCACAGCATCATCATGTCGAGCGCCGCGATCCAGTCGGCGTGCGACCAGTAGCGGAAGTCGCCCGGCCGCGGGCCGTCGGCGTTGTTGAGCAGGATGTCGGGCTCGGGGCAGGCCCGCAGCGCGGCGATCCGGCCCTCCTCGGTGACGATGTCGGCCGCCACCGGAGTCACCTTGACGTCAGGCGCAGCTGCCGCGATCTCGGCGACCGCGGCGTCGAGCGACTCGCGCTTGCGCGCCACGATGGTGATGTCGACACCCTCGTTCGCGAGAGCGAGCGCACAGGCCTTGCCGAGCCCCCTCGAGGCGCCGACCAGCAACGCCCTCCTGCCGCGAATGCCGAGGTCCATGCAGTGACCCTGTGTCCTATCTGCAGAACGCGTGCATATTTCTCCGTTCGTCCCCGCGGAAGCGGGGACCCAGGGCCACACGAATGGTGGAGCGATGCTGGGTCCCCGCTTTCGCGGGGACGAACGCAGAGAGCGAACTCAGGCCGCGACGGCCGAGATCGACTTCACCTTGTAGCCGTAGGTCTTGTCGAGACCCAGTTCCTGCACGATGCGAACACCCTTGGCGAGCGCGTCGGCGGCGAGCCCGGTGAGCGGCTTGCGCAGGTCGCCGGCCGGCAGTCCGATCGCCTTCATCAGCGACTTCACCGCCACCGGGTTGATCGCCGAATAGGTGAAGTGCAGGAGCGGCAGCGTGCGCAGATAGGTCTCTTTGAACGCGTCGGCCTCCTGGTAGCTCGCCCACGGCGTCGAAATGGTCGCAAGCTCCCGCGGCGCGATGTTGCCGGTCATGTTCGCGGTGCCGTGGCCACCGAGCGACATGGTCGGCACGACCAGCCCGAGGTTCGGGCTGTCGCAGCACATCACCGCGACTTTGGGCTTGCCGGCGAGCACTTGAGCAACCTGTCCGACGCGGGCGGTCGATTCCTTATGCACCACGTAGTTCGGGTGCTTGAAGATGCGCAGCAGATTGTCCCAGTGCAGATCGCTCTTCACCCGCGGCGGGTTGTTGTAGATGCCGAGCGGCAGGTCGGTGGCGTCCGCGACGTCGAGGAAGAACCGCTCGATGTCGTCCTCCGGCGCGCAGATGTAGGCCGGCGCCGCCAGGATCGCGCCGTCGGCGCCGTTGTCCTTGGCGAACCGCACGCTGGCGATGGTCGATTCGGTGTTGTTGCCGGTGCAGCCGAAGAAGATCGGCATCTTGCCTGTCTTCATCTTCGCGCACTCGACGATGATCGCTTTCTTCTCCTCGGGCGAGAGCATGGAGGTCTCGCCGGTCGAGCCCATGATCAGCACCGCCGAAGAACCGTTGTCCTCGTGGAATTTCAGCAGGGTGCGGAACGCCGCGTAATCCACCGAGCCGTCGTTGTTGAACGGGGTGATCAGGGCGACGAACGAGCCGGTCATGAGCTTCTGCGTCATTGCGATCTCCGAATGCGAATTTGCGCGGATGCTATCACGGCCGCTGGCGAGAATGACAGGGGAGGGGGATTCGATCCGCTGCCTGTCCGGGGCGAAGTAGGAAAATATTCACAATTGTCAGGTTGACACTCGATTCCTCGATGAAACGGCAGTGGGTCCGAAACGGTATGAAAATATTCCTTGACAATATTCCTATCCTGCGGCAATCCTTGCGTCACCCCGCTCGATGAGGGGCGCTTCTAGAGGCGTCTTGAGGTGGAGCGGATCGACGATAGGCCGGCGTAAGCCGGTCATAGTGGCGGATACCGGGCAAGCCCGGCATCCGCTCGGGTTGGGGCCGGAGATGCGGCCTTGGGGCCTTAGTTTCCGCCCGCCAACCCCCGTTGATGGCCAAGGGCGCGAGCCCGCGGTCTGGTGTGGCGCCCGCGCGCCGTGCTTCGCACGCACGGCACCCGGGAGGCCCCGGGACCCCGCTCGGGCGGTACTACGGCCGCTCTGCGAGGAGCTCGCTGCACGATCTCCGGCGCCAATGCCGGAGACGGAAACGCGGCCCCGGGGACTGAAATCGCCACCAGTGGAGCGCCGAGAGGCGAGCGCGTCCTCGCACGACGCGCGGCCGCGCAAGCGGCATCTGGATGCGCCTGTCGGCGCTCCGCTCCCCTCGCTCTTGTCAGCTGCTTGGGGAGACGCGAAGTGGGGCAGGCCCGGTGCCCGAAAGTCCCACCGACCGGGCGGCAACGCATTGTGTGCGTGGTGGCGTTGAGCTTGCGAATGTTTCCCGGGCGCAGCGCAGCGTGAAACGGTGCGCTGCAGACCCGGGATCGTTGTAACGGCGGTGTTCGTTGCGGTCCCGGATCAGCGGCGCACCGCTCCGCAAGCGCTACGCGCTGCACCGCGTCCGGGACACGAATCGCAAATGCGCACTCGCAGTCTCGTTCGAGAATCCCAACCGCGAAACTTTTCAACCGGCTGCCGCCGTCAGCACGGGCGGCGTGAAGGCGCGCACCGGCGGCGGCGGCGCCTCGTAACGTTCGACCTCGACCAGCGCGGTGAGCGCGCTCGAGCCCTGCGCCAGCCGCGAGGTGCCGATGTCCAGCGTGAGCACGTTCGGATTGCCGTGGCGCTCCGGCTCGCCGGGCGTGGCCGCGGGATCGAACCAGGCGCCCGTTGCCATCACGGCGACCTGCGGCATGATGTTGGCGTCCACCACTGCGGTCGCCAGGCAGGCGCCGCGGCCGTTGAACACCCGCACCAAGTCGCCATCGGCGATGTTGCGCCGGGCGGCATCGTCCGGATGGAGGCGGACCGGCTCGCGTCCGCCGATCTTGGCAGCGCTCGACACCGGGCCGGGGTCCATCTGGCTGTGCAGCTTGGCGGCGGGCTGGTGGGTCACCAGGTGGATCGGCCAGCGCTCGGTCGTCGTGCTGCCGAGCCATTCGGCAGGCGCAAACCAGGTCGGGTGCGGCGGACAGTCGTCGTAGCCGAAGCCCGCGATGGTGGCGGATGACACCTCGATGCGGCGCGACGGCGTGTTGAGCGGATGCTTGTCCGGATCGCGCCGGAAGTCCTCGAACAGCACGAAGTCGCGGTCCGGCGGCGGCAACTCGACGAAGCCCTCGGCCCAGAACTGCTGGAAGCCGGGCAGCGGCACGCCCTGGCGCTCGGCCTGCGCGCGCATCGAGTCGTAAATCCACTGCACCCAGCCCATCTCGTCGCGTCCTTCGGTGAAGGTCTGCTCGTAGCCGAGCCGGCGGGCGAGCGCGCGGAAGATGTCGTAGTCGTTCCAGGCCTCGTGCTGCGGATCGACCGCGCGGTGCATGGCGAAGACGAACGGGTCGCGCGACGATCCGCCGATGTCGTTCCGTTCCAGCGGGGTGGTCGCGGGCAGCACGATGTCGGCATGACGCGCCGTCGGGTTCCACCAGCTTTCATGCACGACGATCGTCTCGGGCTTCTGCCACGCGCGTTGCAGCCGGTTGAGATCCTGGTGATGGTGGAATGGATTGCCGCCCGCCCAATAGACCAGCCGGACATCCGGATAGGTTTCGCGGCGGCCGTTGAACTCGTAGCTGCCGCCCGGATCGAGCAGCATGTCGGCGATGCGCGCGACCGGAATGACGGACTTGGCCGGATTCGCCGGCAAGGGAATTTCAGGGGCCGGTACGTTGATGCGCGGCAAGCCGACGCCGTTGGCCGAACCGTGGCCGAACGCGAAGCCGCCGCCCGGCAGTCCGACGCCGCCCAGCATCGAGGCGAGCGCGATCGACGCCCAGAACGGCTGCTCGCCATGGTGCGAGCGCTGCAGCGACCAGGCGCAGGTGATCATGCTGCGCACGTCCGCGGCCTTGCGGGCGAGCTCGCGGATGGTTTGGGCATCGACGCCGGTGATGGCGGCCGCCCAGTCGGCGTCCTTCGGAACGCCGTCGCGCGTGCCGAGCAGGTAAGCCCGGAAATCGTCGAAGCCCTGGCAGTACCGCGCCATGAACGCCTCGTCGTGGCGGCCTTCGCTGAGGACGGTGTGCGCCATCGCCAGCATCATCGCGGTATCGGTATTGGGGCGGATCGGAATCCAGCGCGCGCCGACGAAGTCCGGCATGTCGGACTTCAGCGGGCTCACCGAGACGAACTCGATGCCGGCCTCCTTGGCCTGACGCAGCCAGGACTCCAGCGTGTGCAGGCCGGCGCCGCCAGAGGTGACCTGCGCGTTCTTCACCGCCATCCCGCCGAACGCGATCATCAGCTTGGTGTGCTTGATGATCGACGGCCAGTCGGTGACCTTGCCGGTCACCGGGCCGAGCGAGCCGATGATCCGCGGCAGCAGGAAATACGCGGCGCCGAAGCTGTAATTGCCGACCTGATCGGTGCAGCCGCCGCCCTGGAACAGGAAACGCCGCACCAACGTGCGGGCGTGATGCACCCGTCCGGCCGACGACCAGCCGTAGGAACCGCCGAACACCGACTTGTCGCCGTGGGTGCTGCGCACCCGTGTGAGTTCGGCCGCGACGGTGTCGAGCGCCTCCTCCCAGGACACTTCGCGAAAACTGTCGTGCCCGGTGCGCGGACGGCCCTCCCGCCAGCCCTCACGGATCGCCGGCCGGGCGATCCGCAGCGGCGAATGCACCATGTCGGGCATCGATTTGAGCATGTCGGATGGCGCCGGATCGCGCGAAAACGGTTCGCAGCCGACGAGGCGGCCGTTCTCGACCAGAGCCGTGAAGGCGCCCCAATGGGCCAGCGATTGAAAGCGCGCGGTGGTCATGGTGGTGCGTCCAGATTGTCAGGAGACACGGTAGCGGGCGATGACCGATTCATCAACGTCGAGGCCGAGGCCCGGTCCGTCCGGCAGCCGCATGGTTCCGCCCGAGGCGACGACGAGGTCGCCCAACGGCGAAGCCTCGAGATCGCAGTAGAACCGCTCGACCGGCACGTCGCCGGGCAGTGCCGCGCAGATGTGGATAGAGGCGACGAAGCCCGGGCCGAAATACGGCGAATGCGGCGCCACCTTGGTGCCGTTCGCCTGCGCCAGCGCGATGACCCGCTTCATCGCCGTGATGCCGCCGATCTTGGCGACGCTCGGCTGCACGTAGTTCACCTTGGCGCGCCTGACCAGCGCCTCGAAGTCCGCCATGGTGCAGGCGCTTTCGCCGGCCCCGACAGCGACGCCGCCCTCGGTGCGTACCCGCGCCATGCCGTCGTAGTCCTCCGGTGGCCACACCGGCTCCTCCAGCCAGAGCAGGCCGTGCGGCGCCATGCGCCTGGCCATCGCGACTGCTTCGTCCGCGGTCCAGGGACAGTTGGTATCGACCATCAGTGCGCCTTTGGGGCCGATGGCGCGTCGCGCCGCCGCCACTTCGGGCTCGGTAATCTCGTGCAGCTTGACCCGCGCGTACCCCTGTTCGATTGCCCGCGCCGCGTTGCGCTCCACCAGATCGGCCTTGCCGTAGCGCAGGAGGCTCGCATAGACCGGCACGCGTTCGGCGGGCGCGCCGTCGAGCATGCGGTAGAGCGGCTGGCCGGCGACCTTGCCGGCGATGTCCCACAGCGCGATGTCGAGGCCCGACAGCGCATAGGCGACCGGCCCATTGCGCGCCGAGTTGTAGAGCTTGCGCTGCAGGTCGCCCATGGTGCCTGCAATGTCGCCGGCATCGCGGCCGGCGGTCAGCGGCCGGACCAGGTTGTCGAACGCCACCTTGGTGGTTGCGCAGGTACTCAATCCGAAGCCTTCGCCCCAGCCAACGATGCCGTCGTCGGTTTCGACCCGGATCAGGCAGGTATCCATCGTGCGCCAGCGCGGGTCGGTTTCCGACGCACCGCCGTAGCGGTAGGGCACGGCGATATGAATGGCCTCGGCGCTTTTGATTTTCATCGGACGACGCTTTGTTGACGGTGGGGCGGGTGGATGGAACCGCCGCACTGTAATGCCGGTTCGCTCCTCCGTCTTGCCCCTCGGCCGGTCGTCTTGTTGCCGAAACGAAATTCCAGCAAGATGCGAATCTCCCGGCCGCACGCAAAATGCCGGATGGGTAAGCTTCTTCATCGCCGCATGCCGCAACCCTCTCCGACGCTGCGTCATCCCCCCAAGCCGCGTCTGACGGTGCGCGTCGGCGTGACCGGTCATCGCCCCAACAAGCTGAGCGCGGAGGCCGCCGAACGCGTGCAGCGCCAGTTGCCGTTGATCTTTGAGGCCATCGAAGAGGTTACGGCGACGATCTTCCGCGAGAATGCCGCGTATTTCGCCGAGGAGCCGCCGGCGATCCGGCTGGTCAGCGGGTTTGCCGAAGGCGTCGACCAGATGGCGGCTGCGGCCTGCCCGGCGGGCTGGCATATCGAAGCGCTGCTGCCATTTCCGACAGAGGAGTATCTCAAAGATTTCCAGCAGTCGGCGACCGGCGACGGACGCGATGTCACCGGCGAGTTCGTTGACAGCCTGAAACGGGCCACGACCGTTACGCAACTGCCCGATCCCCGGCCGCACGACCGGAACCGGTCCTATGCGGATGCCGGCGGCTATCTGTTGCGCCAGATCGACGTGCTGATTGCGGTATGGGACGGCGAGCCCCCCAAGCCCGGCGGCACCGGTGCGATCGCGCGCGAGGCATTCGATGGCCATATCCCGGTGGTCTGGCTGCTGACTACCGAGGAGCGACCGCCGCGGCTCATCACCGCGTTCGATGCCGCCGGCAATCCGGTGGCGCCGGATGCGGACTGCACCGATGGACCGCTCGCCGCCGCGCTGGTTCCAGTATTCGCCGCGCCCGCGCCGACGTCCAACCTTGACACCCGCGGATCGGCGCGCGAGTCCTTGCAGCGATATCTCGAAGAACGATGGCGTGCGCGCTTTTTCCTGTCGGCCTACGACTTCCTCAAACGGGTCGTGAACTACCAGTGGCCGCGTTTGGTCATTCAGGCGCCGCCGTTTGATCTGCGCACCCGCGAGTGGGATGCGTTCATCGCCACGGCGCCGGATGCCGACAACCTGCGAGCCCGCCTGAGGGAAGTTCTGCTGCCGCGATTCATCTGGGCGGACACCCTTGCGGTGCATTTCTCCCATCTCTACCGCAGCGCTTACGTCATGGCTTACCTCCTGTCGGCGGTCGCGGTTTTCATTGCGCTCGGCGGATTGTTTTTCGACAGCGGCCACAACGCGCTCAAGGTCAAGGCGTTTCTGGTTGTGCTCGAACTCGTCGTGATCGGCTGGATCCTCGCCATGATCGTAATCGGGCGGCGTCGGCTCTGGCACGAACGCTGGCTCGATTATCGCGCGCTCGCCGAGAATCTGCGGCACGGCCGGTTTCTGGCATTCGTCAGCGAATTCGGACGCATTCGCGGCGAAACGGCCGCCGGCGAGGAGCGCGAACCGCCCTGGTTCCTCTGGTATCTCCGCGCCACCATGCGCGAGATCGGGCTACCGAATGCCAAGCTTGACGGCACCTATCAATGGCGGTTGCTGAACGCGACGCTGTCCTACGAGATCGAGGGACCCGAGGGGCAGATGGCCTATCACCGCGCCAACAGAGAGAGCGCGCGTTTGATCGATCATCGTCTGCATCAGCTCGGTGTCGGCTGTTTCATTCTGACATTCATCATTCTGCTGCTGTTCCTCGCAGGTTACGGCCTCGAGCTGATCGTCCATGGGGCACCTCCGGGCGCGCACGATGGTGGCTCCAAGGAACCCCTGATCTGGGCCAAGCCGTGGGTGACGTTCCTGGCCGCCTGGCTGCCTGCGTTGGGTGCGGCGCTCGCGGGCATCCGGGTGCAGGGAGACTTCGAAAGTTCGCGCGACCGGTCCGAAGCCATGCTGGATGCGCTTGGAGAGCTGGCGCAGGATTACCGGACGGCGGAAAGCCGCAGGATCGATCTGGAAGAGACTGCCAGGTTGCTGATCGTTACCGCGCAGACCATGTCGGAAGACGTCGATGCCTGGCAGGAGCTTTATGGCCGCAAGCGCCTCACCTTGCCGGCCTGAATGCGGCGCCGTGGCGATGTTGCGGGACTGATCGCCGCCGTGCATTAATCCGGCGCGCGGCCCATGGCCTGAATGCGCGAAGGATTGCCGCAAATGCTCGTGAACGACTTCCGCGGCTTCAATTTCGATCT
This sequence comes from Xanthobacteraceae bacterium, assembly GCA_050179645.1. Taxonomy (GTDB): domain Bacteria; phylum Pseudomonadota; class Alphaproteobacteria; order Rhizobiales; family Xanthobacteraceae; genus VAZQ01. Next base: position 28,978 of record JBFXEX010000051.1, on the reverse strand, counting down.
GGGCGAGACCGCCGACATGCTGCGCGACAGCGTGCGCGGCTTCGCCGTCGACAAGATCGCGCCGCGCGCCGACGAGATCGACAAGAGCAATACGTTTCCGCGCGACCTCTGGCCCGAGCTCGGTGCGCTCGGTGTGCATGGCATCACGGTCGAGGAGGAATGGGGCGGAGCAGGGCTCGGCTATCTCGAACACTGCGTTGCGATGGAGGAGATTTCGCGCGCGTCGGGTTCGGTCGGGCTGTCGTACGGCGCGCACTCCAATCTCTGCGTCAACCAGATCAGGCGCAACGGCACCGACGCGCAGAAACGCAGATACCTGCCCAAGCTGATTTCCGGCGATCACGTCGGCGCGCTGGCGATGTCGGAGCCCGGCGCCGGCTCCGATGTCGTCTCGATGAAGACCCGCGCCGACCGGAAGGGCGACCGCTACATCCTCAACGGCAGCAAGATGTGGATCACCAACGGGCCGGAAGCCGAGACGCTGGTGGTCTACGCCAAGACCGATCCGGATGCGGGACCGCGCGGCATCACGGCGTTCCTGATCGAGAAAGGCTTCAAGGGCTTCTCCACCGCGCGGAAGCTCGACAAGCTCGGGATGCGCGGCTCCGACACCTGCGAACTCGTGTTCGAGGATTGCGAAGTGCCGGCCGAGAACGTGCTCGGCGACGTCGGCGGTGGCGTCAAGGTGCTGATGTCCGGCCTCGACTATGAGCGCGTCGTGCTGGCCGCCGGCCCGCTCGGGCTGATGCAGGCCTGCATCGACGTGGTGATGCCGTACGTGCATGAACGCAAGCAGTTCGGAAGTCCCATTGGTGAATTCCAACTCGTGCAGGGCAAGCTCGCCGACATGTACGTGGCGATGAATGCCTGCAAGGCCTACGTTTATTCGGTGGCCAAGGCCTGCGACCGCGCCGAGACCACGCGCGAGGATGCCGCCGGTGCGATCCTCTACGCCGCCGAGAATGCCACCAAGGTCGCGCTGGACGCGATCCAGCTCCTCGGCGGCAACGGCTATACCAACGACTACCCGGTCGGCCGCCTGCTGCGCGACGCCAAGCTCTACGAGATCGGCGCCGGCACCAGCGAAATCCGCCGCATGCTGATCGGCCGCGAACTGTTTAACAAGACGCGATAGGTCGAAGGTGAGCCAAGCACAATCTCAATCCGTCACCCTGAGGCGGCCGCCGCAGGCGGCCCTCGAAGGGCGACGGCCACGGTCGGGCCGTGCATCCTTCGAGACGCCTTCGGCGCACCTCAGGATGACGGGTCGACCATTACTCGCGCGGCAAGTCCAATGACCGCGCTGCCGTCCATCGTCGATCCGCACTCGGACGAGTTCGCGCGCAACGCCGCCGCGATGAAGGCGCTGGTCGCCGACCTGCGCGCCAGGCTCGATGAAGCGATGCAGGGCGGCAGCGAGGAGGCGCGGGCGCGCCACACCTCACGTGGAAAGCTCCTGCCGCGGGAACGCGTCGATCTGCTGCTCGATCCCGGCAGCCCGTTCCTGGAACTGTCCGCGCTTGCCGCGCACGACATGTACGGCGGCGATGTATCGTCGGCCGGCATCATCACCGGCATCGGCCGGATCAGTGGCCGCGAATGCATGGTCGTCGTCAACGACGCCACCATCAAGGGCGGCACCTATTATCCGATGACGGTGAAGAAGCATCTCCGCGCGCAGGAGATCGCGCGCGAGAACCATCTGCCGTGCATCTATCTGGTCGATTCCGGCGGTGCGTTCCTGCCGCTGCAGGACGAGGTTTTTCCGGACGTCAATCACTTCGGCCGCATCTTCTACAACCAGGCGCAGATGTCCTCACTCGGCATTCCGCAGATCGCCGCCGTGCTGGGCTCGTGCACGGCGGGCGGCGCCTATGTGCCGGCGATGTCGGACGAGAGCGTGATCGTGCGCAACCAGGGCACCATCTTTCTCGCCGGGCCGCCGTTGGTGAAGGCTGCGACCGGCGAGGAGGTGACGGCCGAGGAACTGGGCGGCGCCGACGTCCACAGCCGACAGTCGGGCGTCACCGACCACTACGCGGCGAACGACTCCCACGCGCTCGGCATCGCGCGGCGCATCGTCGGCAATCTCAACCGGGTGAAGCGGCCCTATCTGGAGCTGCGGCCGTCGCGCGAGCCGCTCTATCCCGCCGAAGAGCTTTACGGCATCGTGCCCACCGACACCCGTACGCCCTACGACGTGCACGACGTCATCGCGCGCATTGTCGACGGCTCCGAGTTCGACGAGTTCAAGGCGCTCTACGGCACGACGCTGGTCTGCGGTTTCGCGCACATCCACGGCTACCCGGTCGCCATCCTCGCCAACAACGGCATCCTGTTCAGCGAGAGCGCGCTCAAGGGCGCGCACTTCATCGAGCTGGCGAGCCAGCGCAATATTCCGCTCGTGTTCCTGCAGAACATCACCGGGTTCATGGTCGGCAAGAAGTATGAGGCCGGCGGCATCGCCAAAGACGGCGCCAAGATGGTGACGGCGGTCGCCACCACCAACGTGCCGAAATACACCGTCATCATCGGCGGCAGCCATGGCGCCGGCAATTACGGCATGTGCGGGCGCGCCTATGCGCCGCGCTTTCTGTGGATGTGGCCGAACGCGCGCATCTCGGTGATGGGCGGCGAGCAGGCGGCGTCCGTGCTCGGGCTGCTGCGGCAGGAAGCGGTCGAGGCGCGCGGCGGCACCTGGAGTACCGAGAACGATGCCGCGTTCAAGGCGCCGCTCCGCGAGCAATACGAGAAACAGGGGCATCCCTACTACGCCACCGCGCGGCTGTGGGACGACGGCATCATCGACCCGGCCGATACCCGCACCGTGCTCGGCCTCGCGCTCTCCGCCGGCATGAACGCGCCGCCGCCCGAGCCGACGCGCTTCGGCATCTTCAGGATGTGACGGTGGTGGTTCAGCCATTTGGGAAGCTTCTGATCGCCAACCGCGGCGAGATCGCTTGCCGGATCATGCGTACCGCGATGCGCATGGGCATCACGACCGTGGCGATCTATTCCGATGCCGACCGCGGCGCGATGCACGTTGCATTGGCCGATGAAGCCGTCCGCATCGGGCCGCCGCCGGCCCGCGACAGTTATCTGCGCATCGATGCCGTCATCGAAGCCGCGCGCCAGACCGGCGCCGAGGCGATCCATCCGGGCTACGGATTTCTGTCGGAGAACGCGGACTTCGCCGAAGCCTGCGAAGCGGCCGGCATTGTCTTCGTCGGGCCGTCGGCCAAGACCATCCGGCTGATGGGCTCGAAGTCGGCCGCCAAAGCGCTGATGGAATCCGCCAGCGTGCCGATCGTGCCGGGCTATCACGGCGAGGGCCAGGACATCGCCACGCTTGGCGTCGCTGCGGACCGCATCGGCTATCCGGTGCTGGTCAAGGCATCGGCCGGCGGTGGCGGCCGCGGCATGCGCGTGGTGGCGAGCGCCGGCGAATTGGCGGATGCGGTCGCGGGCGCCAAGCGCGAGTCGCTGTCCGCCTTCGGCGACGACCGCCTGTTGATCGAGAAATACGTCGCACGGCCACGCCATATCGAGGTGCAGGTGTTCGGCGACAGTCACGGCAGCGTCGTGTCGCTGTTCGAGCGCGAATGCACCCTGCAGCGGCGGCACCAGAAGGTGATCGAGGAGGCGCCGGCGATCGATCTGGCCGCGGAGCGGCGTGAGGCCATGAGCGCCGCAGCCCGCGCCGCCGCGCAGGCGGTCGGCTACGTCAATGCCGGCACGGTCGAGTTCATCACCGACGCCGAGCGCTTCTATTTCATCGAGATGAACACCCGGCTGCAGGTCGAGCATCCGGTCACCGAGATGATCACCGGGCTCGACCTGGTCGAATGGCAGTTGCGGGTCGCGGCCGGCGAGAAGCTGCCGCTCGCCCAGAATGCGATCACGGCGAACGGCCATGCCGTCGAGGCGCGCATCTACGCGGAAAATCCTGCCAAAGGCTTTCTGCCCGCAACCGGCAAGATCGCCCGATGGCGGGCGCCCGAGGGCGAGGGCATTCGCGTCGACACCGGCTTCCGCCAGGGCGACACGGTGACGCCCTACTACGACGCGCTGCTCGCCAAGCTGATCGCCTGGGCGCCCGAGCGCGCTACCGCGCTCGACCGGTTGGGCCGTGCGCTGCGAGACTTTGCCATCGCGGGCGTTACCACCAACATCTGCTTCCTCAGGGCATTGGTGGATCATCCGCAGGTGCGCGCCGGCACGATCGACACCGGGCTGATCGAGCGCGAGTTGGCCGTGCTGACGGCCATGCCGCCGCTGTCGCGGCTCGATCTCGCCGCCGCGGCCGCCGCCGTGCTGCTGCGCGAGGTGATTCTCTCTCCGTTCGTTCCCGCGCAAGCGGGAACCCAGTATCGCGCAGTCGGTGTTTGGGAATCTGGGTCCCCGCCTTCGCGGGGACGAACGGAGGAAATTGATGCGCTGGCATCGCCGTGGGATCGCCGCGACGGTTGGATGATAGCGGGCGCCAGGACGAGGCGTCTGAGCTTCCGGCACGGCGACGAGCGGGTGTCGGTCGTGCTGCGCTATGGCCGCGATGGCGTCACGTTGATGTCCGAGGGTGCCGGGGCGTCGCTGCGATACGCGCCGCGCGCTGGCGACGCCTTCGAAGTAACCCTGGGGGCAAAGACGGAAACCGTCAACGCATCATGGCACGGCCGCGATCTCGCGCTGGCCACGCCGCGCGGCCCAATCGACCTCCACTGGATCGATCCGTTCGCCGCCGAACTCGGCGAGGTCGAGGGTGCCGGCCGAATCGTCGCGCCGATGCCCGGGACGGTGACGCGCGTGCTGGTCGAGGCCGGAACCGACGTGGCGCGCGGGACGCCACTGATCGTGCTCGAAGCGATGAAAATGGAGCACACGCTGCGCGCCCCCGCCGACGGCCGGTTGGCGGCGCTGAAATGCGCCGTTGGCGACTTCGTTCAGGAAGGTACCGAACTGGCCGAGTTCGAGCCCTCGGCCGAAGCCTGAAGTCGCCACGTCCGCCGGCGTCTGAGGCCGTTCGCGCTAGGCGCATCTTCGGCGGGGCGCTATCAAGAAAGCCTGATGGCACGTCCGATTCGCATTCTGGGCATCGATCCTGGGCTCCGCCGTACCGGCTGGGGCGTGGTTGCGGTCGAGGGCAACCGCCTGACGTTCCTCGGTTGCGGCTCGCTCGCGACCGACGACAAGGCCGCGCTGGCGGTGCGGCTTGTCACCATCCACGACGGGCTGCGCCGAGTGGTCGCCGACCATGCGCCCGACGAGGCGGCGGTGGAATCGACCTTCGTCAACAAGGACGCCACCGCAACCCTCAAGCTCGGCCAGGCGCGCGGCATCGCCATGCTGGTGCCGGCGCTGGCGGGGCTGGCGGTCGCCGAATACGCGCCCAACCTCGTCAAGAAAACCATTGTCGGCGCCGGCCACAGCGAGAAGGCGCAGATCCGCATGATGATCGGCGTGCTGCTGCCTAGGGCCGACCCGCAGTCGGACGACGCCGCCGACGCGCTGGCCATTGCGGTCTGTCACGCCCACCACCGCCAAAGCGCGATGTTGAAGGTGGCAATGCGATGATCGGCAAGCTCAAGGGCATCGTCGACAGCTACGGCGAGGACGCCATCATCCTCGACGTCAACGGCGTCGGCTATCTGGTGCATTGCTCGTCGCGCACCTTGCAGACTCTGCCTGCGCCCGGGGAGCCGGCGGTACTGGCGATCGAGACACATGTGCGTGAGGACCAGATCCGGCTGTTCGGCTTCATGTCCGATGTCGAGCGCGAATGGTTCCGGCTCTTGCAGACTGTACAGGGCGTCGGCACCAAGGTCGCGCTGGCGGTGCTCTCGACGCTCGATCCGGGCGAACTCGCCTCCGCGATTGCGGTGCGCGACAAGGCGGCGGTGGCGCGCACGCCCGGCGTCGGCCCGAAGGTCGCAGAGCGCATCGTCACCGAGCTCAAGGACAAGGCCCCGGCTTACGCCAATATCGATCCGGCGGTCGTGCGGCTCAGCGGGCAGGTCGATGACCGTCGCGCACCGCAGCCGGTTGCGGACGCCGTCTCGGCGCTGATCAATCTGGGATACGGTCAACCGCAGGCGGCGGCCGCCATCGCGGCGGCGGCGCGTGCCGCCGGCGAGGGCGCGGATACGCCGCGGCTCATCCGGCTCGGGCTGAAGGAACTGGCAAAGTGATCGTCACGGCGTGCTCTGATGTTGAGTGAACAGGACAATGCGTTGATCGAAGCGGCGCGCGACGCGATCAAACGGCGCTACCGCAACGACTGGCAGGAGGTCGGCGCCGCAATGCGGACGCGCTCGGGACAACTGCTCACCGGCGTCAATCTCGATGCCTATCTCGGCCGCATGGCGGTGTGCGCCGAGGCGGTGGCGCTCGGCCGCGCCGTCACCGACCTGGGGGAGACCGGTATCGACATCATTGTGGCGGTGCGCCATCCCAAGCCAACCGAGGCCGATCAGACCATTGCGGTGGTCTCGCCATGTGGTGCCTGCCGGGAAATGATTTGGGACTACGACCGCAACGCGCGGGTCATCGTACCCGACAAGAACGGCCCGGTGATCGTCACCATCGCCGAACTGCTGCCGAACAAGTACAGCCGCGAGCGCACGCTGTGAGGGCTCTTGAACAACATGCCGTGAAGTGGGCAAGCATGAATTCGTGCCACGCACTCGGTCTGCTCCCTCCCCCCTTGAGGGGGAGGGGTGGGGAGGGGGGTATTTACGGAGGTAGTCTTTCCTTGGCCACCCCCCTCGCTGTCCCTCCCCCTCAAGGGGGGAGGGGACGCCAGCCTCATGGCCGCGTTCATCATCTCCTGGCCAGAAGGTGCCGCCTGTGACCACATCGCCGCGCCGCCTGGTCAGCGCCGAACGCCGCGAAGAAGACACGGCGGAAACTTCACTACGGCCGCAGAAGTTGTCGGAGTTCATCGGCCAGCAGCAGGCGCGCGCCAATCTCAACGTGTTTATCGAAGCCGCGCGCACCCGCAACGAGGCGCTCGACCACGTGCTGTTCGTCGGGCCGCCGGGGCTGGGCAAGACCACGCTGGCACAGATCGTCTCGCGCGAGCTGGGCGTCAATTTCCGCGCCACCTCCGGGCCCGTCATCGCCAAGGCTGGCGACCTCGCGGCGCTGCTCACTAATCTGGAGGAGCGCGATGTGCTGTTCATCGACGAGATCCACCGGCTCAATCCCGCCGTCGAGGAAATCCTCTACCCGGCAATGGAGGACTTTCAGCTTGACCTGATCATCGGCGAAGGACCGGCGGCGCGCTCGGTCAAGATCGACCTCGCACCGTTCACGCTCGTTGGCGCCACCACGCGTGCCGGGCTCCTCACCAATCCGCTGCGTGATCGTTTCGGCATCCCGGTGCGGCTCAACTTCTACACCGTGGATGAGCTTGAGCTGATCGTTACCCGCGGCGCGCGCGTCCTCGGCATCGGCATGACGCCGGATGGCGCCAACGAGATCGCACGGCGGGCGCGCGGCACGCCGCGGATCGCCGGAAGGCTTTTGCGCCGTGTGCGCGACTTCGCGCTGGTCGCGGGTGCGACCTCGATTGACCGCGCCGGCGCCGATCACGCACTGACTGCGCTCGAAGTCGATGCCGCCGGCCTCGACGCCATGGACCGGCGCTATCTTTCGACCATCGCGGAGAACTATGGCGGCGGCCCGGTCGGGATCGACACGATCGCGGCGGCGTTATCGGAGCCGCGCGACGCCATCGAGGAGATCGTCGAGCCGTTCCTCATCCAGAAAGGCTTTATCCAGCGCACGCCGCGCGGCCGGCTGCTCACCTCGCATGCTTTCCGCCATCTTGGGCTGGCCGAGCCGGCGCGCGACCCGGCGCAGTTCGGGCTGTTCAGCCAGGACGGCGAACCGTAAAACCGCGGTCGCGCTGTTCGCAGCCCGCGCATCTTACGAAAACGTAACGTCGCTCGATCGTTAATTTCACGGTTCCAACATCCTTTGGCCTTTCACTCGGTCGCATGATCTCACGCCGGAAACTCCTGACTTGGACACTTGGCCTTGGCGCAGCGAGCTTGCTGGCGCCAGCGTACGGCATGTTGGAGTCGTACTGGCGGCCCCGCATCACGCGCTACGACCTGCAGCCGGCCCGCTGGCCGGCAGGCCTCGACCTGACCGTCGCGGTGATCGCCGACATCCACGCCTGCCGCCCCTGGATGCCCCCGGAGCGCATCGGCTCGATTGTCGAGACGACCAACGGGCTTGGGGCCGACATCGTCCTGCTGCTCGGCGACTATGTGGTCAGTGACCGTTTCGAACGGCATTTCGGGACCGGGGATGTGGCTCCGCAGGAATGGGCGGAGGCACTGTCGGCGCTGCGGGCGCCGCTCGGCGTGCATTCGATTCTCGGCAACCACGAATGGTGGTCCGATCCGGTGGTGCAGGAAAATTGGAAAGGGCCGCCCGCGGCCCGTGCCTTCATCGAACGAGCGGGCATACCGGTCTACGAGAACGATGCCGTGCGGCTGACCAAAAATGGCAAGCCGTTCTGGCTCGCCGGGCTCGGCGACCAGGTGGCGTTCCTGCCCTCGCGCTGGCGATTTCCGGGCCGGCCGTATGGCACCGACGATCTGCCCGGCACGCTCGCCAAGATCACGGACGACACGCCGATCATCCTGATGGCGCACGAGCCCGACATTGCCGTGAAGGTGCCGGAGCGTGTCTCGCTGATGCTGAGCGGACACACCCACGGCGGTCAGGTGCGGTTGTTCGGCTATTCGCCGGTGGTGCCGTCGCGCTACGGCAACCGCTTCGCCTATGGACATATTCGCGAGCAGTGCGATGTGATCGTGTCGGGCGGGCTCGGCTGCAGCATCTTGCCGCTGCGCATCGGCGTGCCGCCGGAAATCGTGGTGGTGACGCTGCGCGGCGGCGGCGCGACCGGCTGAAGCATTGACGCGATAATGCGCGGCATTGGACATCCCGGCTGGATCGGCACATAGAACGCCACTGCGGACTTGTGGGAGATCACCAGTGAGCACTTTGGAGGGCGGCTGCCACTGCGGCACGGTTCGGTTTCGTGTCACCGCCGACCTCGATCGGGTGACCTATTGCAACTGTTCGCTTTGCTGCAAGAAAGGCTTTTTGCACCTGATCGTGCCGCCGGAGCAGTTTGAATTGCTCAGGGGGCAGGACAACCTGACCACCTACCAGTTCGGCACCAGGACGGCGAAGCACACGTTCTGCCGCGGCTGCGGCGTGCATCCCTTTTACGTGCCGCGCTCCGACCCGGACAAGATTGACGTCAATGTGCGCTGCCTCGACGGCATCGACCTTGCGTCCCTCAAGGTGCGCCAGTTCGATGGCCGCAACTGGGAGGACGCGATGCAGAGGCAGGTACCGTGGCGATAGGTGACGCGCTCGATGGCGAAATCCGCGACGGCCGGCACGTCATGGCGGTGCGGGTCTATTACGAGGACACCGATTTCACCGGCATCGTCTACCACGCCAACTATCTGCGCTTCATGGAGCGCGGACGATCGAACTATCTGCGTCTGCTCGGCGCCAACCAGCACAGCCTGTTCGCACAGGCCGAGCAGGAGGCGCCCGGCTTCGCCTTCGTGGTGCGTTCGATGCAGATCGAGTTTCTGAAGTCTGCCCGGATGGACGAGGTGGTAGACGTGATGACCGAATACCGCGAGATCAAGGGCGCCTCGATCCTGCTGTGGCAGGAGGTGAGGCGAGGTGACGAACTCCTGGCCACCGCGCTGGTTCGCGTGGCTTTCGTCTCCGGCGGCAGAGCGCGGCCGATTCCGAAACCGTTGCGGATCGCGATGCACGCCGAACTCGCGCGCAGCGCCGACTAAATCCACAATTCCGCTTTGCGCATCGACGCGTCGTACCGTCTCATGTAAAGACCGTTTACATGAGCTGGTCCAAGAATGATCGCGGGTCGCGCGGCTATCACCACGGCAACCTTAAGGAGGCCCTGGTGCGCGCCGCGCTTGAACTGATCGCCAAGAAAGGGCCGGCGGGCTTCACCTTCGCCGAGGCCGCGCGCTGGGCGGGCGTGAGCCCGGCCGCGCCCTACCGGCATTTTCGCGACCGCGACGAGCTTCTGGCCAATATCGCGGTGCGAGGCTTCGAGCAGTTCGCTGACGTGCTGGCGCGGGCCTGGAACGACGGCCAGCCTGAGCCGTTCGGTGCGTTCGAACGGTTGGGGCGGGCGTATCTGGAATTTGCCCGCACCGAGCCCGCCTATTACTCGGCGATGTTCGAAGCCGGCATCCCGCTCGAAACCAACCCGGAGCTGCGCGACGCCGGCGACCGGGCGTTTGCAGTATTGCGGGCCGCGACGGAGCGGCTCGTCAGCGCCATGCCAGCCCAGAACCGTCCGCCGGTGCTGATGATGGCACTGCATATCTGGGCGATCTCGCACGGCATTGCCGCGCTCTTTGGCCGCGGCGATGCCGGACGTCGTGCCCTGCCGATGTCGCCCGAAGACCTGTTGGAGGCGGCAGTGCTTGTCTATCTACGCGGCCTGGGCATCACCAATCCGTCCGGCGACGCCACCCCGCTCTGACCGCTGGCCGGGGCAGGTCCTTGACAAGACCCATGGGCCGCTCTAAGTATGTAAATGTAATTAACATTCACTGGAAACATCGAGGTCAAACCGAGGTCATCATGCCTATCGTTGCAAAGCTTGACGAATTGGGACGGCCGGCCTGGATCGCGCTGATGATCCTCGGATTCATGGTCTGGTGGCCGATCGGCCTTGCCGCCTTGGTCTTCATCATCGGGAGTGGACGAATGAGCTGCTGGAAAGGTCGTGCGATGGGCCCCTGGGGTGGCGGGATGAGTTCGTGGGGTGGCGGAGCGAGCGAGAGCCGCGGCGCCGGCACCTGGTGGCAGCCCACCCGGTCGAGCGGCAACAAGGCCTTCGACGAGTACCGCGAGGACACCCTGCGGCGCCTCGAAGAAGAGCAGCGCGAGTTCCGCGACTTCCTGACCCGGCTGCGCATGGCGAAGGACAAGGCCGAGTTCGACCAGTTCATGGCGGATCGGCGCGCGCGCGGTGCTGCGGCTCCGCCGTCACCGCCGCAGCAAGGCTGACGCGTATCGAGTATTGCGTAACGGTTCGGGCCGCAGCCTCACGGGTTGCGGCCCGAATTGCGTCAGGGCGCCGGCGCCTCAGGTCGAGGGCGAGGCGTCCTTTGCCCTGGCTTTCATGGCCTCGTAGATGCGGTCCCCGGCGACCTGGAATGCGACATCGATGCCGGTCTTGAGCAGCACGAGGAGCGCGTAGGCGCCCGCGGCTCCCACCAGCAGCGCGACCCAGGCGCCAGCCAAGATCGTGAACTGCATGATGAAGATGCGTGCATAGAGTCCGAACAGGCTGGCCTCGGCCGGCGTCACCGCCACCGCCGTCTGCGGACGCCGGGATGGTACAATTCGGAAAATGCGGCGCAGGCGGGGCTCGAAGGATTCGAACATCATGAGACCGCCCCGAACCAGGAATAGCACCAAAAGAGGAACCCACAGCCCGGTCCCGATGACGATCTGGTCAAAGAATTCGTCCGGCCCGTGAATCTTCCGCGCCCAGCCGCCGGCGAACAGTGCCCACAGGAACATGAAGTGCACGCCCATGAAGATGCCGGCGTGCAGCGTGAAGAACAGCGCCAGCCCCAGCGGCGCACCCGGCTTGTCGCTGCCCTGGAACTTTATGTCGCCCAGCGCGTCGCGCGGCGTGATGGCGATCCGCACTATGGTCCAGAACGCTATGACGGCGGTCTCCAGCCAGTACAGCACCAGCAGGACGAAGGCGTCCCAGCCCCACCACAGAACGCCGACGAGCGGCACGAGATTGGCGCCGAGCAGAATGAGCGTCGAGGGATAGAACAGAAAGCGGACCATTGCGCGATTCACCCGATGCCGAGATCGGGCACTTTAGCGCAAGTCCGCGGCGCTGCGCGCAACCGCGCATTAACCTCGGCGGCGGTCATCACGGCGCGGGAGAAGCAGGCCGGGTGCCTCAGTTTGGACACCTTTGACGGGGAATCCGTACTTGCCGCCGATCGGGGGACGGCTGGAATTTCGGGTCAATCGGGTTTTTGCGTCTGGTCGATGAGGCCGCGCATCGCGTTTTGGCCGCACCGAGCTGTCGCATTCCCACAGCGGCCTCGATGTTGATTTCGGTCGCAGCGAACGGGACAGCCGGAAGGATCGCTCATGCAGCCCGCCGCGCCGCTTTCGATGTGGGCCCTGTTCCAGCACGCCGACTATGTCGTTCAGTTCGTCATGATCGGGCTGCTGGTTGCCTCGATTGCGGTCTGGGCGATCGCGATCGACAAGGTCCTGCTGTACGCGCGCACCAAGAAAGCGATGGACCGCTTCGAACAGGCGTTCTGGTCGGGTCAGTCGCTAGACGAACTCTACCGCCAGTTGTCCGCCCGGCCGTCGCATTCGATGGCGGCGCTGTTCGTAGCTGCCATGCGCGAATGGAAGCGCAGCATCGAGGGCCAGCCGCGGTCGTTCGCGGGCCTGCAGATGCGCATTGAGAAGGTCATGGACGTGACCATCCAGCGGGAGATCGAGCGGCTGGAGAGCCGCCTGCTGGTCCTGGCCACCGTCGGCTCCGCGGGGCCCTTCATCGGCCTGTTCGGCACGGTCTGGGGCATCATGACCAGCTTCCGGGCGATTGCGGGCCAGCAGACCACGTCGCTCGCGGTGGTCGCGCCGGGCATTGCCGAAGCCCTATTTGCCACGGCGATTGGCCTTATAGCCGCCATACCGGCGACCATTTTCTATAACAAGTTCGTGTCCGATGTGAACAAACAGACCCAGCGCCTGGAGGGGTTTGCCGATGAGTTTGCCGCGATCCTGTCGCGGCAGATCGACGAGCGGGGGTGACGAGGGAATCGCGGAATGGCGATGAGCGCAGGAGTTTCTGCGGCCGGGGGCCGGCGCCGTCACAATCGGCGTCCGGTCATGGCCGAGATCAACGTGACGCCGATGGTCGACGTCATGCTGGTCCTGCTCATCATTTTCATGGTGTCGGCGCCGCTGCTCACTGTCGGCGTACCGCTCGACCTGCCGCAGACCCAGGCGAAGAGCCTCGACCAGGACAAGGAGCCGCTGACGGTCTCGGTGAACGTCAAGGGCGAGGTTTATCTGCAGAATTCCGAGGTGCCGCTCGACGAACTGGTGGCGAAGCTCAAGGCGGTGACCGAGGCGCGTGGCGGAATGGAAGAGCGCATCTATGTGCGCGGCGACCGCCAGGTCGACTACGGCACGGTGATGAAAGTGATGGGGCGGCTCTCGTCGGCGGGGTTCCGCCGTGTGGCTCTGGTGACGGAGATCGAGCAGGGAGCGGGGAACTGACGGTCGGCCGATGAGGACTGCGTATACCATTTCAGCGTTGGCGCACGCGGCGATCCTGCTGTGGAGCGTCATCTCGTTCGCGGCCAAGCCGCTGCCGGCGACGATGGAGCCGATGCCGGTCGACGTCATGACGATTTCGGAGTTCTCCAAGATCACTGCTGGCGCGAAGGACGCGCCTCAGGCCGAGACGCCGAAACCGCTGGTCGAGAAGGTCGACGAGGCGAAGCCGGTCGAAGAGATGTCCGCCAAGGTTGACACCAAGGAGGTCAAGGCTGCGCGCGAGGCGCCGCCGTCGCCGCCTGAGCCGAAGCCGGTCGAGGCAAAGCCCGAACCGAAACAGGCCGAAGCGAAGCCGGCCGAAAGCGCACCGTCGGAGCAGAAGTCCGAGCCCAAGCAGGATCCGATCGCCGAAGCGCTTGCCAAGGACGCGGCCAAGAAGCCCGAGCAGAAGAAGGCCGAGGCCAGAACGCCGATGCCGCCGCGCAAGCCCTCGCCGCCGGCGCCGAAATTCGATCCGAAGAAGGTCGAGGCACTGCTCGACAAGCGCGACTCGACCCGTCTCGCCGCCGCCGGCGCCTCGCTCAATTCCACGCCTTCGCTCGGTTTGCCGAGGGGCAATGCCGAAACCCTGTCGATGAGCGAGCTTGACGCCTTGCGGGCGCGGCTTGCCAGCCTGTGGAACATTCCGGCCGGGGCCAAGGATCCGCGCGAACTCACCGTCATTATCCGCGTCCGGCTCAAGCCCGACGGCACGCTCAACGGACCGCCCATCGTCATCACCAGCGGAACGACCCCGCTGTTCATGGCGTCGCGCGACAGCGCGATCCGCGCGCTGTTCCGTGGCCAGCCTTACGACATGCTCCGGCCCGAAACCTACGACGTATGGAAGGACATCGAAATTACCTTCGATCCGCGGCAGATGATCCGCGGATGACGCTGCCCCGGCGGCGGAAACGACGAACGAACATGAATGAGGCAGGATTCATATCGAGCACTAAGGGTCCGAGCCGCCGTCGGCTGATGGCGCTTGGTCTGGGTGCTGCCGCCGGCGCGCTCGCAGGCCTGTCGCCGCGAACGGCAGCCGCGGTGCTGCGCCTCGACATCACCCAGGGCAGCGTCCAGCCGATGCCGATCGCGCTGCCGGATTTCGTCGGCTGGGGCCTGCCCGATCCCTCGGCGGCGCGTGCCGTCACCCAGGTCATCACCGCGAATCTGCAGCGCTCCGGCTTGTTCGCGCCGATCGAGCAGACCGCGTATCTGGAACGCATTTCCAACATCGACACCGTACGGTTCTCGGACTGGCGAACCATCAACGCCCAGGCGCTGGTGACCGGCCGCCTGGCCCAGACCGACGGGCGCCTGACTGCACAGTTCCGGCTTTGGGACGTGTTCGCCGGCCAGCAGCTCGACGGCAAGCAATACAACACCACGCCGGACAACTGGCGGCGTATCGCTCACATCATTTCGGACGCGATCTACGAGCGGCTGACCGGTGAGAAAGGCTACTTCGACAGTCGCATCGTGTTTGTCGACGAGTCGGGGCCGAAGGATCGCCGCGTCAAGCGGCTGGCGCTGATGGATCAGGACGGCGCCAACGTGCGCTACCTGACGCGCGGCGACGACCTTGTGCTGACGCCGCGCTTTTCGTCGTCGGCCGATACGATCACCTACATGTCCTACGGCCAGGGCGATCCCAGGGTCTACCTGATGAACATCGAGACCGGACAGCGCGAAATCGTCACTAATTTTCCCGGCATGAGCTTCAGCCCGCGGTTCTCGCCCGACGGCCAGCGAGTGATCTTCAGCCTGCAGCGCGGCGGCAATTCCAATCTGTTCGTGATGGACCTGCGCTCGAAGGCGACGACGCGGCTCACCGACACCGCGGTGATCGACACCGCACCGTCGTATTCGCCCGACGGCAAGTATATCTGTTTCGAATCCGACCGCGGCGGCAAACAGCAGATCTACGTGATGGCGGCGAGCGGCGGGTCGGCGCAGCGGATCAGCTTCGGGGAAGGCGCATACTCCACACCGGTGTGGTCGCCGCGCGGCGATTACATTGCGTTCACCAAGCAGGGGCAGGGCAAGTTCGCCATCGGCATCATGAAACCGGACGGCTCGGGCGAGCGGCTCCTGACCGAGGGCTATCACAACGAAGGCCCGACCTGGTCGCCGAACGGTCGCGTGATCATGTTCTTTCGCGATCTGGGCGGCAATGCCGGGCCGACACTTCACACCGTCGACGTGACCGGCCGCAACGAGCTGCGCGTGATGACGCCGGCATTTGCTTCCGATCCGGCGTGGTCGCCGCTGCTGCAGTAAGGCCACTTGATTAAGGGGGAACTTCGTTCGCGTACGAATGGCATCGGAAGGGAACTCGGGGAGCCCGGAAGGCGCCGCATTTAAGGGTCATTAACTACCGGAGTCGGTTTCCACTGTTTCCCCGAATTTGAGTGATCCTGGCAACACCGAGGCAAGGTTCACAGAACCTTCGCTTAACCAGCTGCCTGCTAGATCAGCGAGTAAGGTTTGGGAAAGAGATGGAGAGGGAGGCACCGGAAATGATGACCGTCACGCGCCTTTTCCGCGCGGTGGGACTCGCCGGAGTTCTGATCACAGCGTTGGCGGTCGCGGGTTGCGCCAATAAAGCCAACGACGGCACGCAGGCCGGGTCCGGCGCGACGCCGGGCAGCCAGCAGGATTTCGTTGTCAACGTCGGCGACCGCGTCTTCTTCGAGGCGGACTCGTCCGAACTAACGACGCAGTCGTTGCAGACGCTGGAGAAGCAGGCGCAGTGGCTGCAGGCTTACAGCCAGTACAGCTTCACCATCGAAGGACACGCCGACGAGCGCGGCACGCGCGAGTATAACATCGCGCTCGGCGCCCGCCGGGCACAGACGGTGCGCGAGTATCTTACGTCACGCGGTGTTCAGGCGCATCGCATGCGCACGATCTCCTACGGCAAGGAGCGTCCGGTCGCGGTCTGTAACGACCTCTCATGCTGGTCGCAGAACCGGCGCGGCGTAACAGTGCTGAATACCAGTTCTTAGCGGGGGAAGTACGCGGGGGAAGGGGACAACCGGCGCCTTCGGGCGCCGGTTGTTATTTGAGCATCCGCTATGCTTGCCAATGGCGCAGAAACCCAACATCGTGCAGCCGGACGGGCCTGAATCGCGCGCCCCTCTACGATCCTTAGACGAACTCTGAGAAGCGTCATGAGGCTTGGTCTGCTGTCTTCACGAGGCGGTCTTGCCGCGCCGACGGCGCTCGCCGCGTTGGCATTGCTGTCGGGTTGCGGCGACAACCGCTATGTTGCACCACCGCCGCCGGTGGTCACCGTCATGACGCCGCAACAGAAGACCGTCACGCTCTATCTCGAGGCGACCGGCAACACCGCGGCAGTGAACTCCGCCGCGCTGGTCGCGCGGGTTCCCGGGTTCGTGCAGGAGATCAAGTATCAGGACGGCGACTTCGTGAAGGAGGGCACGCCGCTCTTCATCATCGAGCCCGAGCCCTACAAGCTCAAGCTCGACCAAGCGAAGGCCTCCGAGGAGGCGGCGAAGGCGGCGCTGATCTATGCCGAAGCCGAATTCAAGCGGCAGGAAGACCTGATCAAGAAGCAGGTCTCGACCCAGGCGCTCTACGACAAGTGGTTGAGCCAGCGCGATGCCGACCGCGCCAACGTGCAGCAGGCCCAGGCCAACACCGGTCAGGCCGCGATCAATTACGGCTATACCACCGTGAAGGCGCCGTTCGACGGCGTCGTCACCGCGCGGCTGGTTTCGATCGGCGCCATGGTCGGCGCCACCAGTCCGACCCAGCTTGCCACCATCGTCCAGCTCGATCCGATCTACGTCAATTTCAACCTGGCCGAGCGCGACGTGCTGATCGTGCGCGAAGAAATTCGCAAACGTGCGGTCACGCCTGCGCAGCTCAAGAAGGTGCCGGTCGAGGTCGGGCTGCAGACCGACGAAGGTTATCCGATCAAGGGGACGCTCGATTACGCCGCCCCGGACGTCGACCCTTCGACCGGCACGCTGTTGGTGCGCGGTATCTTCCAGAACCCGAAGCGCCTTCTGCTGCCGGGCTACTTCGTGCGCGTGCGCGTGCCGTTCGACGAGCAGAACAACGCGCTGCTGGTGCCGGATTCGGCGATTGGCAGCGACCAGGGCGGCCGCTATCTGCTGGTGGTCAATAAGGACAACGTCGTCGAGCAGCGCAAGGTGACGATCGGCCCGCTCGAAGGCGAGATGCGGGTGATCGAAAAGGGCATCGCCGCCGACGATCGGGTCCTGGTGGCCGGCATCATGCGCGCCATTCCGGGCCAGAAGGTCAATCCGCAGACGAAGACCGCAGACGCGACGCCGCCCGCGGCCGCCGCGAAGTAGCCGGCCGCCATGATCTCGAAGTTTTTCATCGAACGGCCGGTCCTCGCCAACGTTCTGGCGATCCTGATGGTGGTGATCGGCGCGGTCGCGCTGTTCAACCTGCCGGTCGCGCAGTATCCCGACATCGTGCCGCCGACCGTACAGGTCACGACGCGCTATCCGGGCGCCAGCGCGCGCACCGTGATCGACACCGTCGCGCTGCCGATCGAGCAGCAGGTCAACGGCGTGGAGGGCATGATCTACATGCAGTCCTACGCCGCCGCCGACGGCACCTACACCCTCACGGTCACGTTCGCGATCGGCACCGAGCTCAATTTCGCGCAGGTGCTGGTGCAGAACCGCGTTTCGTCTGCGCTGGCGCAATTGCCGACCGCCGTACAGCAGCAGGGCGTCACGGTGCAGAAAAAGTCGACTGCGATTCTGCAGATCGTCACCCTGACGTCGCCGGACGGTCGTTACGACAGCCTCTACCTCAGCAACTACGCCACCATCAGTCTGCGCGACGAAATCTCGCGACTGCCCGGCGTCGGCAACGTCAACGTGTTCGGGGCAGGGCAGTATTCGATGCGGATCTGGCTCGATCCGAACAAGATGCAGGCGCGCGGCCTCGACGTGTCGAACGTCACCGACGCGCTGCGCCAGCAGAGCGAACAGGTCACCGCCGGGCAGATCGGCATGCCGCCGGCGCCGTCCAACGAGGCGTTCCAGTACACGCTGAACGTGCTCAGTCGCCTGAGTGACGCCGAGCAGTTCGCCAACGTCATCGTCAAGACCGGCGACGCCGGCCAGATCACGCGGGTTCGCGACATTGGCCGCGTCGAGCTCGGCGCGCAGACCTACAGCCAGGTGTTCAATCTCGACGGCCGCCCGTCCGCCGGCATGGCGATCTTCCAGTCGCCCGGCGCCAATGCGCTCAACGTCGGCGACGAGGTCAAGAAAAAGATGACCGCGCTGGCGAAGGAGTTTCCGCAGGGGCTGCAATATTCCGTGCCGTTCGACACCACGACGTTCGTCAACGAGTCGATCAACGAGGTCTACAAGACGCTGTACGAGGCCGCGATCCTCGTGCTGATCGTCATCCTGCTGTTCCTGCAGGACTGGCGCGCCATGCTAGTGCCGGCCACCACGGTGCCGGTCACCATCATCGGCGCGTTCGCCGCGATGGCGGCGCTCGGCTTCACCGTCAACTTCTCGACGCTGTTCGCCATCGTGCTGGCGATCGGCATCGTGGTCGACGACGCCATCGTCGTGGTGGAGGGCGCCGCCCACAACATCGAGCAGGGCATGAGCGGCCACGACGCCGCGATCCGGGCGATGGACCTGCTGTTCGGCCCGATTGTCGGCATCACGCTGGTGCTGATGTCGGTGTTCCTGCCGGCGGCGTTCCTGCCCGGCCTGACCGGACGGATGTACGCGCAGTTCGCCCTGGTGATCGCCGCCACCGCGCTCCTGAGCGCGATCAACGCCGTCACGCTGAAGCCGACGCAGAGCGCGCTGTGGCTGCGCGCGCCGGTGCCGCCGGAGAATCGCAATGCGTTCTTCCGCGGCTTCAACAAGGTTTACGACCGGTCCGAGCGCGGCTATGCCTGGCTCGTCACCAGGATGGTCAACCGCAGCGGCCTGATGGCCGTGGTCGCCCTGGCGATCATCGGGCTCTCGCTCTACGGCTTCTCGCGCATTCCGACCGGCTTCCTGCCGATCGAGGACCAGGGCTACCTCATCACCATCGTGCAGTTGCCGGACGGCGCCTCGCTGGCCCGCACCCAGAAGGTGCTGGACAAGGTACAGGAGATCGCCGGCAAGACACCCGGCGTCGACCATGTCATCACCATCGCGGGCGTCTCGGCGCTCGACAACAGCGCGACGCTGGCCAATGCCGGCGTCGCCTATTTGACGCTCAAGAGCTGGGGCGAGCGCGAAAAGCAGAGCGGCCAGGACCTGCTGTCGCTGTTCACGTCGCTCAACCACAGCCTGTCCGCAATCGAGGAAGCGCGCATCATCGTGATGCCGCCGCCCGCCATCCAGGGCGTCGGCAACGCTGCTGGCTTCACGCTGCAGATCGAATTGCGCGACGGCAGCTTCGACCTGGTGAAATTGCAGCGGGTGACAGACACCATCGTGGCCAACGCCAGGACGCAGTCGAGCCTGCAGACCGTGATGGCGTCGTTCCGCGCCTCGGTGCCGCAATACACCATCGAGATCGATCGCGAGAAGACCAAGACCGTTCAGCTTGACGTCGGTCAGGTGTTCTCCGCGCTCGCCGGCTATTTCGGTTCCGCCTATGTCGATCAGTTCAACAAGTTCGGCCGCGTCTTCCAGGTCTATGTCCAGGGCGATGCGCAGTACCGGCTGCGGCTGCAGGACGTTCAGAACCTGACGGTTCGCAACAAGGCAGGCAGCATGATCCCGCTCGGCACGCTGCTGAAGATCACGCCGTCGGCGGGCCCGTCGCTGATCAGCCTGTACAATCTCTATCCGTCCGCCACCATCATCGGCGTGCCGGCGACCGGCTTCTCGTCGGGCGACGCCATCACGCTGATGGAGCAGATCGCGCGGCAGTCGCTGCCGCCCGGAATGGGCTTCGAGTGGAGCGCGCTGTCGTACCAGGAGAATCTTGTCGGCAAGCAGATGTACTTCGTGTTCGCGTTCGGACTGCTGCTGGTCTACCTGGTGCTGGCCGGACAATACGAGAGCTGGTACGTGCCGATCTCGATCGTCCTCGCGGTGCCGCTGTCGCTGATCGGGCCGGTGCTGATGATCTCGGCACTGGTGCACAAGGGCCTGAGCAACAACCTCTATGTTCAGATCGGGCTGGTGCTGCTGATCGCGCTGTCGGCGAAGAACGCCATCCTGATCGTCGAGTTCGCGCGGGACCTGCGGGCCGAGGGCAAGTCGATCGTCGAATCGGCGATCGGCGCCGCACGGGCCCGATTCCGGCCGATCCTGATGACGTCGTTCGCCTTCATTCTCGGCGTAGTGCCGCTGGTGCTCGCGACCGGCGCCGGCGCCGGCGCCCGCAAGTCGATCGGCATCACGGTGTTTTCCGGCATGCTCGCCTCGACCTGCCTGGCGGTGCTGTTCGTCCCGGCCTTCTTCGTGCTGCTGCAGCGGTTCGAGGAATACCGCAAGTCCGGCAAGAACAAGCCGGCCGCGAGCGTGCCGGCCGTGGAATAGGCCCAAGGAGGGAGCGCACCGAGCCCACTACGATCCCTCCGCCGATCAGGATTTGTGAAGGTTCGGATAACCCTTCGCGACAAAAGGTCTTTGGCCGGAAGTCACAATTTGGACGCAGGGAGATTTATGCTATTGAGTGGCTGTATCCGCAACAAGCACCGTTGGCTCATGGCACGTTTCACTTTGGGAACGACTGCGTCGGCATTGGCCGTGCTGGTCGCCGCGACGGCATGGTCGGCGCGGGCGCAGGAAGCCGAGCGTCAGCCGTTCCTGCTCGAGCGCCTGTTCGGCTCGGGCGATCAGCGGCCGGCGGTTCCGGTCGGGCAAGACCGCACCGCCCAAGGCGCCGGCGATCTGGTCGTGCGCCTCGATCAGATGGAAAATCAGATTCGGCAACTGACCGGCGCCATCGAGCAACTGCAATTCCGCAATCAGCAGCTTGAAGGCCAGTTGCGACGGATGCAGGAGGACAGCGACTACCGCTTCCAGGAACTCGGCTCGAAGGGCGGCGCGCGCCCGGCGGCACGGCCCGGACCCGCCCTCGCGCCGCCGACCGGCGCGGTACCGGGCAGGCGGGGCGATGTCTTTGACCCGACGCAGAACCCGAACGCGCCCGGGGCGCCCCAGACGCTCGGCTCGACCATCGCGTCGGCGCCCTTGGACCCGGCCTTGCGCCAACCCCAGGCGCCGCCCGCCGTCGGGGCCGTGCCATCCTCGCCCAAGGAGGAGTTCGCCTTCGCCTACAGTCATATGGTGCGCAGGGACTATGCGGTGGCCGAGGAGTCGTTCCGCGCCTTTTTGCTCAAGCATCCAAGCGACAAGCTGTCGTCGGAAGCGGCTTATTGGCTTGGCGAGAGCTTGTTCCAGCGGCAGAAATTCCGCGATGCCGCGGAAGCGTTCCTTAACGTTTCGACCAAGTACGAAACCTCCGCCAAGGCGCCGGACGCGCTGTTCCGGCTCGGCCAGTCGCTGGCCGCGCTCGGCGAGAAGGAAGCAGCCTGTGCGTCGCTGGGTGAAGTGGTGCGCAAGTTTCCAAAGACGTCGGCCAATCTGAAGCAGAGCGTCGAGCGGGAACAGAAGCGTGTCCGCTGCTGATGAGGCTCAGCCGGTCTCGGCGGCGCAGGCCGAGGTGTTGCTTCGTCCGTTCGTCCATACGTCGGCACTGATCCTGGCGGTGTCCGGAGGCCCGGACTCGACCGCGCTCTTGATGCTGGCGGCGCGCTGGCGCGCGGCGCTGCGCAAAGGCCCGGAACTGCTTGCCGTGACCGTCGATCATGGCCTGCGCCGGGAATCGGCCGCGGAGGCGCGCGCCGTCGAAGAACTCGCGCGTCGGCTTGGCGTGCGCCATCGCACCTTGCGCTGGCGCGGCAAGAAGCCCGAGACCGGTCTGCAGGAGGCCGCCCGCGCCGCGCGCTATCGGCTGCTCGCCGAGGCTGCGCTCGCCGCCAACGCGCGTTGCATCCTGACGGCCCACACGCTCGACGATCAGGCCGAGACCGTGCTGTTCCGGATGATGCGGGGCAGTGGTTTGACCGGGCTCGGCGCCATGACGCCGGCCTCGCTGCTGCCGTTCGACGACGATACCGAGATCATGCTGGCGCGGCCGTTCCTGGATATTCCGAAGGCGCGGCTCCTTGCGACCCTCGAGCAGGCCCGGATCGCCTTTGCGCACGACCCCTCAAACCTCGACCCGCGGTTTGCCCGCCCGCGGCTGCGCGAACTGATGCCGGCGCTCGCCCGGGAGGGACTCGATGCCCGCCGTCTCGCCATGCTGGCGCGACGGTTGCGTCGCGCCGAGGCGGCGATCGAAATGGCCGTCGGGGTCGCGGCAACGGCGCTGTCCGAGCAGGCTTGGTCCGTGCGCGGTCCGATTGTATTCGATGCCGAGAGATTTTACCGTTTGCCCGCCGAAGTGGCACTGCGGCTCCTGACGCGTGCCGTCGCCTGCGTCGGCGACGAGGGGCCGGTCGAACTCGGCAAGGTCGAGGCGCTTTTCGACAATCTCGCCACCGTTTCGGCGCTCCGGCAGACCGCGCGGCTGCGCCGGACCCTGGCGGGAGCGCTGGTGACGCTGGCGGCGGGCCGGCTGACCATCGCGCGTGCGCCCACCCGCAAGGCCCGTACGCAACGCTTAACCACGGCGCCGCGTGGCCGCCGCAGCCCGGCTAAACTGCGTTAGAATACAATAACATCGTCACGTTCCCTTGGCAGGAGCGTTTGTCAGACCTAAATTGAGACCCGGGTGACGTGAATCGGCCTTAGACGGCGGCTTTCCTGAGCGGGCACGGCGTCACCGTCGGCCGAAAAGGACAAAAGGATGAATGCCAATCTGCGCAATTTCGCCCTCTGGGTGATCATCGTCCTTTTGCTCCTGGCGTTGTTCACGCTGTTCCAGAACCCGGGCACGCGGACCACTTCGCAGGATATTTCGTTCTCGCAACTGCTCAGTGAAGTCGATGCCGGCCGGGTCCGTGACGTTCTGATTCAGGGCCCGGAGATCCATGGCACCTTTACGGACGGCCGCAGCTTCCAGACTTACGCGCCGAATGATCCGGGCCTGGTGCAGAAGCTCTACAGCAAGGGCGTGGCCATCACCGCGCGGCCGCAGCAGAACGACGTGCCGTGGTTCGTGTCGCTCCTGGTGTCGTGGCTGCCGTTCATCGCGCTGATCGGGGTCTGGATCTTCCTGTCCCGGCAGATGCAGGGGGCGGGCGGCAAGGCGCTGGGCTTCGGCAAGTCGCGGGCGAAGCTTCTGACCGAAGCGCATGGCCGCGTCACCTTCGAGGACGTGGCGGGCGTCGACGAGGCCAAGCAGGACCTGCAGGAGATCGTCGAGTTCCTGCGCGACCCCGGCAAATTCCAACGGCTCGGCGGCAAGATTCCGCGCGGCGTGCTGCTGGTCGGTCCGCCGGGCACCGGCAAGACGCTCATTGCGCGTGCCGTGGCCGGTGAAGCGAACGTGCCGTTTTTCACCATATCGGGCTCCGACTTCGTCGAGATGTTCGTCGGCGTCGGCGCGAGCCGCGTGCGCGACATGTTCGAGCAGGCGAAGAAGAACGCGCCCTGCATCATCTTCATCGACGAAATCGATGCGGTCGGCCGCCATCGCGGCGCCGGCCTCGGCGGCGGCAACGACGAACGCGAGCAGACGCTGAACCAGCTCCTGGTCGAGATGGACGGCTTCGAGGCGAACGAGGGCATCATCCTGATCGCCGCCACCAACCGTCCCGACGTGCTCGATCCGGCGCTGCTGCGTCCCGGGCGTTTTGACCGGCAAGTTGTCGTACCGAATCCGGACGTCGTCGGCCGCGAGCAGATACTCAAGGTGCACGTGCGCAAGGTGCCGCTGGCGCCCGACGTCAATCTGCGCACCATCGCGCGCGGAACACCGGGCTTCTCGGGCGCCGACCTCGCCAACCTGATCAACGAAGCCGCCCTGATGGCCGCGCGCCGCAACAAGCGCATGGTCACGCAGAACGAGTTCGAGGATGCCAAGGACAAGGTGATGATGGGCGCCGAGCGCAAGTCGCTCGTCATGACCGAGGAGGAGAAGCTCCTCACCGCCTATCACGAGGGCGGCCACGCGATCGTCGCGTTCAACGTCAAGGCCACCGACCCGGTGCACAAGGCGACCATCATTCCGCGCGGCCGTGCGCTCGGCATGGTCATGCAACTGCCGGAGCGCGACAAGCTGTCGATGTCGCTCGAGCAGATGACCTCACGGCTCGCCATCATGATGGGCGGGCGCGTTGCCGAAGAACTGGTGTTCGGCAAGGACAAGGTGACCTCGGGCGCCGCCTCCGACATCGAGCAGGCGACCAAGCTTGCGCGGATGATGGTGACGCGCTGGGGCCTGTCCGAGGAGCTCGGTACCGTGGCCTACGGCGAGAACCAGGACGAGGTGTTCCTCGGCTACCAGGTGTCGCGCCAGCAGAACATCTCGGAAGAGACCAGCCGCAAGATCGACACCGAGATCCGGCGCCTGGTCGAGGCCGGCTATTCGGAAGCGCAGCACATCCTGACCGAGAAGCGCGATGACCTCGAGACGCTCGCCAAGGGTCTGCTGGAGTTCGAGACGCTGACCGGCGACGAGATCAAGGACCTGATTGCCGGCCGCCGGCCGATGCGCGAATCCGTGATCGAGCCGTCGACGCCGCGCTCGTCGGCGGTGCCGACCGCCGGCAAGGGCCGTCGCGGCCCTGAGCCCGGTCCCGGCCCACTGGAGCCGCAGCCGCAGGCGTAACCAGCGCTTGCCGATACATCGAAACGCCGGCCGCGAGGCCGGCGTTTTGCTTCGCAACGCAATCGGGTCGGTTACGCCAGCGGCCCTCGATCCCGATGCATTGGCGAGGATTGAATGGGTCGCGCACGGCGGCGATGCGCGATAGCCTCGGTTGATGCCGCTACCCAATCGCGTCGATCCGTTCGGCCAGCTGTTCGCCGATGCTGCCCGCGGCCTGTTCATGGGCAACCGCGGCGGACGCTTTCATCGCGACGACCGCACGCTCGGCGCCGGGCGTTTCGTTTCGCGGCAGTGGATTTGCTGCCGGCTCGAATTCAAAGACCGCCATCGCGACGTGTGGGGCGCGAGCTATACCGAATTGTTTTTCCTCGACGAGCCGACCGCGCTCGCGGCCGGCCACCGGCCATGCTTCGAATGCCGACGCGAGGATGCCCAGGCCTTCGCGGCGGCATTCTCGCGGGGTTCGCACGTGCGGTCGCCGCCGCGCGCCGATGAGATGGATCGTATCCTCCACGCCGAGCGCCTGGAGGGCCGTCGCAAGCGCCGCCACTCCATGCCGATCGACGAACTCCCGGACGCGACCTTTGTGACGCTGAGCGCGGAACCTGCGGTGGCCTACGCCGTAAAGGGGGCCCGCCTGCTGGCATGGACCCCGCGGGGCTATGGCGATGCCGGCCCACGCCCGGCCGGCATCGTGGTCGACGTTTTGACCCCTCCGGCCATCGTTGCGGCGTTTCTGGCCGGCTACCGTCCGCAATGGCACGACAGCGCCGGTGGGTAGCGCCAAGGTTACGGAATCCTTCGGTTTTCCTCCATCAGCCGGCCACATTCTCGCACCATTGGAGAGACGTTCCGTTCGCCGGCAAGGAATGGGGGCCGGCGGGATTTCTGTCAGCGTTTGACACACAGCACTGAACGACAGTCCCGGAGTCGGGTGGCTGCGCGGGATCTGGGCGGTGCGCCGAGGGGGACACGCCTTGCCAGCAGCATTTCGCCATGCGCCGGTTGCGCTTCTTGTTGCCACGCTCTTTGCCGGAACCGCCTTCGCCCAGACCACGCCACCTTCTGCCTTGCCCAAGCCGCGGCCGCAGACAGCGGCCAAGCCGGTCGCCGCCAAGGTCACGGTTTCAAACTCGCCCGATCCGACCTTCGACGAGGATACCGCACAGCGAATCTCGGCTGCCTTGCTGAGCTATTCGGCGCTCGAAGTGCGCGGCGGCTGGTCGGCACTTCCGGCGACCGCCAAGCTCGGCCCAGGCGCCAGGGGCGGCGACGTCGAGATGCTGCGCCGTCGGCTCGTGCTCGCCGACGATCTGCCTGCCAACGAGGCTGCGGGCGACCTTTACGACGAGTCGCTCGTCGCGGCGGTGCGCCGGTTTCAGGCGCGGCACGGGCTCGAAGAGACCGGCAGCATCGGGCCGAAGACGCTGGCCGCGCTCAACGTGCCGGTCGGCCAGCGGCTGCGCCAGCTTGCGGCGTCGTTCGACCGGCTGGCGGCGTTGGATTTCCACTTCGGCCAGCGTTACGTCGTCGTCAATCTGCCGGCCGCGGTGGCCGAGGCGGTGGACGGCAACCGTGTCATGCGCCGCCATGTGGTGCAGGTCGGGCGCGCCGATCGTCCGTCGCCGATGCTCACCACCCACATCACGACCGTCAATCTCAATCCGACCTGGACGGTACCCCTCGGTATTCTGAAGAAGGACGTCATCCCGAAGATGCGCAAGGATCCAGGCTATGCGGCGCGCATGCGCATGCGGGTGCTGGATGGCGCCGGCCGCGAGGTCGATCCCTACAGCGTCGACTGGCACTCGAGTCGTGCGCCGAACTTCACCATCCGGCAGGATTCCGGGCCGTGGAACGCGCTGGGATCGCTGCGCATCGACATGCCGAATCCGTACTCGGTCTACATGCACGATACCAACCACAAGGAACTTTTCAGCGCCGACTACCGCTTCCAGTCCTCAGGCTGCACCCGCGTCGAAGATCCCCGCGCGCTGGCCGCCTGGCTGCTGGAAGACACGTCGGGCTGGAGCCGCCGCCAGATCGACGCCGCGATCGCCAAGGGCGAGCGCCAGGACGTGCGGCTCGCCCACAAGGTGCCGGTCGCCTGGGTCTATCTCACCGGCTGGGTCACGCGCGATGGGACGGTGCATTTCCGTAACGACGTCTACCATCACGACGACAAGCCCGCGCTGGTCGCGGACGCGCGTCCGAAGGTCGCGAGCGCCGCGCGCGCCTCCGGCTTCGTGCTACAGTTGGCGGACACCGACCCGCAGCCGGTCCGGGAAGTTTCCTATCTCGACAGTCAATGAACCTCAGGTGCATGAGAGAGTGAGGAGGCCAGCATGTGGAAATCCGCGATCACGCTGGCCATCCTCGCCGTCGCCGTGTTGCCCGCACATGCCAACGACTCCAGCGCCGAACTGTCCACCGGCGGCCTGATCTTCGTGCAGAATCCGGACGTCGAGATGCGGTCCGAGGACCTGTTCATTTCGGCGCGCGAGGTCCATGTCCGCTACCGCTTCTTCAATTCGTCGCCCCGGGACGTCACCGTCCTGGTCGCCTTCCCGATGCCGGAGATTCAAGTCCACGGCCCGGACGAGATCATCTCGGTCCCGACCGAGGACGCGGAGAATTTTCTGGCCTTCGCCACCACGGTGAACGGTCAACCGGTCGCGACCAAGGTCGAACAGCGGGTGACCGCCGTCGGCATCGATCGTACGCAACTCCTGCGCTCGCTCGCCGTGCCGCTGGCGCCCCACCTCCCGACGACGAACGAGGCGCTCGCTCGTCTGCCCGCCGACAAATGGCAGGACTTCCTGCGGCTCGGCATTGCGGAGATCGAGGAATACGATACCGGACGCGGCATGCAGAAGCACCTGGCGCCGCGCTGGGGGTTGAACACCACCTTCTACTGGGAACAGACCTTCCCGGGGCTGGCCGAGGTCGTGATCGAGCACCGTTACAAGCCGAGCGTCGGCGAGACCGTACAGACCGCGCTCGGTGCGCCGAACGAGAGCACCGAGCCGTGGTACGAGGAGTACAAGGCCAAGTACTGCCTCGACGACGAATTCCTCGCGACCGTCGACCGCGCGCGCCGCGCCACCAACAGCCGCGGCGGAGCGCCCTACAGCGAACAGCGCATCGACTACATTTTAAGGACCGGCGCCAACTGGTCGGGGCCGATCAGGGACTTCCGCCTGGTGGTTGACAAAGGCGAGCCGGACAGCCTGGTCAGCTTCTGCGGCGAGGACGTCAAGAAGATCAGCGACACGCAGTTCGAAATGCGGCGAGCGGACTACACGCCCGACGGCAATCTGTCGGTGCTGATCCTCAAGCGGCTGCAGCAATAGCAGCGCGACAAGTGCGGTGCGCTCCTCCCTTTTGTGCCGAGGATTGGGGGCCCCGCCGTCTTCGGTGCTGTCGGTAACGCGTGACAGCACTGGCCAGCACCAAGGGCAGTATCGAAGAGAAGGAAAGTCAGGTTGCCACACTCCGGACAACAATCGCTCAGCTGCGCACGAAGATCGCCTTGCAGCCGGAGGCCACAAGCGTCGGCCGCTCTGCGCTTGGCTCTGGTGCGGCTGCACCGGACAACACGAAGCTGATGGATACTTTGAAGGGGGAGCCGACCCTTCTGCTCGTTCGCGTCTTTCAGGACTCAGCTCAGACTCTTGTCAACACCAATGCGGCGCCGTCCGGGATGCGGTTGGAATTTGGTGGCCCGATCTCCGGTCACATGAGGCTATCGTTTCAGGCGGCCAGGTCAATCGGCTGATCGATGGGCTTTGTGGCGAGCGTCTGCCAGCCATCAACC
>JBFXEX010000050.1:0-37546 GCA_050179645.1 Xanthobacteraceae bacterium | reverse complement strand
TGCCCTCGGCGCCGGACCCGAGACCGTCGTGGCGCTGTGCGTCGAGCGCTCGTTCGACATGGTGATCGCGCTCGTCGCCATCCTCAAGGCCGGCGCCGCCTACCTGCCGCTCGATCCGGATTATCCGCCAGAGCGGCTCGCTTTCATGCTGGCCGACGCCGCCGCACCGGTCCTGATCACGCAGAGCGCGACGCGCGAGCGCCTGCCCGCACACCACGCCCGCGTCGTCGACCTCGACGCCGACCGCGCCGCCATCGCGCAACAGCCCGCCACGCCACCGCCCGGCCGTATCGATCCCGCCACCGCCGCCTATGTCATCTACACCTCGGGCTCAACCGGACAGCCCAAGGGCGTCGCAGCCACACATGCGGGGCTCGGAAACCACATGCGGTGGATGGCGCACGACCATCCGGCGGACCGGCGTGACATCGTGCTTGGCCGCACCGCGATCAGCTTCGATGCCGCCCAGTGGGAAGTCTGGCTGCCGCTCGTCGCCGGCGCTTCGCTCTGCATCGCGCCGACCGCAACGGCACGCGATCCCGGCAGGCTCGCCGCGCTGGTCGCCGAGCAAGGCATCACCATGGCGCAGTTCGTGCCCTCGCTGCTCGAGCCGGTGATGGCGGCCGCGCCTCAAGATTCCCTACGCAAGATCAGGCAACTGTTCTGTGGCGGTGAAGCCTTGCCGGCAAACTTGGTTGATGCAGCTCTGACGTCGATCGGTGCGCCGGTGGTCAATCTCTACGGCCCGACCGAAGCAACGATTCAGATCACATCGTGGACGGTCGCCGGACACGACGATCTGCCGGACGCTCCGCTGCCATCGGTTCCGATCGGCCGGCCGATCTGGAACACGCGGGTCTACGTGCTGGATGCGCGGCTGCAGCCTGTTCCGGCGGGCGTGACGGGCGAGTTGTACGTTGCGGGTGCGGGCCTGGCGCGGGGCTATCTGGGGCGTGCCGGGCTGACGGCGGAGCGGTTCGTGGCCGATCCCTATGGTCCTTCGGGCAGCCGGATGTACCGCACCGGCGACCTGGCGCGCTGGCGAGCGGACGGCGTGCTCGACTTCCTCGGCCGCGCCGATGCGCAGGTCAAGCTGCGGGGCTTCCGCATCGAGCCCGGCGAGATCGAGGCGGCGCTGCTGCGGCACCAGGATGTCGCTCAGGCCGCCGTGGTGGCGCGCCGCGATGGCGGTCCGGATGCCGGGGAGGATCACGCGCTCGACGGCAACGGACCGGCGGGCAGCGGCGCACTGCGTCTTGTGGCCTACGTGGTGGCGAAGGCCGGGGCTGCGGCGCCCGATGCGGCGGCCCTGCGGCAGCATCTCTCAGGGCTGTTGCCGGACTACATGGTGCCGTCGGCATTCGTCATGCTGGAGCGGCTGCCGCTGACGCCGAACGGCAAGCTCGACCGCCGCGCACTCCCCGCCCCTGTCGCCGCAACAAGCACAGCGCGCCGGCTGCCGCGCACCCCGCAGGAGGCGGTGCTGTGTGCGCTGTTCGCCGAGACGCTGGGGGTGCCCGAGGTCGGCATCGACGACAACTTCTTCGAGCTTGGCGGCCACTCGCTGCTGGCCACCCGGCTGATCGGCCGCATCCGCGCCGCGCTCGAGGTCGAGATTGCGATCCGCAGCCTGTTCGAGGCGCCGACCGTCGCCGAGTTGGCGAAGCATATTGCCGACGGCACACCCAGCCGCTCCGATTTCGACACCGTCCTGCCGATCCGGGCGACCGGCGACGCCGCGCCGCTCTTCTGCATCCACCCGGCAGGCGGCTTCAGCTGGCCCTATGCGCGCTTCATCCGCCACATCCCCCCGGCTCATCCGATCTACGGCCTGCAGGCGCGCAACCTGTTGCAAGCCGACCGCTATCCCGAGACGATCGAAGAGATGGCCGCGGACTACCTCGATCTCATCCGCAACATTCAGCCATCCGGTCCATACAACCTGCTCGGCTGGTCGTTCGGTGGACTGGTTGCGCACGCCATCGCAACACGGCTGCAAGCGACGGGCGAAGAGGTGACCTTGCTTGCCCTGCTCGACAGCTACCCGCGGGAACGGTTGACGTCGCCCTTCGACGAAGGCGCAGAGCCCGCAGAAGAGATTCTGTTTGCCGGCGTCGCCGACGAGTCGCTGCGCGACATGCTGGAACTGCTGCGGCACGAGGGTCACATCAACGCGGCACTCGGCGACGATCATTTCGAGGCCATCATGGGCTCGTTCGAAAACAGCACCCGCCTGATGCGGCGGTTTTCACCGCAGCGCTATCGCGGCGACCTCCTGCTGTTTGTCGCTACCCAGGGCAACCCCAAACCGCCGCCGATCGACGCCTGGCGCCCTTATGTGGACGGCCGGATCAATGTGCATCGCGTCGATTGCACGCACGAGACGATGCTGGAGCCGCAAGCCGTGGCCGAGATCGGCGTCGTGCTGGCGGACGAACTTGCCGCTCATCGGCAGGAGCATCCGGTCGAGGACACGGTCAGCCCGCGGCTTGATGACCTTGATGAAACGGCCTCGGAGTCATGAGGCGGGTATCCGCCGCCAGCCCAGTGCAGGCCTCAACCCAATTCGAACGTGGTGATCCCGAATACGCGATCGAGCCGCATGGGTCGCACGGCGCCGGTATACATGCGTGCGGTCTCGAACACCGGAGCAAGTCCTCTCGCCTGCGCCAGCGCGACCGCCTCACGATTGGGTTCCGGCACATCGAGAAAGATTTCGCCGCCGCCAGATTCTGCAACCAGTGCATCCAACACGATCTCGGCGCTGGCGCGATCGTCAGCCACCAGCGGGCCGATCTTGAAGCCCCGTCGGCACGGCCGAATCACGCCCCAAGCGGCAAGTTTGCCATCGCGGACGAGCGCGCGACCGCGGTGCCCGGGCGCGGCAATCCAGGCGCGCAGAAACGCGGGACGAGACGCCGGAAACACCGTGGCGTCGTCGGCCTCGATCAGCGCAAACGGCACCTCGGCGAGGGGCACGGTCTCAGCCACGGGAGCTCGCGCCGCAACGGTGCCGCCGAAACGGATATTGCGATGCGCCAGCGCGAAACCTGACTTGCGATAGTTGTCCTGCTGCGCGACCACGCCATCAAGGCCGATCACGCGGTTGCCGGCGTACGCGATCGCGGCCCGCCAAATCGCGAGGCCATAGCCTCGTCCGCGCAAGTCTGGCCTCACGATGTAGAACCCCAGAAACGCAAAGTCGTCGCCGTAGTTGACGTTGGAAATGACAGCGGCCGGCTCGCCGTCGATTTCGCCGATCAGGAAGCCCTGCGGATCGACCGTCGCGAAGCATGGCGCATCGGCGTGCCCTGGATTCCAGCCCTCGTCCGCCGCCCAATCGGCAGCCAGCGCCATATCGGCTGGCGTCATTTGGCGAATTTGCAGGTCCATTCCAGCCCTCCTCTCTCGCGGCTTGCACCGACGCAACCACAATCACGGTCTAAATCCACAAACGCTTCGACAATAGTCGCGGCCACATTCTTGGCGTCGCCTCCTCTGAGCAGGATACAGTGATTTGCGCCGCCCCCGCCGGCGATTCCTGGTCATGGAGCCGTTGATGAACCCGCAGGTCGCCACTCTTATCGACAAGATGCGATCGCTTGAAGCCGAGCTCGAAGCGGAACTCGCCAAGCACCGGGCGGAGCTGCGCGTCGGACTGGAGAAAGGCCGGGCAATTTTCGAGGATGAAATCCTGCGCCGCCACCGCGAGCTCAGGACACGGCTCTCCACCTACATTCTCGCGGCACGTCCGCTCGTCGTGATTACCGCACCGGTGATCTATTCGGTGATCGTCCCGCGGGTCCTGCTCGATCTATTCATCACGGTCTATCAGGCGGTCTGCTTCCCGGTGTATGGCATTCCGAAAGTGCGCCGGCGCGACTACCTGGTGTTCGACCGTCACCATCTCGCCTATCTCAATGCGCTCGAAAAGCTCAACTGCGCCTATTGCTCCTACGCCAACGGGCTAATCGCTTATGTGCGCGAAATCGCCTCCCGCACCGAGCAATATTGGTGCCCGGTCAAACACGCCCGGCGGCTGATCGGCGCGCACACCTACTACGCGGCATTCGAGGACTACGGCGACGCCGAAGGCTATCGGCGCCGGCTGGAGGAATTGCGCAAAACGTCGGCGGGAATGCAGGAATAATTCACCGGCCCGCAGCGCCTTCGATCATGTTTCTCTTCACGGCGTCGTAGAGCCGGATCCAGGCGTCCTTGTGCTCGGAACTGAACGCGGCTCCGAACTGCTGTTCGAGGCCCCAGATCAACGCCTCGCCGAACGCGACGAAATGCTGCGGCTTGGCACCGAAGCGGGCATGATCGCGGCCGGTATGAACGAGGATCGAGCGGAAAAGCTCCTTGTTCTCGATGGCGCCGACGATCGCGGCAATCATGTCCATGAGCTTCAGATTCTGCCGCTCCATTTCCTTGGGAAAGAGCGGACGCGCGTCGGGGGCGAGCTCGAAGAAGCGCAGGTAGAACAGCGCAGCCAGCTTGCCGCGGACCGGCCAGATCGAATCGAACGAACGCCGAATCAGGTCAACCTGCCGTGGCGTAATTTCAGCGAACTCCGACATGCGAAGAAATGCCCCAATCGACCTGGCCCTGAGCGGATCTCAAATGACGGCTTGGTGACGTGAAATCAAGCGTTCGGTTGGCCTCGCACGGCATCAATGCAGCGGTGCGGCGGTCGCCTGCAGGCTCGCGAGCAGATCGCTCGAGCCTTGGACGGCGAGGCGCTGATGATAGAAGCGCAGGCCGTGCAGGCCGCCCAATTCCTCGCCTGCACCGGCGCGACCGGGGCCGCCGTGATTGCATTGCGGCATCACGATGCCATGACCGGTGTGTACCGCCGCGATCGACGGATCGACGGCAAGAATTCGTCCGTGGCTCGGTCCCACATCGCGCACCATGCGCGCGAGAAAATCCCTGTCGTCGCCAAAGATCGAGGCGACGAGCGAGCCGCCGCCGCGGATCACCAGTGCACAGGCGTCTTGCTCGCTCTGGTAGGGCACGACGGTCGCGGCGGGGCCGAACACCTCCACCTCGTGTACCGCCCTGGCATTGCGGGCGTCCTTGAGCCGCAGCAAGGTCGGGGCGACAAAGGCGGACTTGTCCCGGTCAACGCCATCCAGCGACGGTGCGACCGTTCCGCCGCAGACGAAATCGGCTTCGGCCGCCAGCCGGCGGAGGCCGTCGACGGCGGCGGCCTGTTGTCCGCGCGTGACCACCGGGCCCATTCGCGTCGCCTCGTCGCGCGGGTCGCCGACTTTGGTCGACTTGAGCCTCGCGGCAAGCGCTTCGGTAACGGCGTCGGCCTCCTTGGCGGATACCAGGATGCGGCGGATCGCGGTGCATTTCTGCCCGGCCTTGACGGTCATCTCGCGCGCGACTTCGCGGACGAAGGCGTCGAACGACGGACTGCCGGGCGCGGAGCCCGGCGCCAGCAGCGCCGCATTGATGCTGTCGGCCTCGATATTGACCGGAACGTTCTTGCCGACGACGTGGGCATGGCCGCGCACGCGCGCCGCGGTGTCGGCCGAACCGGTGAAGGCGATCACATCGTCTGACGTGACATGCGACAGCAGGTCGCCGGCGCCGCCACACAGGATATTGAGCGCACCATCCGGCAGCACATTGGCGGCGATGACGTCCTTGACCATGGCGTGCGCGAGCAGCGCTGTCGCGGAGGCAGGCTTTGCAAGGACGGGGACGCCGGCGAGCAGAGCCACCGCCGCTTTCTCCCACAATCCCCAGCTCGGGAAATTGAAAGCATTGATGTGAATGGCGACCCCGCGCCGCGGCACCATCAGGTGGATGGCCTGGAAGTTCTCCGCCTTGGCGAGCCGCACCGGCTTCTCGTCGAGCAAGGTGCGCGCATCGCCTAAGCTCTGGCCAAGGCGGGCATAGTATTTCAACGTGCCGATGCCGCCGTCGATGTCGATTGCCGCATCGGCCTTGGTGTTGCCGGAATTGGCGATCGCGATCGCCTCGTAGCGCGGCCGGTTGGCAACGAGCACGTCGGCGACGGCGCCGATCATCTTGGCGCGCTCCGCATAGCTCATGCCGCTCAGCGCCATCTGCCCTTGCCGGCGGGCGAAATCGAGCGCCGACTGGAGATCGATCCCTTTCGCCGACACGGTGGCGAGTTCATCGCCCTTGACCGGGTCGACCAGCCGGATCTCCACGCCCTCTCCGCGCTGCCAGCGACCGGAGAGATAACTGTCGAGCTGCTCTGGCGTGCTCATGGGTCACTCCTCCCTTGCGTGCGACGGCCACGCGAAAGCAGCTCGCTCCCACTGCCAGCAGGGAGCCAACCGCCGTTTCGGAAGCCTTATCGCCCCAATCGACGGAGCGCGCTTTTGTATTTGTAGCTTATTTCTTGTGCGAATGCGCGTGTGCGTCTGGCTTGGTCAGCATGTGACCGCAGCCGCACTTGTTCGCCCAGAATTCCCAGGCGCGCCAGGTTTCGGGCGAATACGGGCTGTAACCAGCATTGCGGGCATCGATCTCGCCCTGACGCAGATACTTGATCTCACCGCCGAGCGCCTTCGCCTTGATCAGCGCGCGGGCATTACGCGGCAGGTAGACCGACATCCGCACCACCTCGATCAACGAGCGGCCTGCGGAGGCAAAGCCGTGTCCGCGCATCAACGCGACGTTGTTGTCGCCGAGACATTTCGCCAAATCGCGCCCCTGCGCGATGTTGGTGACCAGCAGGTTGGTGTCGCCGAAATTGTCGGCGATATCCCAGACCGGCACGTTGGCGCCGATGAAGCTGCCGGAATGGATGACCGGCCGAAGCGGGGTCGCCTGCGCGATGCCGAACGGCAGCGTGTCTTCGGCATGGGCATGCACGACGGAGTTGATGTCGGGCCGCGCCTCGAAGATGGCCGCATGGATAAAGCGCTCGAGATAGAGCGCGCGGGTCTCGTCACGCACCGGCTGGCCGTCGAGGCCAAGTTCGACGATGTCGTCCGGCTCGACCAGTTCGGGTGACAGCGAGCGGGACAGGAAGAAGTGCTTCGGGTTGTCGGGGTTGCGCACGCTGATGTGGCCGTAGGCGTCGACCACATCTTCCTTGGCAAGGATGCGATTGGCGATGACGAGGTCTTTGATGAGCGCGTCGAGATTGGCCATGGTTATTTTTTCCGAAGGCAGGTTTGTGTGTCAGTCGCGATTCTCGCTCCGTTCGTCCCCGCGCAAGCGGGGACCCAGATTTCTTGCGAAGAGCGCTGGGTTCCCGCTTGCGCGGGAACGAATGGAAGAGAGCATTCTCGCATCGGCATCAACCGTAGATAGGAACGAACAGGTCGTCCACCGGCACCGGCGCAGCGATCAGCGACTGGTCGGTGAGATACTTCATGAAGGCCTCCAGCGTCGGCCGGTTGGGCTCGATGCCGTAGGGCCACGGGTCGCCGTTGAAGACTTCGTGGATTTCGTCAATGTCGCGCATCAGGAACGGCGTCATGTAACGCAGCGCTCGCAGGTTGAACATCTTCTCCAGTGCGATCTTCTTCGACTTGACGAACGCGTCGTAGAGGCTGGTGGCGATGAACGGATGCTTCTCGTAGACGTCCTTGCGGATCGCGACCAGATGCATGATCGGGTAGATTTTGGTGCGCTGGTAGAATTCCTTCTCGATCTCGACGTAGTTCGGAAACAACCGGACAATATCCGGATTGGTCAGGATCGCCTCCGGCAGGCTGGTGCCGAGCGTCGCGTCGACCACGCGCTCCTCGAGGAGATCGCTCATCGACTTGTTGGAGTGGTTCTGCTCGATCGGGAACGGCTTGAGCAGCGGCAGGACGGTCGGGCTGCCGTGCGCGCCGCCGGTGTTCATCGCGCCCTGCACCCATTGGATCTTGCGCAGATCGACGCCGTACTCGTTCTGCAGGATGCCGTTGATGTAGATCGCCGCCGTCATGGTGAAGAGCGGCACGCCGACGCGCTTGCCTTCGAGGTCTTTCGGCGTGGTGATGCCGGCCTTCTTGTGGACGGCGATGAAGCCGTGGCGGAAGGCACGCGACGGAAACACCGGGATGGCGACGAACGGGCACTGCTTGTTGGCGAAGCGCTGCACGAACTCCGAGCTGGAATATTCCGCGACGTCGAATTCCTGGCCCGCCGACATGCGGTCGAAGATCGGGCGCGGCTGGTCGATGGCGATGAAATTGAGATCGATGCCGTCGGGCTGAACCTCGCCAGTATAGAGTGCCTGCATGCGGTCGTAGAGCCCGCACGCGAACGTCAATTGCAGCTTGGCCATGGACGGCTGATCCCCGGTTGGACAGGCGGTAGGCTTACCACGCAGACTGGCCGCGCGGGAGCCCCGCTTCAGCGGGCTATCACGCGATCCGTCCAGGCGGCGAGCGTATCGAGCATCTCTGCGCGGACCTGCGCATCCTTGCGGCCGGTCCGCGCCGGCACGTGGAAGGAGTGATCGGCATCCGCAAAAAGCATTAGCGTCGCGCGCGGCCCGAGCGCGGCGCACAACGGCTCCAGTTCGCCGAGCGTCGCCAGCGCGTCACGGGTGCCCTGCAAAAACAGCATGGGGATTTCCACCTCGAACAGATGCCGGCCGCGCTCCTGCGACGGCTTGCCGGCGGGGTGCAGCGGAAAGCCAAGGAAGGCGAGGCCGCGGACGCCGGGCAACGGCTCCGCCGACTGCGCCTGCGAGGTCATCCGTCCGCCGAACGACTTGCCGCCGGCGATCAGCGGTATCCCGGGCAAAAGCCGCCCCGCTTCGGCCACCGCGGCGCGCACGGCCGCGTGCGCGACCTTTGGCGGATCGGGGCGCTTGCCGCCTTGCTCCATGTAGGGGAACTGGTAGCGCAGCGTCGCGATGCCGCGCTCTGCGAGCCCGGTCGCGACCGCCGCCATGAACGGATGGTTCATCCCGGCGCCGGCGCCATGCGCCAGCACATAGCATGCCCGCACCCGCGGCGGCACGAGCAACAGGCCGGAGACGCACACCGTGTCCGACACCGCGATGCTGACGGGATTCGCCTCGGTCGATAGCAAGCAGCGCTCCGGCGGCTGGCAGGTTCCGGCCACTCTACCGCCCAGGACCGCGACCCCCAAGGGACCAGTGCGGCGCACCTTCGTACCGGTGAACGGCGAACGAAAATTCGCTACATTTGGCGGCAGCATGGCCGGCGCAAACACGCTGCCGCCTCCAAGCCAGTTTGCGTGAAGGAGACTTCTCGATGTGCCGCAATATCCGCACGCTGTTCAATTTCGAGCCGCCCGCCACCGAGGAGGAGATTCAAGCCTCGGCGTTGCAGTTCGTCCGCAAGCTGAGCGGCTTTACGCACCCGTCGAAGGCGAACGAAGCCGCGTTCCATCGGGCAGTGGAAGAAGTCGCCGATGTCGCCCGGCGCCTCCTCTCGTCGCTGGAAACCGCAAGCCCGCCGCGCGACCGCGAAGTCGAAGCAATGAAGGCGAAAGAGCGGGCCAAGGCCCGCTTTGCGTAGTTGCTGCGTAACCGGTCATTCCGGGGACGGCCGAAGGTCGGAGCCCGAAATCCATAGCACTTTCAGTGTGGATTCCTGACAGCCGCTTCGCGGCTTCCGGAATGACGCCGGAGTGTGGCGTCCTCTATTCCAGCTTGAAGCCCTTCGCCCGCACGAACGCGCCGAAATCGGCACGCAGCGGCTCGGCGTATTGCCGTGCCTTGTCCTCCGACCAGCCGTAGACCGACGCAGTGCCGAAGCGGTTCGGATCGCGCTGCCGAGGAAACGGCCGGTAGGCTTCGCGGCGACTGTCGTAGGCGTCGATCTTGCCGGAGAGGTCACTGTCGTCGAACCGGCCGTGGTGCACCGTGGTCTCGAGACCAAGCCGGGGCGTAATGTCGCGCTGCTCGCCTGGCCAGCCGAGGCAGAGCCCGGCGACCGGCACGACCTTGTCGGGCAGCGCCAGGAGGTCGCTCACCAGTGCGGCGTGGTCGCGGATCGCGCTGATCGGACAGCAGCCGAGGCCCGCCGTCTCGGCGGCGCGGATGAAAGTGCCGAGCACGATGCCTGCATCCAACAC
Organism: Xanthobacteraceae bacterium; assembly: GCA_050179645.1. GTDB lineage: Bacteria > Pseudomonadota > Alphaproteobacteria > Rhizobiales > Xanthobacteraceae > VAZQ01. Next base: position 27,508 of record JBFXEX010000050.1, on the reverse strand, counting down.
CGCATTGAAGAACAGGTCGAGATGGTCGTTGGGAAACGGCTTGTCCCGCATTTTAGCGACCGCCGGAACGCGGGAGCCGTTGGCAACGAACACCAGGAAGGCCGGAGCGTCGGCGATCCACGGCATGTCGTCGATCGCCTCGGCGATCCGCCGCTGTACCGCCTTATCCTCGACGATGACGATGTCGCCCTGCTGCAGATCGCTCTTCGAGGGTGCCGACAGCGCACAGGCGCATAGGAGTCGTAATGCATCGCGCGACACCGGACGCGGCAGAAACCGGCGATAGCTGCGATGTCCCGCCATGGCGCCGAGCTCGGCAACGGCGGAAAGGGCCGGATCGACCGGGATGCGTTCGCCAAACCTCACGGCGAGCGCATCCTGCAGCTTCTTGGCACTGGCATCGTCTGACATGAAGTCGCTCTCCGGCTCGGCGTGTGGTGAAACATCAAGTCTACCGGTGGCGCTGGTGCATTCCAATCGCCTGGGTATCTCGGGAACAACAGGACGTCGGTGGCGTCGCAAACCTCTGTGGTATCCCGGGTGTCTTGCGCTATTCTCTCGCCTGCTTGCCGTATCGACGCATTTGCCGAAGGTGCCACATGAACAAGCCGATCACAGAACTCCAGCACCCCAAGATGCTGCTCGACCCCTATGCCACCTGGGCGGCGAAGGAAGGCGTGCCGATCACCGAGGATTTCGGCGTCGACCTGCTGACCGCGCCGACGGCGCCATGGGCGCGTTTCGGCGTCGACGGCGGCATGGTGCACCTCAAGGGCCGCGGCGACTTCGTTTCGATCTTCGTGCTCGACCTAGCGCCTGGCGCCAAGACCGCACCGCAGAAGCACATGTTCGAGGAGGTGGTGTACGTGCTTTCGGGCTACGGCTCGACCACCATCGAGACCGCTGACGGACGCAAGCACTCGTTCGAATGGGGGCCGAAGAGCCTGTTCGCGCTGCCGCTGAACTCTCGCTATCAGCACTTCAATGCCAGCGGCCGCGAGCGGGCCCGCCTCGCCTCCACCAACAATCTCTGCCTGATGCTCAACCTGTTTCACAACGAGGACTTTGTGTTCGCGAACGATTTCGCATTCCCGGAGCGACAGGGCGCGGCCAATCATTTCTCGGGCGAAGGCGAGTTCATCCCGGTCCGGCCCGGCCGCAACATGTGGGAGACCAACTTCATCCCCGACCTTGCCGCCTTCGAGCTCAAACAATGGGCCGAGCGCGGCGCCGGCGGCTCCAACATGATGTTCATCCTGGCCGACGGCACCATGCATGCCCACACCTCGCAGATGCCGGTCGGCACCTACAAGAAGGCCCACCGCCACGGCGCCGACTTCCACGTCTTTGCCGTCACCGGCCATGGCTATTCGCTGCTGTGGTACGAGGGCGAGAAGGATTTCGTCCGTCTCGACTGGGAGCACGGCTGGGTATTCGCACCGCCCGACGCCATGTTCCACCAGCACTTCAACACGTCGCCCGACCCGGCGCGCTATCTCGCGGTGGCCTTCGGCAGCCTGCGCTATCCGTTCACCGCCGACAAGCGGCGGGTGTTCATGGGCATGGACGTCAGCGTCAAGGACGGCGGCTGCCAGATCGAATACGAGCACCAGGATCCGCGCATCCACCAAATCTATCTGTCGGAACTCGCTCGGCACGGCGTGAAGTCCGGCATGGCGAAGTTCGTCAACGAGGCTGCGTAGATAGCGCGCGATTTTGTTTCGATGATCTGCTCACAAGCTCGGTGCGTTCCCCTCTCCCTTGTGGCGAGGGGTTAGGGGTGGGGGTCCAAGTTGACGAACGCACCGCGACCAACGCGATATCCCCCCTCCCCCACAAGGGGGGAGGGAGTAGACTGCCGTTGTCGATAGACCATGCACGACCTTGAATTCGAGCACCTGCACGTCGATCCGGGCGAAGGCCCGCTCAATGAGATCGCGTGGGCTGCCGACAATGTGGAATTGACCACCGTCGGCATCGACATCGGCTCCTCGACTTCGCACCTGATGTTCGCGCGTGTGCATCTGCAACGGCTCGGCACCGCGCTGTCGAGCCGATTTGTGGTGGTCGGCCGCAAGCTCCTGTGGCAATCGCCGATCCTGCTCACACCCTATCTCCCCGACTACACCATTGACGTCGACGAACTCGCCGGCTTCATCGGCGGCGCCTATGCATATGCGGGCATCGAGCGCGACGAGATCGACTCCGGCGCCGTGATCCTGACCGGCGAGGCGATCAAGCGGAAAAACGCGCGCGCCATCGCCGAGCTGTTTTCCGAGGAGGCCGGCAAATTCGTCTGCACCTCGGCCGGCCACCACATGGAATGCCAGATGTCGGCCCATGGCTCGGGCGCGGTCGCGCTGTCGCGCGGCCACGGCAAGACGCTGCTCAACATCGACATCGGCGGCGGCACCACCAAGCTGGCGCTGATCGAGAGCGGCAAAATTCTCGCCACCGTGGCGATCGCGGTCGGTGGCCGCTTGATTGTTGAAGGGCCGGACGGGCTGACCCGCGTCGAGCCGCCGGCCCAGGAAGTGGCGCAGGCGCTGGGCATCGATCTGGCGCTCGGCCAACCGCTCGCCGCAGCAGACAAGCGGAAGGTCGTCGAGCGCATGGCGCGGCTGCTCATGGGCATGATCGACCTGCGACGGCCAAGCGACCTCGTGCAGCGGCTTCTGGTCACCGAGGCCTGGCCCGAGGCGTTCTCCACCAAAACAATCGACGCCATGACGTTTTCCGGCGGCGTCGCCGAATATCTCTACAAGCGCGAGACGCAGAGGTTCGGCGACCTCGGCTTCGATCTGGCGGAGGTGCTGCGCCATCTGCTGGCCCACCGCCGCGACCTGCCGCCGGTCTGGGACCCAGGCCAGGGCATCCGCGCCACCGTCATCGGCGCCGCGCAGTTCTCGGTACAAATCAGCGGCAACACCATCCTGATCGCCGATCGCGACAAGCTGCCGCTGCAGAATCTGCCGGTGATCTCGTGCAACTTTCCGCTCGGCGAGGAAGTTGCCACCGATGGGGTCGCGGCCGAAGTGCGCCGCGCGCTCGCACAATCCGATCTGGTCGAAGGCGATAGCCCGGTCGCGCTGTCGTTTCCCTGGCAAGGGGATCCATCACACACGCGCCTGTACGCGGTTGCATCCGGTATCTGCGCGGCGCTGCCACGGACGATTGCCGAGGAGATGCCGCTCGTCCTGCTGATCGACGGCGATGTCGCGATGTCGCTCGGTCGCATCATCCGCCACGAGGTCGCGCCCAACACCGATGTGATCGCGATCGATGGCGTACAGCTCAAGCAGTTCGACTATGTCGACATCGGCAGCGTCATCGAACAGACCAACGTGGTGCCGATCATCATCAAGTCGCTGCTGTTCAAGTAATCCGTGCAAGAAACGATATCACGCCGATCGGTTCTCCGTTATCCCCGCGCAAGCGGGGACCCAGCACGTCAGCACAGAAAGCCATTGTCCTGGGTTCCCGCTTGCGCGGGAACGAACGAGGAAAGAGCCCGAAACCGAAGATAGCCGTTAGGCCGTGCTTTCCACCTGCGCGGATTCAAGCTCGGCACGCTTGGCGCGCAGCGTATCTTCGGCATCCTTGATCCAGCCGGTGTCCTCACCGCGCGCGGTGCGCATTTCGCGGATCAGACCGATCTGCTCCTCGGTGGTCTTGAGCTGCCACGGCGGCATATCGTCATTGACGATCGCCAGCACTTCGCCCAGCTGTTGCTGGACGTCGTCGATGTCGCGCCCGAGAACTGCCAGTTCGAGCAGCGTCGCATAGTCCCAATAGTCGGCGCTGCGTCGCGCCTTCTGCGTCGCCGCATAACGCACCACCGGCAGTATTTCGGCCTGCCGCGGATCGACCTTGTCCTGCATCTCCATCAACGTGACGGCGTTGATGCCCGGAAAGGCGTCGCGCCAGTCGGCCTGGAAACCGGCGAGATAGGTTTCAATTGCGCGCCGCAGAAGGACGGGAGCATCCGGCCGCTTGTCGCGCTTCGCAATCTTCCAGCGATCCTTGTAGATGCGGCCAAGCAGGCCGCCGGTTTCGCTCGACGGTCCGAATTCCTTCAGCACCTCCTGCAGCACCTTCTCGGCCTCCTGGAACCGGCCGATCCGGTTGAGCGCGAAGCCGAGTTGCTCGCGAACGATGCGGGTTCGCTGCAACGGCTGCGGCATGCGGCCATAGAGCTCGACCATGGCGGCATGCGCCTCGACATCGCGCAGCGACAGGAACAGATCGATGACGATCCCGGACTCGACTTCGGACAGGTTGCCGAGCGCCGGATCAGCGGCGACGGCCACAACCGCCGCTTCTCCCTGTTTACGGGCCTCCGCCAGCCGCTCCTTGTACCTCCGGGAATAGTCGAAACGATCGCGGAAGATGTCGGTCTTGCTGTGGTCGACCTCGATCCGCGGCATGTAGTCGAGCAACTGGAACAGCGGACTGTCGTCATGGGGATTGGCGCGGGTTTCTTCCAGCTGGCGAACGATCCGCGCCGAGCAGGCCGCCGAATCGAGCGGCTTGCCGGCCTCGTTGGTGCGGTAGGGGACGCCCCGCAGCAGTGCGATGTCGAACGGCAACGTCGTACCCTCGGCAAACAGGATGACCGTACTGCGCGGCCGCATCGCGTGGCGGATGCCGAGTTCGTAGAACACGTTGGGATTGGCGCCGGTGATGTCAGCGACAGCGTAGTCGCACAGCATCAGCCGCTCGAACATCGGCTTGTGAATGGTGCCGCCGATCCGTTCCTCGTCGGCGCGGATCGGTTCGAGCCCCACCGCCTGCACTGCCGGCGCGATGATGTCGCGGTAGACGGCGTCGAAGTCGGTGATTCGCCCGGTCGCATCGCTCTTGCGGCCGAACGGCATGAGCACAAAGCACAGCGGGGATTTTGGAACTGAGTTTTCCACGGGCCTCGCTCCTCCAGTCACCGCAACACCACCCCTATCGCGGCCAAGCCGAATGTATGTATACGACCGCTGACCCGGAACAAGCCAACACGCGGAGAGAACGCCGATGCCTGCCCGAACCAAAGCCGCCAAGAAGGCGCCTGCCAGGAAGACTCCCGCCAAGAAGCCGGCCGCAAAGCAGAAGCAGCCGGCCCCCCGCCTGCCCCTGCTGGACGAAGGCAAGCTGACGGCCGAGCAGCGCGCCTTGCTCGATTCGATCCGCTCCGGACCGCGCGGCGCCAGCATCCAGATCCGCGGCCCGTTTGCCGTATTTCTGCATGCTCCAGCCTACGGCCAGCTCGCGCAGTCGCTCGGCGGCTACCTGCGCTATCAGACCGGCGTGTCGCCTCGGCTTTCTGAGTTCGCCATCCTCTGCACCGCGCGGCTCTGGCGCGCTCAGTACGAGTGGTTCGCGCACGCGACACTGGCCGAGCGAGCCGGCGTCAAGCCCGCCACCATCCGCGACCTGCACGCCGGCCGGGTGCCGAAATCGGCGCCGAAGGATGAGCGCGCGATCTACGATTTCATCCAGGAACTCTACAAGACGCGGCGCGTGAGCGACAAGACCTACAAGCGCGTCGAGGCCGTGCTCGGCGAGGCCGCCACCGTCGAACTGGTGGGCATCCTTGGCTACTACGTAATGGTGGCGATGATCCTCAACGTCTACCGGATGATGCCGCCGGAGGACGCTCCGCTGCCATTTGCGGAGAAGTAGCCACTCGCTCGGCGGCGCGCCGCGCGGAAAGCGCGGTGGGGTGCCTTCAGGCGACGCGCCCGATTGCGTCCGCCGAATCGGCTGCACGATCACCGGCCGCCGGTGCTTGTGGACTCCGGCGGTCCAAACGCTGGAGCAGCATGTCGAGGAATTCCTCCTGCGGCATGTGCGGCGCGATCACCGGGCCCTGCCCGAAATCGCAGCCCATAGCCATCAGGGCGCGCAGGTCGGTCTGCGTCTCGACGCCGCCCGCGACCGCCGCACCACCGCAGCGATGGGCAAGGTCGATGACCGTCTGGCAGATGCTGGCATTGGTGGCGTCGATGGCGCAATCCTTGACGACGCCGCGCGCAAGCTTGAGCTCTCCGAGCGGCAACTCGTTCAGATAGTCAAACGACCCACTCCCGCCGACGTCGTCGATCGCAATCGTGATCCCGCGCGATCGCCAACCCTCGGCCATCTGCGCGAGAAATGCGGGATCCTGCGCAATCTGTTCCTCGGTCAGTTCCAAGATGATTCCAGGCCAGCGCTCGGAATCCGGACGGTACTGATCGACGATGTCCGAGATCGGCAGCGCTCGCAGCAGCCGCACCGAGACGTTGAGCGAGAGGTGCAGATGGAATCCTGCCTGATCGAACCGAGACCAGTTTGTCAGCGCGGAGATCAACGCATATTCGGTGAGATGCTTGATGCTGTCCGCGTCGGCCACGGGAATGAAGTTTCCCGGGCCGAGGTCCCCATGCACGGGGTGCCGGATTCGTGCGAAGGCCTCGGCGCCGGCCAAGCACTTCTGCTTGAGGTCGATCTTGGGCTGGTACCACAGCTCGAACCAGCCGCTGGCCAGCGCCTCGTTGATCGAGACCTGCGGGCGCTCGGCATCCACCATCGAATCCATCTGCAGCGCCCTTTCGTCCCAGATTGACGTGTGTCGGTTGGTGGCCGGTCCGATCAGCGAGGCTCTTCGGCGGCCGGTGCATGGTTGCTCAAACCTTTATAGCGAGGTCGCCTTAACCATTCGTTTTTCACAAGTTAACGGTGTTATTACCTCGGGTGCCACCCGTGCGACCTGGCCGAGCAACCGATGTATTTTTAGGCAATGGCCCGGCCGTTCGACCGGGCGCAGCCCAGAAAACATGCAATCTTGCTTCAACATGGCGTGGCATGTGGTTTGCTGGCCTTGGCGACGTGTTCCCCACCCCCCGACCGCGGAGGCTTCTCATGCGACGTCGCGATTTCACCAAGCTCGCTCTTACCGGCACGGTCGCAAGCGTTGCCGCGCCCGCAGTGGCACGGGCTCAGACCACGTTCAATTGGAAGATGACCAGCTTCTACGGGCCCAACGCCGCGTTCTATTCGACCGGCCCCGGCAGCGCCAAGGACCTGATCAAGCGCATCGAGGAAATGTCGGGCGGACGCATCAAGATCCAATTCTTCGGCGCCGGCGAACTCATTCCGGCGGCCGAAGGCTTCGACGCGGTGTCGGCCGGCACCGTCGAGATGAATTATGCCAATGCGTATTTCTGGACCGGCAAAGTGTTTGCGGGCCAGTACTTCACCGCGGTGCCGTTCGGGCTGAACTTCCAGGGCCTCAACGGTTGGATGTACGACGGCGGCGGATTAGCGCTCTGGCGCGAGGTCTATGACCGATTCAACTTGGTGCCGTTGCTGTGCGGCAACACCGGCGTGCAGATGACCGGCTGGTTCAAGAAGCCGATCGAGAAAGTGGAGGATCTCAAGGGCCTGAAAATACGCATCCCGGGACTCGCCGGCCGCGCCTATCAGTCACTCGGCGTCGATGTCCGGCTGTTGCCGCCCGGCGAAATCTTCCCGGCGCTGGAACGAGGCGTGATCGACGCGGCGGAATTCGTCGGCCCCTATCTCGATCGCCAGATGGGCCTGCAGCGCGCCGCAAAGTACTACTACACGACCGGCTGGCACGAAACCGCGACCGCGAGCGAACTCATCATCAACAAGGCCAAGTGGAACTCGCTGCCGCCCGATCTCAAGGCGGTGATCGAGAACGCCTGCGCCGCGTGCAATGTCATCAGCGAGGCCTGGTGCCAGAAAAACAATGCGGAAGCGATGGAGGACCTGATCAAGAATCAGGGCGTCATCGCCCAGCCATTGCCCGACCCGATCGTGGAAGCGCTGCGCGCGGCCAATGCGAAGATCCTGGCCGAAGCGGTTGCGAAGGACCCGGTGACCAAGAAGGTCAACGATTCCTACATGTCTTACATGGCCAAGTTCAAGCAATGGTCGGCTTACAGCGAGTCCGTCTATCACGGCAAGATTCTCAAAGGCTGACGTGACCTCAGCCGAAAGGTTGGCCGACGGGATCGACGCCTTCATCGACTTCGTCGGCCGGATCACCGCATGGTCGTCGTTTGCGCTCGCCCTGGTGATGGGCGGCAACGTCCTGCTGCGCTATGTCTTTCATACTGGCACCGTATGGTCGCAGGAGCTGGAATGGCACCTGATGGCACCGATCAGCCTGTTCGGCATGTCTTATGCGCTGCGCCACGGTGAACATGTTCGGGTCGACGTGCTGTTCGCGAGCTTCCCGCAACGAGCCAAGGACTTCATCGAATTCGTCTCGGCCCTGATCCTGATGGCGATCTCGCTGATCGTGATCTGGCTGTCGATCGCCTACGTGGCGCAGTCCTGGTCGATCGGCGAGGGCTCGGCCAATCCGGGCGGCATTCCGGGGCGCTACCTACTCAAGAGCCTGATCCCGATCGGCTTCGCGCTGATGTTCATTCAGGCTCTCGCCCATGCGATCCGCTACTTCCACGCCTGGCGGCGGGGCGCCGACGAATGCCCCTGAACGAGATCCTCGCGATCCTCATGCTGGTGTCGTTTTTCGTCTTGCTGCTGGCCGGCATTCCGGTCGCGCTTACCCTCGCGACCGCTGGATTCGTGTTCGGCTACCTCGGCTTCGGGCCGCTGCTGTTCAATCTGCTGCCGAACCGCATCTTCGGGGTCGTCACCAACTACACGCTGATTGCAATGCCGCTGTTCGTGTTCATGGGGGTGATGCTCGAAAAATCGCGGCTGGCCGAAGACCTGATGGATGTGATCGCGCACGCCGCTGGCGGCCTGCGCGGCGGGCTTGGCATCGGCATCATTATGGTGGGCGTACTGATGGGCGCCACGACCGGAATCGTCGGCGCCACGGTCGTGACGCTTGGACTGCTGACGCTGCCAACTCTCTTGCGGCGTGGCTACGACAACAGGCTCGCCTGCGGCGTCATCTGCGCCTCGGGCACGCTCGGCCAGATCGTTCCGCCGAGCCTGATCCTCATCCTGCTCGCGGACATCCTCAATGAATCCGTCGGCACATTGTTCGCCGCTGCAATGATACCCGGCCTGATGCTGGCCGGAATCTACATCGTCTATCTGCTCGGACTCGGCATTTTTCGGCCGCAGATGGTACCGGCGGTGCCGAAGGAGGAGCGCGACCGGCTCAGCAGCGGCGAACTTGCCGGCAAGCTGTTCCGCGTCGTGCTGCCGCCGATCGCGCTCGTCGTCGCGGTGCTTGGCTCGATCATCGGCGGGATCGCGGCGCCGACCGAGGCGGCCTCGATGGGCGCGCTCGGCGCCATTGTCGTCACCGCGATCGGCGGGCGGATGTCATGGGCGGTGCTGCGCGACACCACTTACACGACCACCCGCATCACCGCGATGATGATGTTCATCCTGATCTGCGCGCAGGTGTTCGCGCTCGCATTCCGAGGTCTGCAGGGCGAACGGCTGGTGCAGGACTTCTTCGCCTTCCTGCCCGGCGGCACCAACGGCGCGATCTGGTTCCTGATGCTCATCATCTTTGTGCTCGGGTTCTTCATCGAATGGATCGAGATCTCCTACATCGCGGTGCCGCTCTTTCTGCCGGTCTTCACAGCCGCCGGAGTCGATCTCGTATGGTTGGCGACGCTGATCTGCGTCAACCTGCAGACCTCGTTTCTGACGCCGCCCTTCGGCTGGGCGCTGTTCTTCCTGCGCGGGGTGGCGCCGCCAGAAGTGACCACCGGCGACATCTATCGCGGTGTCACTCCATTCGTGGCGATGCAATTGATCGCACTGGTGCTGTGCTTTCTGTTTCCGGGCATTGCCCTCTGGCTGCCCAAGGCCATCGGCTGGTGAGCGGGCTTGAGAAGGCTGCTGAAAACTCTCGTTCGTCATTCCGGGGCGCGCGTCAGCGCGAGCCCGGAATCCATGAGCGCTGATCGTTCTGGATTCCGGATCGCAGCGCGCCGTCAAGTTTACGCAGGCTGCGTAAACTTGCCTGCGATGCGGCGTCCGGAACGACAGCGAAGTTTTCAACCGCTAATGCTGATGCCCGCCTTTGGCGGCGGGCGTGGCGCCGATCGCCTCTACCGCGTACTCGATTTCGACCTTACCGGCCTTCTCGAATTGCAGCGTGCCCTTGATGTGCTGGCCTTTTTCGAGCGGCTGCTTCAGTCCCATCAGCATGACGTGGAATGAACCAGGCTTGAGTTCGACACTTTCGCCCGGCTTGATTTCAAGCCCGCCTTCGACCGGGCGCATGATCATGACGCCATTCTCCATCGCCATGCGATGGACCTCGAAGCGATTCGCGACGCTGGCCGATCCGCCCGTCAGGCGATCGGGAACGGAGCCCTTGTTGGTGATGACCATGTATCCGCCGGCGACCGTCGAGCCTTTCGGTGTTGCACGAGTCCATGGGTTGGCGATCTGAAGATTGCCGACAGTGAAGTCGGCCGCCTGGGCGGCGCAGCCGAACATCGCCAGCGCGGTGGCGAGACAGATTGTGAATCGCGTCATTACGTTGCTCCATGCCGGACGGCACGTGCACGCGCCGTCGTTCAAACGACTAAGTACCTGCGAAATCCTGGATGGCTTACGCGTGCGGCGGGGCGCGGGCGCTGTGAGGCACCCCTGTCGGCGATGCGGCTCTTTCGACAGCGTGCAACGCCAGAATGGCGAGCCGAGACATATCGGGAGCGAATTGCACATGCTCGGGCGAGAGCCCAGCCGCCATGCTGGAACAACCGGCAGTCAGGCATGCGAATCCATGGGCACAGCCATTATCATGCCCGCGCGGCAAATCCCCGTTGGAGTTGACCGCGTTCGTACAAATTTCCAAAAAGAATCCGGGCTGACCTCCGTTCGCACCCGCCATTACGGCAAATGCCGATATTAACGTCTGGAGCGCCACCGCGTAGGCGGCTACCAGCGCAATCATTCGGCGACGGAGGCTTCCACCCATACAGAGTATATTATCGAGGCAACTATGTTGCGTCCACCGTCGCCGCAGCAGCCCTCAATGGAGCAGGTGGGCCACCCAAGCCGCGCGACTTCGGCCGTGAATCACGTAATATTTGCGCCAGCGGGAACGCCGCGTACGTCGTTCGCATTTGCAGCGATCAGGCAAGAAATCATGGCGTCAAACAAGACACTTGCAATCGTCAGACGGCGCGCCGATACGAGCACCACTATGGAGACCCATTCGAAACCCGCCCCTGCTCCGGGGGCAGACGTCGACCAGCGCGTCCAACCCGACGGGAAGGTCATTCCTTTCCGCCCGCGGCGCGTGTCCGCCCCAGGCGGCCACCTGCCGGAGGTTGATGCGGACACCGCCGCCTTCGAGAATCTGGCGAAATACGAGCGCGGCGACGAGGAGGACGACTATCGTCACCGGATGATCATGAATGCCGCCGCCCTCGCCGCAACCATCATTCTGGCGACGGCGGGGGCGTGGTTAGCGATCACGATCGGCGACATGCGCAAGGACCAGGACTGCTACCTCTCGGGCCGACGCAATTGTACACTGATCGATGTCCCATCGCTTCAGCCGAAGTGACAGCCCAGGTCGATTTCATCGGCGCATCAGCCATCCATTCGACGACGTGATTATCCTTCGATCTCCACCGTTACGGGCGTCAGCCCGGAAAAGCCCAGAGCTCGCGCGCCGGCCGGCGTGAGGTCGATGATGCGGCCGCGGACGAAGGGGCCGCGGTCGTTGATGGTCACCACGACTGACTTGCCGTTTTTGTGATTGGTGACGCGAACCTTGGTTCCAAAGGGGAGTTTCTTGTGCGCGGCCGTCAAAGCGTGGGGATTCAATTTCTGACCGCTCGCCGTTCCGGTTCCGCTTTCGGTCGAATAGATCGACGCAATACCCGACTCGGCTGCCAAACTCGGGGCAGCAAACATCGACAAAGACAGTGCCACGCCACCCAAAAATACGCGGGTCAAGTTCACTTTCACTACGCAACTCCTTGTTGTTACGGCAACGTGCCGGAGCCCGCTTTCTGCGGGCTGGGCGGGTTGATGCTGCAATGCGGCAATATTAGGGCAGCATCACTGCCATATTACCTCTTATCTATTTGATTTGAAAAGGAATTTATACCGCTAAGAGCCACGAGGCATGGCCGACAAAATCGGTTCGCTCTCTTGGCAAGGGCGCCGACATCGCTGCGCGCAGCATCGCACCGGCTGCCGTTCGCAGCCGACAGATTTGCACGGCGCCACCACCGCCAACTCGATACCGCGATGGTCGATGGCCGCGTTCTGAAGTTCGGGGGACTGGATTCATTAGCGTCGATATCGACGCGTTGCGGCGTCAGGCAGTCGAATCCTGTTTGCGACACCGGCAGGTTAGCGGCCGATGGCCATGGCAGCCAAGCGCAATGCCGGCGTTACGCCTCGACCTCTTGCGGGCCGAAGGCGAAGCAATCGAAGACATCAGCCGCGGTCTGGACTGGATTGCTTCGTTGCCGGCTCTCTTCGCGATGACGGGTGACCCTACTTCAGCTGGTCCGCGACCTTGGCGATGCCCGCGATGGCGCACTTCTCGTCACCCTCCGAACTCGCCCCGCTGACCCCGACGCCGCCGATGGTCTCATTGCCGATCTTGATCGGAATGCCACCGCGCAGCGCAATGACGTCGTCGAGCTGGCGTTGTGCGGAAATTTCCGGCAGCTCGGCGGTGCGCTTGGCCCAATCGGCCGAGGTCCGGCCGAAGGTGCGTGCGGTGTAGGCTTTGCGGCGAGCCAGCTCGATATTGTGCGGGTTGGCCTTGTCGGACTGGAGAAAGACGCGCAGCCGCCCGGCGCGGTCAACAACCGCGACGGATACGCTGTTGCCGTCCTGCTCGCACTGGTCGAGCGCGGCAAGTGCGATCGTAAGGCCCATGCGGACACCGACGTCCCGATGCGTAATCACCTGTGCGCTCGCCGCCGCCGGCACCCCGCAAGCGGCAACGATTCCCGCGGCGAGGGCCATACGGATGGACATGGGAAACCTCCCTGGAACTGAAACATTCGCGATTGCCGGGGGCGCGGCCTTGCGCCTGCCCTTCCGGCCCCTGCATTGAAGTTGAGAATATGTCACACCTCGGGGCTTTCCTAGCGCCACGGCGGGCTCTAAAGTCTTCAACAATCGAACTTTTTCTGGTCGCTGCCGGCATTGAACTCGCTCGCCCTCTTCGCTATACGGGCACCCGACCCGTCGCGGGCGGATGGGCAAGACCGAGGGCAGTTCCTCCCGCAATCGCGAGCTTTCGAGCGCGGCTACCGAAACGTGTGTTCGATCAGGGATTTACGTATGTCTTCGACCTTTGACACCGTTGCCAATATCATCTCCGAGACCTGCGACATCCCGCGCGACACGATCAAGCCGGAGACTCACGCGATCAACGACCTGGGGATCGACAGCCTGGACTTCCTCGATATCGCCTTCGCGATCGACAAGGCGTTCGGGATCAAGATGCCGCTCGAACAGTGGACGCAGGAAGTCAACGACGGCAAGGCCACGACCGACCAGTATTTTCAGCTACAGAATCTGTGCAACCGCATCGACGAACTTGTCGCGGCCAAAAGTGCCTGACGCGCACGCATGCGCCTTGAATATTTCCAGTTGATCGACCGCATCGTCGATCTCGATCTCGGCGCGAAAACCATCCGCACCGAGGCCGTTGTTCCGGCTTCTTCGACCATCTTCGAGGGGCACTTCCCGGGCTATCCCTTGATGCCGGGGGTTCTTCTGATCGAAGCAATGGCGCAGACTTCGGGGTGGCTGGTCATTGCCGCCACCAGGTTCACCCGCATGCCGTTCTTTGCCGCATTGAAGGAAGCCAAGCTCCGCTCGTTCGTGACGCCCGGCCAGGCGCTGTCGCTGTCGGCGAAGCTGCTGCACGAGGGGTCGGGCTACGCGGTCACGCAGGCCGACATCCGCTGCGACGGCAAGCTCACATGCAACGCCGAAATCACCTTCCGGGTGGTCGAATTCCCCGGCCCGGAATTCCGCGCCCACATGGAGAAGATGGCGACCATCCTGGAATTCCCGATGGGAGCGCTGGCGCATGGCTGATGCCCCGCGCGAGGCCTGGATCACCGGCATTGGCATCGTCTCCAGCCTCGGCGAAGGCGCCGACGCCCATTGGCAGGCGCTCCTCGAGGGCCGCATCAACGTCGATGCCGAGCGGTTCGCGCCTTACGTCATCCATCCACTGGCGCCGCTAAATCTCGACACGCAGATCCCCAAGAAGGGCGATCAGCGCCAGATGGAGCCGTGGCAGCGCGTCGGCACCTACGCGGCCGGTCTCGCCCTCGACCATGCGCAGATCAAGGGCAAGGCGGACATCCTGGCTCGCACCGATATGATCGTCGCCGCCGGCGGCGGCGAGCGCGACATGGCGGTCGACAGCACGATCCTGACCGGCATCGAACGCGCTGCCGATCCCGAGGCGTTCCTCAACGAACGGCTGATGAGCGACCTGCGGCCGACGCTGTTCCTGGCGCAGCTCTCGAACCTTCTAGCCGGCAATATCTCGATCGTGCACGGTGTCATAGGTTCCTCGCGCACGTTCATGGGCGAGGAGTCCGCCGGCGTCGATGCGGTGCGGGTGGCGCTCTCCCGCATTCAGGCCGGCGACAGCGACATCGCGCTGGTCGGCGGCTCGCAGCACTGCGAACGCGAAGACATGCTGCTGCTCTACGAATTCGCCCGCGCGAATCTGCAAGGTGCCTACGCTCCGGTCTGGCAGCGCGAACCGCGCGGCGGCTTCGCGCTGGGCTCACTCGGCGCATTCCTGGTGATCGAAGCGCGCAGCCACGCCGAGGTGCGCGGCGCCAAGCCGCTGGCCAAGCTCACGACCGTGCTCTCCGAGCGCGCCAAGATCGCGCCGGGCACGCGCCAAGCGATGCTCGAACACATGTGGGCGTCGATTGCGCCGAAGTTGCACAGCGGCGAGGCCGCCATTATCTCGGGCGCAACCGGCGTCGAACCGGCAACGTCGGAGGAACGGAGATTCTTGGCTGCCCATGCGGATATCCCGGCGCGCGCCACCGGGTCTCGGATCGGGCACGGTGTCGAACCGGCGTTTCCGATGAACGTGGCGCTCGCCGCGTTGGCGCTTCGCCATGGTAAGCTGTTTCCGCCGGGCGATAAGAGTGGCGTCGAACGGAATATGGAAGGCGCACTCGCCCAGGTGGTCGTCACCAGCGTCGGGATCGTGCGCGGCGAAGGAATGGCGTTGCTTGAAGCCGTGCAATAGAGGAGAGCCGCAATGCCAGCGATGCGCGATAAGAAGGGCCGTCCGATCGTGGTGGCAACTGGTCTCGGCGTCGTAACCTCGCTGGGCGTCGGCCAAAAGGACAATTGGGCGAAGCTCACCGCCGGCGAATCCGGCATTCGCAAGATCACGCGGTTCTCGATCGAGAAGCTCAAGACCAGGATCGCCGGCACCATCGATTTCCTGCCAGTCGAGCCGATGTCGGCGCCGGCGCTGTGCGAACGGCTGGGCGAAGTCGCGGCCGAGGAAGCGATCGAGCAGGCCGGCATCGGTCGCAAGGGCGATTTCCCGGGGCCGCTGTTTCTCGCCGTCGCTCCGGTCGAGATCGAATGGACGCAGCGGCGCGCGCTGGCCAAAGCGAGCGGCGCCAACGACGCGATCAGCTATGACGAGTTACTGCGCACGTCGCCGCAGTTCGAATCTTTCTACGAGCGCTTCAAATTCGATTCGGTCGCCGACAAGCTCGCCGAGACCTTCGGCACCAAGGGCTCGCCGATTTCGCTGTCGACCGCCTGTGCGTCCGGTGCGACTGCTATTCAACTCGGCGTCGAGGCGATCCGGCGCGGCGAGACCGAAGCTGCACTGTGCATCGGCACCGACGGCTCGGTGACGCAGGAATCGCTGATCCGGTTTTCACTGTTGTCCGCACTGTCGATGTCGAACGACCAACCGCAAGGCGCCGCCAAGCCGTTCTCGAAGAACCGCGACGGCTTCGTGATGGCGGAAGGCGCCGGCGCGCTGGTGCTGGAGAGCCTGGAGGCGGCGACCGCGCGCGGTGCGAAAATCCTGGGCGTGATCGAAGGCTGCGGCGAGATGGCGGACTCGTTCCATCGCACCCGCTCGAGCCCGGACGGCAAGCCGATCATCGGATGCATCCGCAATGCCATCGCCGACGCCGGACTCGCGCCCGACGATATCGACTATATTAACCCGCACGGCACCGGAACGCCGGAAAACGACAAGATGGAATTTCTCGGCGCCTCGGCGGTGTTCGGCGAGCGCGCGAAGTCGATCCCGACCTCCTCCAACAAGTCGATGATCGGCCATACGCTGTCGGCCGCGGGGGCGGTCGAAGCCGTGATCTCGCTGCTGACTCTTGAACACCAGCGGCTGCCGCCGACCATCAACTACAACGTGCCCGATCCCGCGATCCCGCTCGATGTGGTGCCGAATGCCGCGCGCGACGCCAAGGTGCGCCACGTTCTATCGAACTCGTTCGGCTTCGGCGGCCAGAACGTCTCGCTGGTGATCGGCCGCGAGCCGGTGTAGTACCGCGCAGCATCCTCCGCCCTCTTCCTGAGGAGCGGGCCAAAAGCGCGTTTGCGCGCGTCTTCGACGCGCTACGGCCCGCGTCTCGAAGGATGGCGGCGAGTTTGGTACGAAGAACCATGCTTCGAGACTAGACCTGCGGTCGATCCTTAGCATGAGGCCCGAGGGATTTCAGGACATTGTAGAATGCGTGCTCTCACCCTCGTCGCCGACCGCAAGATCGAATTGATCGACCAGCCGGACCCGCCGCTGCCGGGGCCGGGCGAGGTGCAGGTGCGCGTCAAGGCGGTCGCGCTCAACCATCTCGATCTGTGGGGCTTCCGCGGCATGGCGTTCGCCAAACGCAAGCTGCCGATCGCCGTGGGCGCGGAGGCGGCCGGCGAAGTCGCCGCGGTCGGACCGGAGGTCAGCGCGTTCAAGCCCGGCGACCCGGTGGTGATGTACGGCGCGCTGACCTGCGGCACCTGCAAGGCGTGCCGCGAAGGCCGCGACAACCTGTGCGAAAACGTCGGCGGCATCATGGGCTTTCATCTCGACGGCTTCGCTCGCGAACTGATCAACATGCCGGCGCGGCTTGTCATCCCGGTGCCGCCGGGCGTCGCCATGCGCGATGCCGCCTGTGCGCCGATTGCTTTCTCGACCGTGCAGCACATGCTGTTCGACAACGCCAGGCTTGAGCCTGGCGAAACCGTCCTTGTGCACGCGGGTGGCTCCGGCATCGGCACGGTCGCGATCAAGATGGCGAAGGCAATCGGCTGTACGGTGATCACCACCGTGGGCGACGACGCCAAGGCCGAGAAGGCGAAGGCGCTCGGCGCCGACCACGTGGTCAACTATCGCACCGAGCGCTTCGAAGGCGCGGTGCGCAAGCTCACCGGAAGGAAGGGCGTCGACGTGGTGTTCGAGCATGTCGGCGCCGACACGTTCAACGGTTCGCTGCTTTGCCTCAAGCGCGGCGGGCGCCTCGTCACCTGCGGCTCGACCTCGGGACCGACCACCACCATCAACCTGATGCAGCTGTTTCAGCAGCAGTACCGCATCACCGGCTCGTTCGGCGCCTCGATGCGCAACATCCGCGAGAGCCTCGCCAAGATGGCAGGCGGCATGCTGCCGGTGATCGACACCGAAGTGGCGCTAGCCGATTTCGAAAAGGGACTGGCGCGGCTCGAAAGCCGGCAGGTGTTCGGCAAGATCGTCGTTCATTTCTGATGACCGGAACCTTAACGGATAACGGCCCATCCTGCGTCATTGCCGGGCTTGACCCGGCAATCCAGCTGCTTGCATCAAGAACTGCCTTTTTGATGGATGCCCGGGTCAAGCCCGGACATGATGGGTTGATATGCCGAGCATAGCGACTGGTCTACGGCGGGGGCTGAAGTCGGCCGGCGATGCGATGATCGGGCACGCGTTCGTCGGAACGATCAAGACGCTGCGCATGGTCGACCGCCGGCGCATGGCGCGCGTGGCCTCGGCGGTGACGCGCAGCGTCGGACCCTACCTCAAGGAGCACAAGCTGGCGCGCGAGCAACTCGTCGCCGCCTTCCCGGACAAATCGCCTGAAGAGATCGAGACGATCCTGACCGGCGTGTGGGACAATCTCGGCCGCGTCGCCGCCGAGTTTTCACAAATCGACCGACTGCACATCGTCGATCCCGACCGGCCGGGCGCCGAAGACATCACCTACAGCCAGCGTACCTTCGACCTGTTCCATCACTTGCGGCTCGACGGCAAGCCGGCGCTTTTGTTCACCTCGCATCTCGCGAACTGGGAACTTTCGGCCTATGTCGCGGCGGCCTACAAGCTCGACCTGAATATTCTTTACAGGCGGCCGAACATCGCGGCGGTCGACGACGCGGTGCGCCAGTCGCGCGAAGGCATCATGGGCACGCTGGTGGCGACCGGGCTCGATGCTCCGGTGAAGTTGGCGCGTGTGCTGGAGGCCGGCGGCCACGTCGCGATGCTGGTCGACCAGCACTACGTCCGGGGCGTCGACGTCACGTTCTTCGGCCGGACCTGCAAGGCCAACCCGCTGCTCGCGCAGCTTGCCCGACTTGTCGATTGCCCGATCCACGGCGCGCGGATGGTGCGGCTGCCGGACCGCGACCGGTTTCGGATCGACCTGACTGAGGCAATCGAACCAGCGCGCGATGACGACGGCCGCATCGATGTCGCCGGCACCATGCAGATCGTCACGTCGGTAGTCGAAGGCTGGGTGCGCGAGCACCCCGAGCAATGGCTGTGGCTGCACCGGCGCTGGCGGTAGCAACAGCTCTATCGCTTACAGTCCTGCGACGCAGACAGTCTCTCCCTCCCCTCCCCCGCGAGCGGTGGGGAGGTAAGCGCGGCCAGACCGCCCACCTCTCGTAGCCGAGACAGAATTCCGGCTACCGACCGGTCTTGATGCGGGTCCACAGGCGGTTCAGCAGTCGCTGCGCCTTGGCGTCGTGCGCGTTGATGGTGTAGAGCCGAGCCATCATCTCGGCGGTCGGATAGATCGTTGGATCGTCCAGGATCGCCTTGTCGATGAACTTCTGGCTGGCGAGATTGCCGTTGGCGTAAGAAATAAAGTTCGAGTTCCTGGCCGCCACCTCGGGCCGCTGCAGGTAATTGATGAAGGCGAGCGCCTCATCGACGTTCCTGGCGTCTTTCGGGATCGCCAGATTGTCGAACCACAATTGCGTGCCCTCCTTCGGGATGGCGTAGCCGACCTCGACACCGGCCTTGGCCTCCGCGGCGCGCTTCTGCGCTTGCTTGATGTCGCCCGAGAAGCCGATCACCAGGCAGATTTCGCCAGTCGCCAGCGCCGAGACGTATTCCGAGGAGTGAAACTTGCGCACCGCCGGGCGGACCTTCATCAACAGCTCTGCCGCTTTCTGCAGATCAGCTTCCTTGGTGGAGTTCGGGTCGAGTCCGAGATAGGCGAGCGCCGCCGGAAAGATGTCGTCGGCGGCATCGAGCATGTGCACGCCGCAGTCCTTGAAGCGCTCCAGGCTGCCCGGCTTGAAGACGATGTCCCAGCTGTCGATCTTGCCCTCGGCGCCGAGGATGTCCCGCGCTTTCTTGACGTTGTAGCCGATGCCGGTCGTCCCCCACATGTAGTTCACGGCGTACTGATTGCCGGGGTCGTAGGCGGCGAGCCGCTTGGAAATCTCCGGCCAGAGATTGACCAGATTGGGCAGCTTCGCCTTGTCGAGCTTCTGGAACACGCCGGCTTTGATCTGCCGCTCCAGGAAATAGCCGGTCGGCACCACGACATCGTAGCCGGACTTCCCGGCGAGCAGCTTGGTTTCGAGAATGTCGTTGGAGTCGAAGGTGTCGTAACGGACCTTGATGCCGGTTTCCTTGGTGAAGTCGCCGAGAACGGCAGGATCGACGTAGTCGGTCCAATTGTAGACGTTGACGACCCGCTCGCCCTTTTTCTGAGCGGCCGCCGGCGCGACCGCGGCGAGCAACGCGGCGCTGAGCGCAGCGATAACAAGCATGAAACGAGTGACGGGAAACATCGGCGAGCCTTAAATCATTCGGAGCCTAAATCTCGCGCGATCATGTGACCGTCTTGAGACCAAGTTCCTTCCACAGCTTGATGCCGCCGGCCATGTGGGCGTCATAGGGCAGCCCCGCCGCCTGGGCGGCGAGGGACGCCGTGACCGAGCGGTTGCCGGAGCGGCATGCAAACACCACCTGCTTGCCCTGCGGATCGGGGATCGCCGACGGATCGAATTGCGACAGCGGTACCACGATGGCATCTGGAAACGCCTCGACCTCGATCTCGTTCGGCTCGCGAACATCCACGAGCAGCATGCGGCCCTCTTTGACGCCCTGGGCGACCTCGTCCGGCTGCAGGTTCTTCACGCGCGGGTCTTCCGCCATACGGTCCTCCTGATCCCACCCCTGATGAAGGTGCGACTATCAGTTGCGTGCCGTCGCCGGCAAATCAAGGACTCGTTTGCGGAGTCGGATCTCGGCGTCGCGGCCGATCAAATCGTCACCGTCAAATCGTGCCCTCAAATCGTCACCTGGGTGCCGACCTCCACGACCCGGCCGGTGGGAATCTGGAAGTAGTCGGTGGCATCATTCGCAAGCCGCGTGAGCAGGATGAACAGCCGGTCCTGCCAGCGCGGCATGCCCGAACGCGCGGCCGGCTTCAGGTGCCGGCGCGACAGGAAGAACGACGTCGACATGATGTCGAAGGTGAAGCCGTGAGCGCGCACCACCGCGAGCGCCTTCGGAATGTTCGGCGACTCCATGAACCCGAACCGCAGCACGATGCGGGTGAAGGTTTCGCCGACCGGCTCGATCCGCACCCGCTCGGCGGGATCGACGCGCGGCGCGTCGGCGGTCTCGATGGTGAGAATGACGTTCCTCTCGTGCAGTACCTTGTAGTGCTTGAGGCTGTGCAGCAGCGCCGTCGGCGCGCTCGCCGGGTCGCTGGTGAGGAACACCGCCATCCCGGGCACCCGGGCGGGCGGCTTGCGCTCGAGCATCCGGACGAGATCGACCAGCGGCGTCTCCTGGCGGCGGGTCTTTTCGAACAGCAGACGGCTACCGCGCCGCCACGTGTACATCATGACCATCAGCACGCCGCCGAGCGCCAGCGGCACCCAGCCGCCGTCGGCGACCTTGAGCAAATTTGCGCCAAGAAACGTGATGTCGATCAGCAGAAACGGCAGCATCAGCGCCGCGGCGGCGAACGGCGACCAGCGCCACACCTTCCAGATCACCACGAACGCCATGATTCCGGTCACCACCATCGTGCCGGTGACGGCGATGCCGTAGGCAGAGGCGAGCGCGCTCGACGAGCGGAACAGCAGCACCAGCAGCAGCACACCCACCAGCAGCAGCATGTTCACCCGCGGCATGTAGATCTGCCCGGCATGCGAGCCCGAGGTGTGGCGGATTTCGAGCCGCGGAATGAGGCCGAGCTGGATCGCCTGACGGGTGATCGAATAGGCCCCGGTGATTACCGCCTGGCTGGCGATGACGGTGGCGGCGGTGGCGAGCAGCACCATCGGGATGAGCGCCCAGTCCGGGTACATCAGGAAGAACGGATTCTCGAGCGCCTTGGGGTTCGCCAGCACCAGCGCGCCCTGCCCGAGATAGTTGATGGCAAGCGCCGGCAGCACCAGCGCGAACCAGGCGGTCTGGATCGGCTTTCGCCCGAAATGGCCGAGGTCGGCATAGAGCGCTTCCGCGCCGGTGACCGCCAGGAACACCGCGCCGAGCGTGATCAGGCCGATGACGCCATGCGAGTACATAAAGCTCACCGCATGGGCGGGATTGAACGCCAGCAGAACTTCCGGGTTGCCGAAGATATGAAAGACGCCGGAAGCCGCGATCGCGACGAACCAGATCGCGGTGATCGGTCCGAACAGGGCCGCGACCCGCGCCGTGCCGTGCGACTGCACCGCAAACAACCCCACCAGGATTACAATCGTCAGCGGCATGACGAAGTGCTCGAACGATGGCGCGACGACCTTGAGCCCCTCGATGGCGGACAACACCGAGAGCGCCGGCGTAATCACCGCATCGCCATAGAACAGTGCCGCGCTGATGATGCCGCACAGGACGATGGCGACCGAGTTCCGTCCGACCGCGCGCTGCGCCAGCGCCATCAGCGCCAGCGTCCCGCCTTCGCCCTTGTTGTCGGCGCGCAGCAGGATGAGCACGTATTTCGCCGTGACGACGATGACGAGAGCCCACAAGATGAGCGAGAGCACGCCGAACACCGCGCCGCGGGTTACGTTCGCATCGTGGCCGACGGCGGCGGTCACGGCCTCACGCAACGCGTAGAGCGGGCTGGTGCCGATATCGCCATAGACCACGCCGACGCTGCCGATGGTGAGCGCCCAGAAGTTGGAAGGGGCTGCCTCGCCCGACCCGGGGGCGGCTACGGGACTCTGGTCGGCGGCGGCGGTCATCGTTCAGGCCCCGGATTGTTGCGTTGCAACATGAGCGCGCCTTCTTACCACTCGCCCCCGCGCCGGGGGAGCCGCCAAAGGGCCGGTAGAAGGAAAACTATCAGACATGCGGAATTCGCGACACAAGGCTTGGCGCGATAGAAATATAGTCAAATCAATACTATAACAGACAACAACCGCGGCACCAGCGCGGCGCCGGCGTCACTTCTGTATCCGTGCCATCCGCTTAAGCGTAGCCACCTGGCGGAAGAAAGCTCGTTTCGGCTGAGCAGGGAACCCAACCACTTCCTCACCCGCTGGGACATCCCCCATGACGCCAGCCTGCGCTCCGATCCGCGCGCCGCGTCCTATTCTGATATGTCCATTCAAGGCGGCCTGCCCCCCGACCTGGACGAAATCCTCAAGGACAGTCGAACCTGCGATGCCGGCCTGGCCGACGATGACGCAACACCGGCCGAGCACAACATTGTGTCCGATCTGCACAAGATTATCGAGCCGCGAGCCGGCGCCGATCACCGTGTCGCGCATTGATCCCCGATCGATCGTCGTATTGGCACCAACCTCGACATCGTCTTCGAGAATCACCCGACCAAGCTGGGGAGCGGTCAGAAATCCGGCTTTGGTTAGGCCAAATCCAAATCCTTCCTGCCCGATCCGCGCACCGGGATAGACGTACACCCGCGCGCCCAGTATCGCGTGGCTCAGGCTGGCATGCGCTCCGATCCGGCAATCCCGGCCGATGACCACACCGCGTTCTATCACCGCGCAAGGTCCGATCCGACAGCCGGGGCCGATCTTCGTTCCGGCTTCAATCACACACAGCGGGCCGACTTCGGTCGAAGGATCGACCGCCGCACCCTCAGCCACAAATGCGGACGGGTGAATTTTGGGCGAGAGCGGCCGCACAGGATGGAATAGTGCTGCGACACGAGCCCAACCAACGTGTGGTTCGGTGATGAGAATGGGCACCGTCGACTGCGGCACCCAGGCCTGCATGTCAGGATGCACGATTACCGCGCCAGCCAGCGTCTGCTTGAGCGCCGATGCATAACGTCGGTCATCCAGAAAGCTGACGTCGTTCGGCCCGGCCGTTTGGAGAGGCGCAAGGCCTTCAATGCGCAGATCGACTTCACGGACGCTACCGCCTGCCGTCTGTGCAACGACTGCGAGAGGATGTGGACCGCTTCGACTGAAGAAGCGTGGGTCACCGATCGCTGCTTTGTCCATTTTCCCGTTCCTCGCCGACGAAATGAAATCACCAGGGCGGTTGAGCGCTCCGCATTCCACCGCGAACGCTAACCGGCGCCGGATATCGGCAAGGAGGTGGCCGATCCGCCGTGTCGTTTCCGATTGTACCAGCGTGTAACACTGCCAATTGCGGACAACGAGAAATCGACACATTCTCGATTCTACGGCAGTTCGAACAGGCGGAGCGAGTTGCCTGTGCGGATAGCGTACTGGTTTTAAGAACGACGCGCCACAGCCGCCATCGAATTGAATTTAAAATCGGTACCGATGGTCCAGCGGATGCGCAAATGGTTGTACGAAGCAACCATATCGGCTGCTTGACCGATTTTGTCGAAAAGCCTGCAGTTGCGAGAAATGATGTTCAATTCCGCGTCGGATGTGATGCAGCTCGGGGAAATTCCAATGGAACTCAGCGGCGATTAGATTCAAAACTCGATCGAGGAAAAAAGCCAGGAACCGCCAGCTAATACGCCACCGGTTGCGACGACCAACCGGTCGCTGGCCTGAAATGATGCTACCGCAAACGGGCTATTCGCGATTCGAGGCGTCGACCCGACGCCACGTCGAATCGGGATTGTACTCGTTGATACTCTGAGCAATCCGCGCGGTGTTCGCTCCAAGGTCCTTCTCGTAGACCACGCCTTGATGATTGACCAGAAAGGTCATGATGCCGGAATTGCCGTATTCGGCCGGGTACGCGACCAGCCCGAACCCGCCGATCATCTTGCCGCGCGTCACGTAGTCTATCGCCCCGCCGGGCGCGTTCGCTCCCTGGCGGGTCAGTACTTTGAAGAAATAGCCGTGATAGGGGCTTCGTCTCTGCTGGCTGAGGCGATAACCCTGCGCAGATGCGCTCGCGGCAAGCTCGCCGAGCGGACTTTCATTCGCGCCGTCTTCCGAGGGCCAATATAAGCCGTCTTTCTTGCCCGCCGAACTCATGATGCGCTGGGCGTAAACCCCGTTGCCGGCGATTCCCCGCTCCGCATATTCATCCTGCGCATCCACGTAGGCGAGACACGCTTGAATGGCGCTTAATTCGTTGCGTCCAATGCGGCGATAGAGGATCTCCTCCCGGCCGGCGTTGGCATCGAATTGCCAACGGCCATCCTTGCGCACCAGAGGGATGGGGAATGGCCATTCCTCGTTGCCGACCATCAGTGTCGCCTTGTCCTCTCCCTCCGTCATCACCTGATGCTTGGTATCGAAGGCGTCGATGACCCGCTTGCGGGCGGCTGCGTCGTCTACCGGGTCGCCCGAGGACACGATTTCGGCGCTGCCGGGGCCAAGCACCCGCGCCACGGCAGCAAGATCGCCGCTCCTTACGCTTTTCATCAGCGCATCCACCGCTTCATCCGGCGTAGCAAAGCGCTCTTGCGCGACAGCGGCGGCGCCGCCGGCAATGATCGCGCAGACCAGCACGGCGCTGCGAAGAAACCGCCAGGTCGCGCGCGGCCAAAAGTTTCGGTGCTGGTTTGAACGCAAAAGTGTCATCGCTGGCCTCTCGAGTTCTTTCCAATCATCGACCGAGTGGAGTGGATTTGACATAGATGCTTGCCGGCGCGGGATGCGAATGTTGGAACTGGACCACTAGCGCCGTCCGCCGCGACCGCCACGCCCGCCGGCGCTTGGCGCCGGCCGGCTGCCACGCGCCGCAGCCGCTGGGCGATGTCCGCCGCCATGATAGCTTTGTCGACCGCGATCGGCGTGAGCCCTCGTCGCCTTCCCTGGCTGAACGTGGGAGAAGCTTGTGTCGCGCTTGGGCTGAGGCGCCGGCCGCGTTGCCTGGCTTGGCGCCTTGGGCTTGGCGGCCTGTTTAGGCGCGGGTCCAGGACGGTCGGCTTTCGCCGGCCCCTTCGGGGTTGCGCCCTTGCCTGGAGCGGGACGAGTGCCGGGCGGTTGCCGGTCGCCGACATTGGGGCGATCCGCCGATCCGGGGCGGCCGCGATTCGGATCGAGTACCTGCTGACCTTCCTTGCCCCGGAAATCCTGACGTGCCGCCTTGCCCGCCTGGATGTCGGTCTTGGCGTACTTCTGGCGTACCTCGGCGTTGTTGTACCTGACGCCGTGGCGGTGATCGGCGTTGTGCTCCCATTTCGAATACTTCAGATCGCCGCGATTGACGTTGTTGATGTTGACCGGCCGGTTGGCGACCACGTTGATGTTGCGCCGGCCCCAGTCGCAGTTTCCCCAGATTGCATGGCCGACCGCTACTCCGGCGCCGAAGGCAATGCCCGTCGCCAGCAGGCGGCCCGGGATATATCCGGGCGGCGGTGGAAAGTAATACGGCGCGTAGTCGGGGTACGGCCATGCGCCGTACACCACTGCGGGCTCGTAATACGGCACATAAATCTCGTTGGGCGACGCAGGCTCGATGACCACATACGAACGCTGCTGGTCGTCGGTCTGCGTGGTGACGGTCTGCTCCTTGCTCGACTGCAGCTTTCCGTTCGCTTGCGCCCGGGCCCGCAGGCGCTGAACCGCCTCCATCACGTCCGATTGTTGCGCCAGCATCGCATCGCCGAGCTTTTGCGTCCATTCGAGCTGGTCGCTCATCATCGTGAGCACGTTGGGAACCGGAACCAGCGACTTGATGCTTTCGTCCCAGGGCTGTTTGCCGATCGCGGCGGTCAAGGCATCTCCCTTGAGTTTGGCATTGGCCTTCGCCCAGCGCTCTGCCTGCACAACCTCAAGCGGGTAGGTGGCGGCAATCAAGAGTTGCGCCAACAGCGGGTCGGGATAGAGCGCGATCGGCGCAACCAATTGATCGAGCTGCTCGGCCTTCAGCAGTGGCTGCAAAGGCGCGCTGGTCGAAGGAGCCGTCTGGGCCAATGCACAATATGGAGCCAACCAGACCAGCACGATCGCGATGGTCCGTATGAAAACTGCCTTCATGACGCCTTCTCGCTCATAAACGGTGAACCGCGCTCATTCGCGTTCAAGCATTCCCGTGTCGATCAGTGAAAAAATCAGATACTCAAACGTGATGGCTGCCAATTGACATGCATCAATGAGATCGCGTTGCTCTTTGAATGCACGGAGAATTCATCCGCATGGATGAGATGGTAGGGTCAAGAACCAAAAAGCTCAAGAACAACGATTAGGTCAGGCTTGTTGATCGAGTGCGAAACGGGAACGCCGCCCCGCCGCGCACCGTATCATCTCCGCGATGAGATCGCGTCGGTGGTGCCGGGGTATCGCACAACCTCCTCTTTGCAGAACTGGATCAAGCAGAAGTTTCAGACGGTGACTTGCGTGCCGACTTCCACCACGCGTCCTGTCGGAATCTGGAAGAAGTCCGTCGCGTCGCTGGCCGATTTCGCCAGCCCAATAAACAGGTGGTCCTGCCAACGCGGCATGCCGGAATGCGCCGCTGGACGCAACGCACGCCGGGACAGAAAGAACGACGTCGACATGATGTCGAACTGCCATCCGTGCTTGCGCGCGATCGCCAGCGCCTTGGGCACGTTCGGCGATTCCATGTAGCCGAACTTCAGCGACACGACGCTGAAGCGAGGCGAAAGCGACCTGATCTTCACCCGCTCATCCTCGGCGACGCGCGGCGTGTCGTTGGTCACGATGGTCAGGATGACATTGTGTTCGTGCAGCACCTTGTTGTGCTTTAGATTATGCAGCAGTGCGGTGGGTGCGAATTCCGGATGGCTGGTCAGGAACACTGCCGTACCGGGAACGATGTGGGGCGGTTTCTTCTCGAGGCTCGCCAGCAGCGTATTGAGTGGCACCTCGATGCGCTGGGTCTTCAGGGCGAGAATATTGCTGCCGCGCCGCCAGGTCAGAATGATCAACACCATCGTCGCGCCGAAGAGGACTGGCACCCAGCCGCCAT
>JBFXEX010000049.1:0-37578 GCA_050179645.1 Xanthobacteraceae bacterium | reverse complement strand
CAAGAAAATGTAGAGTAGCATCAGGATGCTGAGAATAACGATTGAAGGGAGGTCGAACGACGTCAGCCATGCGGCGAACTGCTGCGGCAGCCCGCTCAGTGCAAGGAACGGCCCAAACACCAGCGCACCGATCAAAATCAGAAATACAAACGCCGTGGTCTTCACGGTCTCGAGCAGCAGAAACTGCATGCTCTCACCGTTGATTGTACGCCGCCAGAATGCGTAGACGAGCGCCAGAAACGCGCCGACGGCCGCCGCCTCGGCGGGCGTAAATATGCCGATGTAGATGCCCCCAATCGTGGCGACCACGATGCCCAGCATCGGACCAGCCCGGCCCAAGGATCGAATTCGCTCGCGATTTCCCACCAGCGGACCGGGTGGTCCGAGGTCGGGCTTGAAGCGTGTCCAAATCGAGATGGTCAAGACGAACAGGAGAGCCAGCAGCAGACCGGGAAAAAATCCGGCAAGGAGAAGTCGGCCGATCGACTGTTCGGTAAGGATTGCATAGACAATGAACGCCGTCGAAGGCGGAATCAGAATTCCCAGCGTTCCGCCGGCGGCCACCGTGCCGGTCGCCAGCCGGTCGTCATAATTGTAACGCTTCATTTCGGGGAGGCAGATGCGGCCCATGGTAACCGCAGATGCGACGCTCGAGCCGCACACCGCGGCGAAACCAGCGCACGAAACGATCGTTGCCGACGACAGTCCGCCGCGCCAGTGACCGACCCAGGCATAAGCGGTCGCATAAAGGTCGCGCCCCATGCCGGACACGGCTGCGGCGTTGCCCATCAATACAAACATCGGAATTACGGCGAGCTCATAGACCGCGGCATAGCCGTACGGATAGCTGCCGAGCATGTGAAGCGCCGGCTGAACGCCATGTAAGATGGAAAAGCCAATCGCGCCGACCAGCAGCATGGCGATTCCAATCGGCATCCGCAGCGCCAACAGGATCAGCATGGCCACGATGCCGATCGCGCCAATCCATGTCTCGGAAATCATTGGCTTTTACCCGCCGGAGGCTGAGAAAGCGATTGCACACCCTGTATCAGCATCACCAACGCGAATATTGCCGAACCCGCGGCGACCGTGAAACGGAAGGGATAGAACGGCCAGCGCAGCGTGTTGCTGACCTGATCGATTGTGGCGATGGTCTCAAGCGTCGCCCGGAAGGCGATCAGCCCGAACAGTGCTGCGCCGATGAACGACAGGACCGCCGGTAGAAATCTCAGGCTAGGCCGGTCCAGCCACCGGGAAAACACGTCGACGGCGATATGCCCGCCGGTCCAGCCGCAATAGGCAATGCCGAGAAATACGATCAGCGCCATGGAGAATTCGGTGAACTCCCACACGCTCGCCAGCGGTTTGTTGAAAACATAGCGCATGACGACGTCGGTAACCGTAACCAACACGAGCAAAATCATGGTGGCGCCGGAAGCAAGCGCAAGAATGCGCAGGAAGCGGTCGAAGAGCTGCATCTTCACTCTCCTTCACCGCTTCCCACGCATCGGCCCTGTCGCGCCGTCCTGCCGGTCTAGCTTGTCAGATTGTACGCCTTGACCAAGGCGGAGCCCGGAAGCCCCTTCTTGTCGACCTCTTCGCCTTGCTGTTTGGCCAACGTCTTGAACAGTTCAAGCCAGCGCTTGCGCTCCTCCGGGGAAAGCGAAATGACCTCGCGCTCTTTCTTTGCGGCCGCCAGCGCCGCCGTGTTCTTCTTATCGTAGCTTCGCGCTCCGCCCATGCTCATCTCAAGCCCGGTGGTGTCGTCGATGATTTTCTTGAGATCGGGCGGCAGACTCTCGTAACGCTTGCGGTTCATGCTCACGATGAACGGCGAACGGCCAAGCGGCGCATCGACGGTCAAGTACTTGACGACCTCCAGCAGCTTGAAATCCAGCATCGCGGACAGCGGGATCATGGTGGCGTCGATGACGCCCCGCTCCAGCGCGTTGTAGATTTGCGTCACCGGCATGTCGACGGGCGTGGCCCCGAGCGTCGTGAGTTGCGCCGACTGTGCCCGCGACGGTGTGCGGATGCGCATGCCTTTCAGGTCTTCCAAGGTGCGGATCGGCTTGGCGCGGCTCATGATGCCGGCGGTGTCGGAGTTCCAGAGCATCAGGACCTTGGCAGCTTCGAGTTCCTTGCCGAAGAACTTGTCCTTGTTGGCCCAGAGCTTTCGCGTGCCGTCTTCGGCATTGTCGGCCGTGCCGGGCAGTTCGGTCAGCGACAACATTGGGAAGTCACCCGAGGTGTATCCCGGAAGCGTAAATACGATGTCCGCGATGCCTTGCACCATCTGGCGGTAAAGCTCGGGCGGTTTGCCGCCAAGCTGCATGGACGGGAACATGCGAACCGTCATCTTGCCGTCGCTGCGCTTGGCGACTTCCTTGCTCCAGGGTGTGAGCGGATCGACCCAGATGCTGTGCGTTGGCGGCACGAAGCTGTGAAGTTTCAGCTCGACCGCTGCCTGGGCAAATGCGGAATGCGCGGGCAGTCCAGCCGCCACGGCGGCGGCGGTGCTGCTCTTGAGGAATGTACGGCGTGTCGTGTTCATGTCGTTTCCTCCGAAGGAATGGTCGTGTTTTTCTTCGGCGTCGGTTGCGCCGCGTTGGAGGCATGTTATCGGGGCCACTGGCTGGCGCAAAGAGTCACAATGGTCGCAACGCGCGCCACTGCCGCCCACCGTGTGACCGACATTAGGCATGACTGCTGGAATTGCGGGTAGGCCGGACGATCCGGGGCGGCTTTGGGTGCATCGCCCCAAGAACTGCGATTATGACGACCAATTGGGTCAGCGGCCCAGTCTGTGCACCCGAAACGTACTCTCACAACCAGAAAAAGTTCCAGCGTCCCCGGCACCGCCAGACGCCGACGACGACTGGGTTCAACGCGCTGCCACCTATGTCGACAGAAGCCCGAAGGAACCTGCCGGCCTGCCCGTGCTGATCGATGAGGCGGAGATGAGGGTGATTCATCCGGCCGAACGTGCCCGGCAACTTTCGGGCGACGTGACCCAGGAGGGACGTGACCCAGGAGGGACGTGACCCAGGAGACTGCGGCCGCCGGCGAAATCGTCCCGCCTCAAGAGGCGCCGACGGGCACGAGCTGCAGGAACAGCATGGCTCCGGTCGTCAGCGCGATGCCGAGATCGCAGTCGGCCTTCGCGGTTGTTGTGTCCGGATAGAGCCGAGGCCCCCCTCTGTCGGAGGGAGCTAACGGCATCCGGCGCCCGCTCTCAATTACGGGAATCTAGAGGGAAATAAGGGAAATTACGGAGGCAGCAAGCCGACGGCAGCAGTGTCGTTTCGCTTCCCCGGAGCATATCAGTTGCAGGCGAAGCCGCTGTGCGCCTCGCAGCAGGAGAAGAATGTCTGCCGGTTCGGCGGCGGCGTCTGCCGGCTTCGTCCGCCGACCACGACCTCGCCGTCGACGATCACGTAGGAGATGCCCGGCAGGTCGCCGTGCGCGATCGCGTCCGACACGCTGGTGCCGGTCGAGCCTTCGACCGGGCCGCAGATCACGATGTCGGCCGGACGGTCCGGCGCAAGTACGCCGACGTCGAGGCCGTGCGCTGCCGCAGTGTTGCCGGTGGCGATCGCGATCGCCTCGGCCGGCAACAGCCCGCACACCGAGCACAGGAACAGCAGGTTGCGCAGCATGCCGCGGGGGATCACGCCGGTGCCGCCGGGTGTATCGGTGCCGACCGTGAGGCGATGGAGCTTGCCCTTGTCGGCGAGCCGGCGCACCAGCCGCAAGGTCGAGCCGTAGTTGCCGGACGAGCAGATTTCGAGCGCGAAGCTCGTGTCGTCGACCACCCGGTCCATGTCGGTATCGCTCATCGGGATCGGCCCGCCGGCAACGTGTGCGGCGATGTCGGGCTGCAGCCAGGACAGCACCTCGTAGCCGCAGATCTGACTGACGCCCGAGCGCGACACGCCGCCGGTATGAATCTTGGTGCGGATGCCGCGCTCGCGGCACCAGCGCTGATATTGCAGCGCCTCGTCGCGGCCGCCGGTGAGCGGATAGAAGATGAATTTCGCGAGGATCGACTTCGCGGTGGCAAGCCGGTCGAAGTGCTCCTCCTTCATCCCGGGAATGAGGATTACGGTGCCGGCATGCACCTTGGCGCCGCTCCAGCGCACGCGGCCGGTGGTGGCGGCGGTGAGCACGGCGAGCGAGGTGACGATCTCGGGCGTGAGCCCGTTGTAGTCGAGGCCCGGCACGTGCAGCTCGCAGGCCGAGATCATCGTGGTGGTGCCGCCGTGGACGTAGTTGCCGATCCAGCCGAGCGCATCCTGCGTCGGCGTCCATTCGCCGAACACCGGGTGGATGTGGCCGTCGACCAGGCCCGGCATCACCGCCGAGCCGCCGGCGTCGATCACGCTGTCGGCCTTGGTGTCGGCGGGCGGATCGAGCGCCGCGATGCGGCCGTCCTCGATGAGGAGCGAGCCGACGAGCTTCTGCGGCTGCGCGAGATCGCCGGTGAAAAATTCGCCGATGTTCTTGATCAGGAGGCTGGGCACGCGGTCCTCGTCGGTGAGAGCGGAAGCACGCACCGAAGGCAAGACGCGCGCTCAAGTCAAGCACGCGCCGCGCGTGGCTGATCATGTGAATGGGGGAGGGTAGGCTTCAAGCGAGTCTGTGTCCCGGGCGCGGTGCAGCGCGTAGCACTTGCGGAGCGGTGCACCGCTGATCCGGACCGTCCCGAAGGCGGTGTTCGTTGCGATCCCGGGTCTGCAGCGCACCACTGCGTGCTGCGCTGCGCCCGGGATACGTTTGTGCAAAGTCGGGAGCGAGCACTGCCGCCACGGCTAAGCTGGCAGCGCGCGGATCCAGCGGGAGATGGCGTCGACGACGGCACGCGGCTGCTCGGGGAGCAGCGCATGGCTGGCGTCGCGGATCACCGCGACCGAGACGCGCTCGCCAAGCTCGTCACGCAGTTCGTTCATTTTGGCGATCGGGTGGAACGGATCGCTGTCGGCCTGCAGGTCGAGGATCGGCGCCGTCCCGGTCGCCCACCACTCGGCCTGCTTCGTGCCTGCCGCGGCGATGCGCTGCGCCTCGCTCGCTTCGGGATGCCAGCCGTCGAGCCAGATCGAGGCGTCATGGCTGGGCGCGAAGAAGGTCGATTGGATATATGGAAGCCGCTCCGCCGGCGGCAGCGAGAGATCGCCGCTCTTGCCGACCGCCACGCTCAACTCCGGCGGATACTGCTTCGACGCCGCCGCCGCGATCACCACGCCGCGCACCAGCGCCGGATGGTCGGTCGCGGTCATGCGCGCGACCCAGTTTCCGTAGGCGTGGCCAACGATCACCGCCGGCCCGCCGTAGTGCCGGATCACTGCCGCGATGTCGTTGGCGAAATCGTGCAGCGTGATGCCGGTCATCGGCCCCTTCGACTGGCCGATGCCGCGCGGCTGGGGCCGCAGCAGGCGGAAGCCTTCGCGCGCCAAGCCCTCGGCGACCTCGTCGTAGTCGTAGGAGTCGCGCCCGCGCGACGGCAGCAGGAGGACAAGCGGTCCCGCGCCCTCGGCGATCACGTCGATCGCGACGTCGGCTTCGCGCACCAGTTCGCGTATGCGTGTGTGCTCTGCGGCCATCAGTGCCCCACTCTCTCTCCACGTCATTCCGGGGCGCGCGCCAGCGCGAGCTCGGAATCCACGCACGTAGCAATCGGAATCCACGCACGTAGCAAGAAGTGTGGATTCCGGGTTCGCGCCGTTGGCGCGCCTGGAATGACGGCGGAGTTTCCTCGCCGAAGGCGAGCCACATTCACTAAAAGAAATCGAAATACTCGTTTTGCTCCCATTCGGTCGGCTCGTCGCCGTGCGGCCGGTGATGATCCGCCAGCCATTTCTCATAGCGTCCGGCCTCGTTGCGCTTGAGCTTGAGGAAATAGTCGACGAACACTTCGCCGAACGCGGCGGCGAACATCGTGTCGCCTTCGAGCGCGTCGAGCGCCGCCGGCAGCGTCGCCGGCAGCAGCGGCCGGTCGGCGGTGTAGGGATCGTCATCCGGCGGGCCGGGATCGCGCGCGTGCTCGATGCCGTCGAGGCCGGCCGCGATCTGCGAGGCGATATAGAGATACGGGTTGGCGGCGGGCTCGCCGACGCGGTTCTCCAGCCGGGTCGCCGGATCGCCCGGCGCGCCGAGCACGCGCACCATCACGCCGCGGTGGTCGTAGCACCAGGTGGCGCGGTCGGGCGCGAGCGAGTTCGGCCGATAGCGGCGATAGCCGTTGACGGTTGGCGTCGCGAACGCCGCGCAGGCCGGCGCATGGTTCATCAGACCGCCGAGATAATTGCGGCCGAGCAGCGACAGGCAGGCCCCTGCCTGCTCCGGCATGAACAGGTTGCGGCCGCTCTTGGCGTCGACCACGGATTGATGCAGATGCCATCCGCTCGCATAGAAGCTCTTGATCGCCGGCCGGCACATGAACGAGGCGAAGTGGCCCATGCGGCGGCAGATCTGGCGTGTCGCGGTGCGGAACAGGACGGCGTGATCGGCGGCCTCGAGCGCCGGGCGCGCCGCGAAGGTGCATTCGAGCTGGCCGGGGCCCCACTCGTTCTCGATCGAGCGCAACGGCAGCCTGATCTTCTCGAACGCGTCGGCGAGCGCCGAGATCACCGGTTGCATCAGGTCGAGGTTGGTCTCGGAGTGATAGGAGAATCCCGGCTCGGCGGGCGCGGTCTTCAGCGGACGGCCGCGAACGCCAGGATTGCCGGTGTGCTCCTCGCCGAGGTGCGGGTCGACAATGCGGGTGAGGTACCACTCGATCTCAAGCCCGACCACGCTGCCCATGCCGCGCTCGGCGAGCCGCCTGATCTGCCGGCGCAGAATCTGGCGAGGCGAGAAATGAAATGGCACCCCGCTGCTGAAATACTCGTCGCAGAGCACCCAGCCGACCTTGGGCGCCCACGGCAGCAGGCGGAACGTCGCCGGATCCGGCACGATGGTGAGGTTCGGTGAGCCGGTCATCTCTTCGAGGCCCATGCCGCCGCCGCGCGTGAACGACGCGAAGGTACGGGCGTTGGCAGAATCGAGCGTGGCGGTCGCGACGTTGATGTTGAAGCCGCTCTTGAGCGCGGCCGCGAAGGCCGGCACCGTCAGGGCTTTGGCGCGCGAGGCGCCGTGCGGATCGGCCCAGGCGACACGGATGAGCTGGATGTCGTCCTTCTCGATGCGGTACTTGAGCTCCTCGGCGTGGCGACGTTGATCGTCCGACCACAGACCATGCTGTTCGATAAATTCGGGAGCCATCGTCACCTGCTGCATGAAGGAAGTGCCGCGAATGTAGAGGATCGCACCGGGCCGATCCAGACAGTGGTCTTTCGCGGGTGAGTCACTCACTGCGTCACTCGCCGGCGCCATTCCGGGGCGCGCGTCCGCGCGAGCCCGGAATCCATTGCGCCGCAAGTTTGGGCTCCGGCCTGCGGCCCGGCCCCGGAATGACGCAATTCTCGTGACGCGACACGTGCGCACGTCACGTCGTCGCGGCGGCATTGACGCGGCAAACCGCAGCCGATTTGATCGTCCGGAGGCGGCGCGGCGAGAGGGTGGGGGCATGCGGGTGCGGATACGCGCGCCTAAGGACTTCTGGTCGGGACTGATGTTCTGCGGCTTTGCCGCGGTCGCGATGCTGGCCGCGCGCGGCTACTCGCTCGGAACGGTCGGCAAGATGGGGCCCGGCTATTTTCCGTTGCTGCTCGGCGCGGTGCTCGCCGGGCTCGGCGGCATCCTGATCGGCCGCTCGCTCGTGCTCGACGGCGAGCCGATGGCGCGCCTGCATGTCCTGCCGATCGCCGTGATTGCGTTCGCGGTCGCGCTGTTCGGCCTGATGATCGAGCCGTTCGGGCTCATCGTCACACTCGCGGTCCTCATTCTGGTGACCGCCTGGGCCGGCGCCGACTCCCGCCTTGTCGAAACCGCCGTGCTGGCGGTCGCCCTGATCGCATTTTCAATCGGGGTCTTCGTCTATCTGCTGGGCCTGCCGATCGCCATCTGGCCGAGCCTCTAGGTCGCCCGATGGACGTCTTCGCCAATCTGGGCTTGGGCTTCGCGGTGGCGCTGACGCTGCAGAACGTCATGTACTGCTTCATCGGCGTCCTGCTCGGCACCGTCATCGGCGTGCTCCCCGGCATCGGCCCGGTCACCACGGTGGCGATGCTGTTGCCGATCTCGTTCACGCTCGCTCCCGAATCCGCGCTCATCCTGCTGGCCGGCATCTATTACGGCGCGCAGTACGGCGGCTCGACCACCGCGATCCTGGTCAGCATTCCGGGCGAGGCCTCGTCGGTCGTCACCATCATCGACGGCCACCAGATGGCGCTGCAGGGCCGTGCCGGGCCGGCACTCGGCATAGCGGCGATCGGTTCGTTCTTCGCCGGCTGCTTCGCCACGCTGCTGATTGCGCTCGCCGCGCCGCCGCTTGCTGCGGTCGCGCTGCAGTTCGGGCCGGCGGAATATTTTTCGCTCATGGTGTGCGGACTGATCGCCGCCGTGGTGCTGGCGCACGGCTCGCTGGTCAAGGCAATCGCCATGGTGGTGCTGGGGCTGCTGCTCGGGATTGCCGGCACCGACGTCAACTCGGCGGTGCGCCGCTTCGACTTCGGCCTCACCGGACTCGCCGACGGCATCGAGTTCGTCGCACTCTCGATGGCGATCTACGGCCTCGCCGAAGTCGCCACCAATCTCGAACAGACCAAGCGGACCCGCATCGTCGCGGCGGCGGTCGGCCGCGTCTGGCCGAGCGCGGCCGATTTGCGGTACTGCTTCGGCTCGATCCTGCGCGGCACCGGGCTCGGCGCCATTTTGGGCATCCTGCCGGGCGGCGGCGCGTTGCTCGCCGCGTTCGCCGCCTATACGCTCGAAAAGAACGTGGCGCGCCGGCCGCGCAACTTCGGCCGCGGCGACATCCGCGGCGTGGCGGCGCCTGAATCGGCCAACAATGCCGGGGCGCAGACCTCGTTCATCCCGATGCTGACGCTCGGCATCCCGGGCAATCCCACCATGGCGATGATGATCGGCGCGCTGATGGTGCACGGCATCGCGCCCGGACCGCGCGTCATGACCGACCGCCCCGGCCTGTTCTGGGGGCTGATCGCCAGCATGTGGATCGGCAATCTGATGCTGGTGATCTTGAACCTGCCGCTGGTCGGTCTGTGGGCCAGGCTGCTGCAGGTGCCGTATCGCTTGCTGTTCCCGGCGATCGTGGCGTTCTGCTGCATCGGCGCCTACACCATCAACAGCAAGCCGTTCGACCTCTACGTCATGGCGTTCTTCGCGATCTTCGGCTACCTCGCCATCAAGCTCGATTGCGAGCCGGCACCGCTCATTCTTGGCTTCGTTCTCGGTCCGATGATGGAGGAGAACCTGCGCCGGGCGCTGCTGCTCTCGCGCGGCGACCCGTTGGTGTTCGTGCAGGAACCAATCAGCCTCGCCTTCCTGCTGGTGGCCGGGGGCCTGCTTGCGGTTGTCGCCGCGCCGGTGATCCGCCGCACCCGCGAAACCGCGCTGAAGGAGTAAGGGAATTTCCCACCTGCAAGGCGATTGAAAATCTTGATTGCGCCGCCTTGCGGCCAAATTTCGGTAATGGACGTTAAACCCTATTGGTAGAGCATCTCCAGGGAGGACGAAATCGAAGGGGTGACGCGGAATGTCGAAGCCGCTCGAAACACATTGGTTCCTCTTGGAGAGAATGCAAAAGATCGTCGATCGCGTCGCGCCGGATATGCCGATAAAGTTCGAGATCACGTACCAGAGCGATGAAATCGAGTGGGACAGGGATGGCAGTTTCGGGCGGGTCCGCTGGGCCTGCAAATTCATTATTCCGCTCGGGCACCCGGCCCGCGCATTTTTGCCCAAACTCAATCGCGGAATGGCCTATCTCCAGTCGCGCTACGACCTCGGCGTTCTCGCTCGCGAAACCGATCCCGATAGTTTCGGGCAGTATCGGCCCCAAGGTGTCCCGCAATAACGGGTTGGATGCCGCTCAGCGACACCGAGGAGTTGTTCCAGGACGCGCGTCAGCGTGATCCCGGAACCCATCAATTCTGACAATCCACTGCGGCCTAGGGCTATTTCGGTTTGATGTTGGCCTTCTGTGCGGCTTCTTTCCAGTTGCGGATTTCGGTCGCGATCAGTTTGCGGAACTCGTCCGGTGTACCGCCGGCTGCGGTGGTGCCTTGGGTCGCGAGCTTGGCGACGACGTCGGGATCGCGCAGAATCTTGTTCACCTCGGCGTTGAGCCGGTTGACGATCTCTTTCGGCGTCCCGCCGGTGGTGAGAAGGCCGAGCCATTGCACGGCCTCGAAATCCGGGAAGCCGGCTTCGACCGCGGTCGGCAGATCGGGCAGCTTCGGATCGCGGGTGCGGCCGCCGGTCGCGAGCGGCCGGACCAGGCCGGCCTGCACCTGTGCCAGGATACCGAGTGGCGACAGCAGCACGATCTGGACCTCGCCGGCGGCGACCGCCAGCGCCGCGGGCGCGCCGCCGCGATAGGGGACGTGCTGCATTTTGATGCCGGCCTGCGCGCTCCACATCTCCAGCAGAAGGTGCGCCTGGGTGGAGGCGCCGGAGGTGCCGTAGTTGAGCTTGCCGGGCTCCGCCTTGGCGAGCGCGACGAATTCCGTCAGCGTCTTCGCCGGCACTTTGGCGTTGACGGCGAACAGCAGCGGGTTCTTCACCAGCACGGTGATCGGCTCGAAATCGCGTTGCAGGTCGAAGGTGAGCTTGGTGTTGAGCGCGGCGTTCACCGTGAAGGTGGTCGGCACGATCAGCAGCGTGTGGCCGTCGGGCGCCGCTCTGGCGACCGCCTCGGTTCCGATCATCGTGCTGGCGCCGGAACGGTTTTCGATGATGATGGGCTGGCCGAGTGCTTTCTCCAGATGCGGCTGAATGAGCCGGGCGAGAATGTCCTGCGCCGCACCCGCCTGCGTCGGCACCACGATGCGCACCGGCCGGCTCGGGTAGGGTTCGGCCTGCGCGGATACTGCGCCGCACACGAGCAGCAGTGTTGTTGCAACGAAGAGCCACACATTCCGTTCATTCCCGCGCACGCGGGAATCCAGGCTCGCCTCGCGTTCCTTTGGCCTTTCAAATTCTGGGTCCCCGCTTGCGCGGGGACGAGCGGAGAGGGATGCAATATCGGGCTGTGTTCTTGATTGTTTCATGTCGGTGTTCCTTCCCAGCGCGAGGATAAGGAGCGCAGCGATGCGAGGCAATTCGCAGCGCATAGCGGCCAGCAGCTTTTGTGTCGCAGTAGGGCTGGAAACATCGTCTCATGGCCGCTAAGGAAGTCCGCAAGCCTGACGGCGTTGCATTGATGCAGCGCACCATCTCCTCGGAGCACTCATGCAGACGCTCGGCCTCGGCTTCACCTGGGAGCAACTGTCGCCCGGTCAGCGCTTCCGCACGCTCAACCGCACCCTCACCGAGACCGACCTCGTCATGTTCACCGGCGTCACCGGCATGTTGGAGACGATCTTCATTGATCGCACCTTCGGCGCCGAGAAAGGCACGATCCAGGGACAATTTGTCCCCGCCGCTCTTACTTACAGTTTGATCGAAGGCTTGCTCTGCCAGACCATGATCCAGGGCACAGGCCTCGCCATGCTCGAACTGAAGAAGCAGGTGCTGGCGCCAGTGCGCGTCGGCGACACGGTGCACGGCGAGATCGAGGTGACGTCGGTGCGGCCGACCTCCAAGGGCAACCGCGGCATCGTGGCTTCCAGGATCGAAGTGAAAAATCAGCGCGACGAGGTCGTCATGGTCTACGAAGCAACCCGCATGCTCGCCGGCCGTTCGGACGATGCCGCCGTACTGCGCGCTTAACACTGAGGCTCGGGCATGCGCGGACTGAAGGATCGCAGCGTCATCGTCACCGGCGGCGCGAACGGCATCGGCACGGCGATCGTACGGCGGCTCGCCGAGGAAGGCTGCACGGTCGGCATCTTTGACCTCGATGCCGCTATGGGTGAAGTCGTCGCGAAGGAGATCAGGGCGAAAGGCGGGCGCGCCAGCCTCCATGCGCTCGATATCTCGGACTACGCGGCGGTGACTCGCGCGGTCGCCGACTTCGAGGCCGCGAGCGGTCCGGTGAGCTTCCTGGTCAACAATGCCGGTTGGGACCGCGCCGCGAACTTCCTCGATACGACGCCCGAGTTCTGGCGCAAGATCATCGCCATCAATCTCGAGGGCCCGCTGAACATGAACCATGTCGTGCTGCGCGGCATGGCGGAGCGCGGCTTCGGCCGCGTCGTCAACATCGCCTCCGACGCCGGCCGCGTCGGCTCGTCCGGCGAGGCGGTCTATTCAGCTTGTAAGGGCGGCATCATCGCGCTCACCAAGACGCTGGCGCGCGAGCTCGTCGGCAAAGGCATCATCCTCAATACGCTCTGTCCGGGCCCGACCGATACGGCGATCCTGCGCAGCTTCCTCGAAGGGCCGGACGGCACCCGCATCATGGAAGGATTGAAGCGCGCCATCCCGATGCGGCGGCTCGGCGCGCCG
Source organism: Xanthobacteraceae bacterium (assembly GCA_050179645.1). Taxonomy (GTDB): domain Bacteria; phylum Pseudomonadota; class Alphaproteobacteria; order Rhizobiales; family Xanthobacteraceae; genus VAZQ01. The sequence continues at coordinate 25,068 of JBFXEX010000049.1, read as the reverse complement.
GAGGACTATCCCGGGCTGGTCGCCTTCCTGCTCTCGGACGACGCCGCCTACATCACCGGCCAGACCATCAGCGTGTCCGGCGGTCTCACCATGCACGGATGATTTTTCGATGAGCGACTACAAAGACATTCTCTACGAGGTGCGCGACGCCGTCGCGCGCATCACCATCAACCGGCCGGAAAAATACAACGCCTTCACGGCCGAGACCTGCGAGGAACTGATCGACGCGCTGAAGCGCGCCGGTTGGGACAAGTCGGTGGCGGTGATCGTGCTGGCCGGCGCCGGCGACCGCGCATTTTGCACCGGCGCCGACCAGAGCGCGCACGCGGGCAGCTATGGCGGCCGGGGCACGATCGGCCTACCGATCGACGAGGTGCAGTCGCTCATCCGCGACGTGCCGAAGCCGGTGATCGCGCGGGTGCAGGGCTTTGCGATCGGCGGCGGCAATGTGCTGGCGACGCTGTGCGATCTCACTATCGCCTCCGAGAAGGCGGTGTTCGGCCAGGTCGGGCCGAAGGTCGGCTCGGTCGATCCCGGTTTCGGTACTGCGTACCTAGCGCGTCTTGTCGGCGAGAAGCGCGCGCGGGAGATCTGGTACCTGTGCCGGCGCTACAGCGCCAAGGAAGCGCTCGACATGGGCCTCGTCAATGCGGTGGTGCCGCACGACAAGCTTGACGAAGAGGTCGACAAGTGGTGCGCCGAGATCCGCGAGCGTAGCCCGACCGCGATCGCCATCGCCAAGCGCTCGTTCAACGCCGACACCGAGCAGTTGCGAGGCCTGAGTTCGCTCGGCTTCGAGGCGGTGTCGCTGTTCTACGACACGGAGGAATCCAAGGAAGGCGGCCGCGCCTTCCGCGAAAAGCGCCCGCCGAAGTTCAGGCCTTAGTCCTCGCCATTTGCTCAGTCTGCTCCCTCCCCCCTTGAGGGGGGAGGGGTGGGGAGCGGGGCGGTTGCTAGTCCGGAGCTTGCGGTTACCCCCCTCCATAACCCTCCCCCTCAAGGGGGGAGGGGACCGACCGCGTTCGTGACACAAGTTTCGACACACACCTCAAACCAACAAGCGGCCATCGCACATGACCCTTCAGCTCAGCCTCGGCATCACGCCCAATCCGCGCACATATCCGGTGATCGACGGCAAGGTGAAGCCGGAGAGCATCGATTTTTTGCCGACCGTGCTGCATCCGTCCGAACTATTCTGGCGGCAGTTGCGCTTCGCCGAGTTCGACGTCTCAGAGATGTCGATCTCGTCGCTGATGATGGCGAAGTCGAAGGGCGACGACCGCTTCGTCGGCATCCCGGTGTTCACCACGCGCAAGTTCTTCCACACGACCCTGCTGGTGCGGAAAGACGCCAAGATCGACAAGCCCGCCGACCTCAAGGGCAAGCGCGTCGGCGTGCCGGAATATCAGCAGACCGCGGCGCTGTGGTCGCGCGGCGTGCTGCAGCACGAATACGGCGTCGAGCCCAAGGACATGGAGTTCTGGATGGAGCGGCCGCCGTCACGCAGCCATGGCGGAGCGACCGGCTTCAAGCCGCCGCCCGGCGTCACCGTCAACCAGATTCCACTGGAGAAGAGCATCGGCTCGATGATGGTGTCGGGTGAACTCGACGCCGTGATCTTCTATCTGCTCGATCCCAACCTGGTCGACCGCAGCACCATCGATCTCCACAGCCATCCCGATATCAAGCCGCTGTTCCCCGATCCCTGGGCCGAGGGCGTGCGGTTCTTCCGCAAGACCGGGCTCTACCCGATCAACCACGGCATGGTGATCAAGCGCGAGCTCGCGGAACGCCATCCGTGGGCCATCACCAACATCCTCAAGGCCTTCAACCAGGCCAATGAGCTTGTCGAAAAGCAGCGGCAGGAGCACGTCGAGTATCACGTCGAGACCGGATTGTTGTCGGCCGAAGCCGGCAAGGCGCTAGCCGAGGCGATCATTCGCCACGGCATTGCGCCGAACCGCAAGGTGCTCGAAACCATCGCGCAGTACTCGGCCGAGCAGGGGCTCACCCCGCAGCCGGCGAAGCTCGAGGACATCTTCGCCCCCAGCATGATGAACCAGTGAGGATGCCTACGACCGGCGGAACAGGCCGGCGATCTTGGCCCAGATCACGCGCGCCATCAGCGCAAAGCCGGAGATCGGCTTCGCCGGAGCGACGGGCAGCGGCGGCAGCGCCTCGGCAGAGGGCGGCATGCGCGGCGGCATCGGGGTCGCGGTGTCGGGCACCAGCGGCGGCGCCGGCACGTGCTGCTGGCCGAATTTATCGCGCAGGCATTTGGCGAACTGATTCATGATCTGCGCGGCGGTCGCCTGGATGATGCCGGCGCCGCGGCCGTATTGGGCGACCGAACCCGACAGCGTCAGGTCGGTATGCACCAGCACCTTGCTGCCGCCGCCTGCCGGCTCCAGCCGGAATTCCGACCTCGCATTGGCGCCGCCGCGGCCCTTGGCGTCGCTGCCTTGCGCGGAGATTTTCGCGGTGTGCGTCGCGTCGTCGATCTCGTCGAATTTCACCGTGCCGGCAAACGTCAGCGCCACCGGCCCGAGCCGCACCGAGATGCGGCCCTTGTAGGTTGTCTTGTCGACGATCTCGGTCAGTTCCGCGCCCGGCATGCACGGCGCGATGCGCTCGATGTCGAGCAGCACCTTCCACGCCTGCTCTGGCGGCAGCGGCACCTCGAACGAATTGTCGAATTCCATGTCTGCCCTTAACGCGGGTTCTCAGGTGTGAGCAATGCTCATGCCGCATATTCGGTGTGCTCCCTCCCCCTCAAGGGGGAGGGGACGCTCGCCGCCAAATCGAATCCCATCTCCACGTCTCCACCTGTCTTGCTATCTCGTGCCGACCAACTCTGGCGCGCCAATCTGCTGCCAGATCCAGCGGGCGGCGGCGAACAGGCGGCGATCCTCGCGCGGTAGCGCGACCAACTGGATGCCGACCGGCATGCCGTTCGGCCCGCGATGGCTCGGCATGGTCAGCGCCGGCGTGTACAGAATGGTCCAGATCGCCTGAAACCCCGGGTCGCCGGTCTCGCCAAGGCCAAGCGACGCTTCGCCATTGACCGCCGGCGCGAGCAGCACGTCGCAGCCATCGAAGACATCGCCCAGCCGCGCCCGGCAGTCTTCGCCGAGCCGGAGCGCCGCCTGATAGTCGGCGTGCGGCGTCGCGCGGCCAATCTCGATGCGCTTGCGCAGCCGCTCGCTGATCGCGTCGCGTCGCGCGTTCCACTCGTGCGCCATCGCGGCGGCGCGCTCATAATTATTGATGGTCTCGCGCGCGGCGGTGCGCAGGCCGGCAAATTCCGGCGGCAGTTCGATTTCCCTGACCTGCGCGCCGGCCTTGTCGAGCCGCACCGCCGCATCCTCGACGGCCGCGGCGGTCTCCGGCTGTGCGGTATTCCAGAGCGGCGTGCGGCAGAGCCCGATGCGGGGCGCCCGCGTCAGCGTGACGGGCTGCGCCGTCGGGCGCAACTCCAGCACGTCGCTGAACAGCTCGATGTCGTCCAGCGACCGCGCCAGGAGCCCAACCGTGTCCAGGCTTTCGGCTGCCGGAAACACGCCGCGGCGGTTGAACGCATTGTACGTGGGCTTGAAGCCGAACACGCCGCAATAAGACGCCGGCCGCAGCACCGAGCCGCCGGTCTGGGTGCCGAACGCTACCGGCGCCATCCAGTCCGCGACGGCTGCGCCCGAGCCGCTCGACGAGCCGCCGGGCGTGCGCGCAGAATGGTGCGGATTGGTCGTAGCGCCCGGCGTCATGCCGGCAAACTCGCAGGTCACGGTCTTGCCGAGGATGACGGCGCCGGCCGCGCGAACGAGGCCCACGCAGGCGGCGTCGGCGGCCGGACGGTGGCCGCGATAGACCGGCGAGCCCATTTCGGTCGGCTGGTCGTAGGTGTCGATGATGTCCTTGACGCCGACCGGCACGCCATGGAGCGGCCCGCGCGTCGTCGCCCGGTCGAGCGCGCGCGCCTGGGCGAGCGCAAGTTCGGGATCGAAGCTCGCCCACGCGTGCACGACGCTCTCGCGTTCGGCGATCCGCTCCAGGCACGCGCGCGTCACCGCCTCGCAGGTGATCTCGCCAGCCGTGGTCGCGCGCACGATCTCGGTCGCGGTGAGCTTGCTGAGATCGGCCGTGCCGGCGATGCGCGATTGCGATGCGGTTTGTGTGGTCATGGGCAGCTCGGTCAACGATCCAGCTTTGAATGGCGCGATGCAATTGCCGCGATGGCGGTCTGCTCCCTCCCCCCCCCCCTTGAGGGGGAGGGGTGGGGAGGGGGTGATCTCGAGTCCGGAACTGCGGCTACCCCCTCCCTAGCCCTCCCCCTCAAGGGGGGAGGGGACGCCGCGGCGCGGCCGCGACTTCAATTCACCACTTTGCCCGCGCCACAGTCACGGCGACGCAGTCCTCAATTCTAATTCTTCCCAGCACGTGCCGCCGACGTGCCGGCGATCTTGCCGAACACCGCGCCCGAGGTGAGGCCCGAGCCGCCCGGATAGTTGAAGTAGAACAGGCCGCCGACCAGTTCGCCCGCCGCGTAGAGCCCGCGGATCGGCTGGTAGTCGGTGTTGAGCACCTCGCCATCGTTGTTGATGCGCACGCCGCCGAAGGTGAACGAGATGCCGCAGGTCACCGCGTAACCCTCGTAGGGCGGGGTGTCGATGGTGTTCGCCCAGTTGCTCTTGTCGATCGCGAGCCCGGTGGTGCGCCGGCCGTCCTTGACGTTGGGATTGAACGGCACGTCCTTCTTCACCGCGGCGTTGTACTCGGCGATGGTCTTCAGGAACTGCTCGGCGTTGACGCCTTCGAGCTTCTCGGCGAACTCCTCGAGCGTATTCGCCGTCACCTTGGTGACCTGGCGGATCTTGTACTCATCGCGCTGCATGTGCTTGACCTTGGCGTCGAACACCTGCCAGGCGAACTGCCCCGGCTGCTCCAGCACCACGCGGCCGTACTTCGCATAGGTGTAGTTGCGGAAGTCGGCGCCCTCGTCGACGAAGCGCTTGCCGGTGGCGTTGATCAGCACGCAGAACGGATAGGAGTGCTTCTGGAACTGGTCGCCGACCGCGAGGTCGCCGAATTCCGGCGCGTTCATTTCCCACTGCACGGCGTGGCAGCCCGACCAGTTGCCGCGTGTGCTCGCGCCGATGTCGGTTGCCATGCGGATGCCGTCGCCGGTGTTGAAGCGGCTGCCGCGCACCTTGGCGAGGTCCCAGCCCGGCCCGAGATAGCGGGTGCGCCATTCCGAATTGGCCTCGAAGCCGCCGCAGGCCAGCACCACCGCCTTGGCGTGAAGGTCGCTCTCGGCGCCGTCGTGGCGGATGCGCACGCCGTTGACCCGCACGCCGTCGAACAGGAGGCTCAGCGCCCGCGTGGCATAGCGGATCTCGATGCCGCGCTTCTGCGCCGCCTCGGTTTCCATCTTGATCAGGCCGGGTCCGCCGCCAACCGCCTCGACCGTGAGCCCGCCCCAGAACTTGAACTTGCCGTCGATCTTGAACGCCTGCCGGCCGTAGATCGGAATGAAGCGGATGCCTTTGTCGCGTAACCAGCAGAACGTATCGAAGCTCTTGGTGACCAGCAGCTCGACCAGGTCGGGGTCGGCGCGGTTCTGCGTCACCCGCGCCATGTCGTCGAAGAACTGGTCGGCCGTGTAGGTGCCGAAGTCGGTCTCGGCGATCTCCTGCTCGGTCAGGTCCGGCACCAGGGTCTTGATGTCGTCGACGCCGTTGTAGACCACCCGCACCGAGCCCGCGGTATATCGGCTGTTGCCGCCCGACTCGTCCTCCGGCGCGGCTTCGAGCATCACCACCTTGGCGCCCTGCTCCTGTGCGGCGAGCGCCGCACAGAACGCCGCATTGCCGCCACCCACCACGATCACATCGAACGCTTCAGCCATTCCGAAATTCCCTCATACCGCACGCGTTGTTCGCTTGCGCCAGTCCAACTCCGTTCGTCCCCGCGAAAGCGGGGACCCAGGCTGGCAATTTGAGCTGGGTCCCCGCTTTCGCGGGGACGAACGGAGGTTGAGTCAGCGCCCAAAATCTATAGCATATTGCCGGCGGGAGCAGCGCCTCCGTTCGCGTATGGCCATCATTCTGCCGCCACCGCCGCAACGCCGCCGTGGGCCTTCGACCAGCCCGCCGGGTCGTGCATGAATGCCTCGATGTCGGCCAGCCGGGCCGGATCGAACTTGCCGCTCGCCTTGGCGACGTTGAGCACGTCCCACCAAGTGGCGAGCGCATGCAACGTCACGCCGAGATCGCGGATGATCGATGGCGCCTCCGGGAAGATGTCGTAAAAGAACACCACGAAGACATGATCGACCTTGCCGCCGGCGTCACGCAGCGCGTTGCAGAAATTGATCTTGCTGCGGCCGTCCGAGGTCAGGTCCTCGACCAGCAGGACACGCTGGCCCTCGGTCATGTTGCCCTCGATCTGGGCGTTGCGGCCGAAGCCCTTGGCCTTCTTGCGCACGTAGAGCATCGGCAAATCGAGCCGGTCCGCCATCCAGGCGGCGAACGGGATGCCGGCGGTCTCGCCGCCCGCCACCGCATCGAACTGCTCGAAGCCGGCCTCGCGCATCAGCATCGAGGCGCCGAAGTCGATCAGCGTGCGGCGCACGTGCGGGAACGAGATCAGTCGCCGGCAATCGATGTAGACCGGGCTCGCCCAGCCGGAGGTGAAGATGAACGGCTTGTCCTGCATGAAGCGGACCGCCTCCACCTCCAGCAGCATCTTGGCCGTCAGTTCGGCCATCAGCGCCTTGTCGGGAAATGCCGTTACGGCTGACATGGGCAATCTCTCGGTGGCAATCTCTCGGTTCGTCATGTCGGGCTTGACCCGGGCATCCATCCTCGAAAGCGTCTTCAAGAATGGATTGCCGGGTCAAGCCCGGCAATGACGGCGGATGTGGCTCGTGAGGCGGCCGCCTTGGCGATTTGAACGCGCCGACCGTTGTCGCTGCGAGCGATGGCAAGAGAACGGCGGAAAGACAAGGTCCGATTTCAACTCGCCACCACTTTCCACTCAATTGTTTCGCCGCCACGATACACCAGGGCCTTCTCGTCCGGCCCCGCGACCTTCACCTCCTCGGGTGCGGTCCAGGATACCTTTTCGAGCGTGATCCGCTCCTCGTTGGGCGGGAGGCGGTAGTGTTTCGGGCCGTTCAGGGACGCAAACGCTTCGAGCTTGTCGAGCGCGCCTTCCTGCTCGAACACCTTGGCGTAGGTCTCGATCGCCACAGGGGCGTTGAACAGCCCCGGGATGCCGTTCTCGGAAACTTTCTTGGCGTAGGGGTGCGGGGCCGAGTCGGTGCCGAGGAAGTAGCAGGCCTCGCCCGAGGTCGCGGCCTTGCGCAGCGCGTCGCGGTCCTTGGCGGTTTTGATCACCGGCATGCAGTACATGTAGGGCTTGAGCCCCCACCCGAGCCAGTCGGTGCGGGTCAGCACCATGTGGTAGGGCGTGATCGTGCCGCCGACTTGCGGCGCGGCGCTCCTGACGAAATCGACGCCGTCCTTGGACGACAGGTGCTCCAGGATAAAACGCAGGCCGGGAAACTGCTTCACCCAATTTGACAGATAACGCTCGATAAACATGGCCTCGCGGTCGAAGATGTCGACCTCGGGATCGACGTCCTCGCCGTGCATCAGGAACGGCATGCCGATCTTTTCCATGCGCTCGAGCACGCGCATGATCTTCTTGTAGTCCGTCACCCCGCCGGCCGAATTGGTAGTGGCGTTCGCCGGATAGAGCTTCACGCCGGTGAACACGCCCTCCTTGAAGCCGCGCTCGACGTCGTCGGGATCGGTGTCGTCGGTGAGGTAGCAGGTCATCAGCGGCTGGAAGGTCGAGCCGGCGGGCCGCGCCGCCAGCGCGCGTTCCCGGTACGCAATAGCGTCCTTGGTGGTGGTGACCGGCGGAATGAGGTTCGGCATCAGGATGGCGCGGCCGAAGTGGCGCGCCGTGTAGGGCATCACCGCCTTGAGCATCTCGCCGTCCCGCACATGCAGATGCCAGTCGTCGGGTTTGCGGATGGTGATGCGCGTGGTCATGGAAAGCCGATATCCTTCCGGCCGGACGGGGGCAACGACGCCAGCGCCGGCTACGGTCAAAGCCCGGCAGTTGTAGCGTCACGCGTCCCAAAATAAAAATGTTTTCCAATTTTTGCACACCGGAACGAAATTAAACGATAGGACGCGTCCCAGGAGCGATCCCTTTGGCGAAGCTGGAATCCGCTGAATTCCGCAGCCTGGTGACCGACGCCGCGGCCCATTTTCGGGCCGGGCGCTGGGCTGACGCCGAGGACACTTATCGGGCTGCCTTGGCGCTCGCGCCGGGCGATCCGGCAGTGACCCACAACCTCGGCGCGACGGTCGCGGCCCTGGGCCGCCATCGCGACGCGCTCGGCTGCTTCGACGCGGCACTCAGCGCCGACCCGGGCTTCGTCTCGGCGCATTACAACCGGGCGGTCGCGCTCTACGCGCTCGGCGACACGACGGAGGCGGTCAAGGCCTTCGGTCGCGTTGCAGCGCTCGAGCCGCAGCATCACGAGGCGCATCGTGCCCTGGGTTTCCTGTGGCTGGCGCAAGGCGAACGCGGGCGCGCGCTCGATCATCTGGCCCGCACCTATGAGCTGCGGCGCGGCGACGACCGCACCCCCATTGCGCTGAAATCGCTGACGACCGCGACCCGCCACAAGCTCGAACACGATGCCGAGCAGTTTCTGCATTTGTCGCAGCAAAGCCGGCAGGGCATGCGTTTCGAGCTACGGGCGCGCAGCTATCGGACAATTGCGGAGGAGCTCTCGCACGAGATGACGACGCTGTCCGATGCGCAGATCGGGGCGCTGGGCGACGACTACAACACCGCGATCCATCTGCGTGCCGCGCCCGAGATCGCGGGCGGCGCGGTCAACCGGCGCCCGGACAGCGCCGCGCTCACCGCGCAGTTCGCAGCGCAGGGCGCGGTTGCGGTCGATGATCTGCTGACCCCGCAGGCGCTCGAGCAACTCCGACGCTTCCTGCTTGAGAGCACGATCTGGCACGACTTCTCGCACATCGACGGCTTCGTCGCGTCCTATCTGGAAGACGGGCTCGCTTGTCCGCTCGTCCTGCAGGTCGCGGACGAGCTCCGGCAGGCGTTTCCCGATATTCTCGGGCCCCATCCCCTGACCCAGGCCTGGGCGTTCAAGGGCCTGCGGCCGCAATCGGCGGTCGACGTTCACGCCGACGATGCCGCCGTCAGCATCAATTTCTGGGTGACGCCGACCGAGGCCAACCTCGTCCCGGAGCGCGGCGGGCTTGTCGTTGCGCTCACGCCGCCCCCCGCCGACTGGCAAATCCGGGATTACGACGCCGACCAGGAACGGATTGTAACATTTTTGGAAAAGAACGCCGGAAACCGTCTCGTGGTGCCTTATCGGCAAAACCGCGCCGTCCTGTTCCGTTCACGGCTGTTCCACCACTCGGATTGCCCGAAATTCGCGTCCGGCTACGAAAACCACAGGATTAACCTGACCCTGCTCTATGGCCGCTAGGGGCCGTCTGCGCCGCCGAAAGCCTGTAGAACCGCGCTGTTCCAAAATTGACACAAATGTCCGCGGGCCCTATATGGGCGGCATGCGCGAGCGGGCGAGGGCAGCATACAGGCGGCCCGCCGCTTGCACGGACCGGCCTGCACCTGCGAGGTCCATTGATCCGATGTCCTGCGACCCGAACGCCAACTACACCAATTCGGCCCTGCGCATCGGGGACGCCGACGCCTATCCGCAGCGGCGGGTCGGCGAGTTCATCGGCACGGTGGTGTCGAACGACTGGGTCAACGACGAATACAAGCATCTCATCGTGAAGGTGCATCCCCACGCACTGACCGCCTATGCGGGCCAGATGTTCCATCTGCTGTGCCCGTCACCGGACGGCGCCGAGGTCTGGATGCGCCGGCCGATGAGCGTCTACCGCGTCGACAAGGCCGCCGGCCACGTCGAGTTCCTCTACAAATGCGAGGGGCGCGGCACCCGCGGCATGGCGATGCTGGCGCCCGGCGACGATTTCAATCTCGCCGGCCCGCTCGGCGTCGGCTTTGCATTTGACCCGTCCTGGAAGAACATCGTCGTGCTGGGCCGCGGCGTCGGTCTCGCGACGCTGGCGCCGCTCTCGCAACTCGCCGCCGAGCACGGCGTCGGCGTCACCGCGATCCTCAGCGCCCGCAACCCCGCGGTGGTGATGTCGCAGGAACTGTTCGAGGGGCTCGGTGCCAAAACCATCACGGTCGTCGACTCGGACGGCAGCAGCGCGGTCGAGAACGTCGAGGCGATCGTCGAGGGCCTGGTCGCGGCCGGCAAGGCCGATGCATTTTTCACCTGTGGCTCAAATCGTCTGCTGAAACTGATGCAGCGGCTCGGAAAGCGGCACAACATTCCGGGCCAAGTCGCGGTAGAGCAGATCATGGTCTGCGGGTTCGGCGCCTGCTACGTTTGCGTGCGCACGTTCGAGGTCGACGGCAAGCGCGTGCTCAAGCGTGTCTGCCGGGAGGGCCCGGTGTTCAACATGCAGGAGGCCGTCGGGTGGTAGACCTCACCGTCAAGATCGGCGACATCACGCTGCAGAATCCCATACAGCCGGCGTCCGGCGCGTTTTCGTGGGAATACAACGACGTCATCGACCTCAACCGGCTCGGCGCGCTGGTCGCCAAGACCATCTGCCGCGAGCCGCGGCTCGGTAATCCGACGCCGCGGATGGCCGAGACCGAGGCTGGCATCATCCAGTCGATCGGCCTGCCCGGTAAAGGCATCGAATATTTCATCGAGCACATCGTGCCCGAATACGCCAGGTTCAAGCCGCCGCTGGTGGTCAGCGTCTCGTCGGAGAGCATCGAGGATTTCGCCGCGCTCGCCGAAGAGCTGAGCGTGCCGGACGTCGACGTAATCGAGGCCAATATCTCCTGTCCGACCCGCAATTCCAGCGGCGGCAACTTCGCGATGCACGAGGACTACACCCGCGATTGCATCACGGCGATCCGCGCCAAGACCACGAAGCCGTTGTGGGTGAAGCTCTCGCCCAATGCCGGCGACATCGTCTCGATCGCGCTCGCCGCCGAAAAAGCCGGCGCCGACGCGCTGGTCATCGCCAACACGTTTCTTTCGCTGAAGATCAGGACCGACAATTTCCGCCCCGCGCTCGGCAACAAATTCGGCGGGCTGGTGTCGCCTGCGCTCAAGCCGATCGTGCTGCGCATGGTCTATCAGGTCGCCAAGCAGGTGAAGATTCCGATCATCGGCATCGGCGGCGTGACCAAGGCCGAGGACGTGGTCGAGTACATGCTGGCCGGCGCGAGCGCGGTCGGCATCGGCTATGCCGGCTTCCGTAATCCGACCGCGCTGGTCCAGATCATCGACGACCTCGCGGCCTGGTGCGACGAGCGCGGCATCAAGAAGGTCACCGAACTGATCGGCGCGGTGCGCGACCAGGACATGGAGATGGACACGCTCGCTGCCGCGTCGGCGGGGGTGTAGCTCATTCCGTTCGAGGGCGAGCACATCATCTCCGTTCGTCCCCGCGAAAGCGGGGACCCAGTGCCACAAATACCGAATGCTTTGCCCTGGGTCCCCGCTTTCGCGGGGACGAACGGAGGGAGTACCGATTCCGCTGAATAGCAAGAATTGCAACGCGGCCGATCATCGCCGCGGCGGCTCGTCGGTCCGTGCCAGCAGGTCGCGCATCAGGGCCACCGCCTGCGAGCCTTTCAGCGCGCGCGCCCAAAGCTCCCGGGCCATCTTTTCGTGCAACGCCAGCGCCTCGCGCGCCGACGTGATCATCGCCACGCCGACGCGGATGTTGGGCTGTTCGCCCAGGCGGAATGGACTCAGCACCAGGATCTGCCGGTCGGGCTGACGCAGGATCTGGAAGCTTGCATGTGGCAGCGTGTCGGCCACGATGCCGATCTGCACCCCGATCGGCTCCTCTTCGAGCAGCGCGATGAAATGCTCGGCCTCGGCCCGCGCCAAGGCGCGTCGCTCGTGGCGCACCTTGTCGGGCAAGCCGAGCCGGCCGACCAGCCCGTTCTGCAGAAAGTGCTCCATCTCGATCGCCGAAATCAGGTTGACGATGCCGGGGCGGCGCCGGCGGTAGCTAGCCTTGCGCTGGGCAAGAACGGTCGTGATTTCGTCGACCTGCGCCAGCGCGCGGTCGCGGCCGGGCAGTGTCTCCGGAATGCTCTCGCGCAGGATGTCGCCGAGCGCTGCGTCGAACGCGTCGGAGGCGAGCAGGTACGAGATCGGCCCGGCCAGTACGATAATGTGCTCGGAGGTCTCCTCGATCTGCCGCATGCGCTCGAAGTAGCTCACCGCCGAAGGGATGTATTCGACCCCGACGCCGAGCAGCGTCGGCACCGAGACGTCCAGCAGTTCGGCGAGCTTCTCAAGCGTTTCGATCTTGGCGAGTTCGCCTTTCTCGAAACGGTAGAGCGCCGTGCGCGAAATGCCGAGCCGGCTCGCGATCTCGTCGGCCGAGAGGCCGGAGCCGAGCCGGAACGCCTTCAGCCGGTTGCCGATATCGTCGAATCGAATGGCCATGACGCTGGCGAAAGCCTTGCCTTCGTCATGCCCGGCCCTATGCCGGGCATCCACGTCTTCGGGTTTGGGAGAAGTCGTGGATGGCCGGGACAAGCCCGGCCATGACGGAAAGACCTTATTGTGTCTGCGCGCCCTCGGCCCGCAGCCGCTTGGCGGCATCGAGCGTCGCGGTGACGATGTTCTGGTAGCCGGTGCAGCGGCACAGGTTGCCGGAGATGGCGATCCGCACCTCCTGTTCGGTCGGGTCCGGATTGTCGCGCAGGAATTCGAGCAGCGTGGTCAGCATTCCGGGCGTGCAGAAGCCGCACTGCAGGCCGTGATGTTCGTGGAACGCCTGCTGCAGCGGATGCAGCTTGTCGGGTGATGGCGCGATGCCCTCGACGGTGAGGATTTCATGGCCGTTCGCCTGCACGGCGAGCATCAGGCAGGATCGCGCCGAATGGCCGTCGAGCAGGATGGTGCAGGCGCCGCAGACGCCGTGCTCGCAGCCGAGATGCGTGCCGGTGAGGTTGATCTGGTGACGGAGGAAGTCGGCGAGCGTCCAGCGGACCTCGACCTCCTCCTCGTAGCGCTTGCCGTTGACGGTGACGGCGATCCTGCGCTTCTCACCCATGAGAGACATCCTCGCCGATGCGGCGCGTCGCTCTCTCTCCGCTCGTCCCCGCGCAAGCGGGGACCCAGGACGTTATCGCCGCAATCAGGGTCTTTGCGGCCAGAACTGGATGCCCGCTTTCGCGGGCACGAACGGAGGAAAGGGCTCGATCGCTTCCGGACATGTCAGTGCCTTGCGAGGCTTGGTTCGGTGCCGGTGAGGCGGGCGTAGGCCTTTTCCAGCGCGCGGCGCGACAGCACCGTTGCCAGATGCTGGCGGTAGGAGGCCGGCGCATGCACGTCGTCGAGCGCCTCGAACGCGCGGCAGCTTTCGCAGGCGTCGCGGAACAGCTCGCCCGCCGGCACCTGGCCGACGAGCGTCGCTTCGACCTCGCGGGCGCGGACCGGCGCGATGCCCATGCCGCCGAGCGTGACCGAGGCGCGGGTGATCTTGCCGGCAGCGTCGCCTTCCAGCAGCGCCGCCGCTGACGTGATGGCGAAGTCGCCGTGCCGGCGCGAAAACTCGACGAAGGCGTAGCCGTGGCCGGCCGCCCACTGCGGGAACGAGATCGCGATCAGCATCTCGTTGAGCTCGAGCGCCGGCGTCATGTAGCCAACCGGAAACTCGGCGAACGGAATGGTGCGCCGGCCGTTCGGCCCCGCCACCGTCACCGTCGCGTCGTGCCCGCACGCCAACGTGACCAATTCTGCCGCGGGGTCCAGGTGACAGAGCGAGCCGCCGATGGTGCCACGGTTGCGGGTCTGGCGATGCCCGACCTGCAGCAGTGCCTCGTGGATGATCGGCCAGCGGGCGCGCACCACGTCGGAGAATTCCAGATCCCGCTGGCGCGTCATGCCGCCGACTTCAAGGGCACTATTGGCTTCGCGGATGTACGACAGGCCCTCGACACGATTGAGATCGATGATGTGGTCGGGCTGCACGAACCGGAAGTTCAGCATCGGCATCAGCGACTGCCCGCCCGCCAAGAGCTTGGCATTGTCGAGCCGGCCGAGCAGCGCCACGGCCTCGTCGACCGTCTGGGGATCGTGATAGCTGAAGGGTGGTGGCTTCATGAATGGGGTGCCGGCCGCAGCTTCTTTACTTACACCAATGAGTATGCATCAATCAAAAAAAGCGCAAAATCCCAAATATGGGACAATCCGCGGTGACCGTTCGCGCTCCGTCCGGCCTTCACCGCCGCTGCGGTGAGGACCGATGAAACCCGCGCCCTTTCGCTATCACGCGCCCAAGACCGTGGACGAAGCGGTGAAGACGCTGGCCGAGGTTGCGCCCGACGACGGCCGCATCCTGGCCGGGGGCCAAAGCCTCGTGCCGATCATGGCGTTCCGCCTGTCGCGGCCAGCGCATCTCGTCGACATCAACGGCATCGAGGCGCTCAATCGGCTGATAGTGGAGGGCGACCGGCTGGTGATCGGCGCCGGCGTGCGCCACGTCGCGTTCCAGCGCCCAGTGGTGGCCGGGCCGCTCGGTGAGCTTCTTGCCACGGTGGTGCGGCACATCGCGCACTATCCGATCCGCACCCGCGGCACGTTCTGCGGCAGCGTCGCACACGCCGACCCGGCGTCCGAATGGTGCCTGGTGTCGGCGACGCTCGACGGCGAGATGGTGGCGAAGAGCGTGCGCGGCGAACGCCGCATTCCGGCGCGCGACTATTTTCAGGGCATCATGACGACGGCGCTCGCGGAGGACGAGCTCCTCGTCGAGGTGCGGCTGCCGATCCTGTCGCCCGACACCCGCTTCGGCTTCTACGAATTCAACCGCCGTGCCGGCGACTTCGCGCTCGGCATGGCGCTGGTGACCTATCGCGTCGTCGACGGCGTGATCGCCGAGCCGCATGTCGGCGTCGGCGGCGCCGAGCCGCTGCCGCGCCGGATGGCGGAGGCCGAAGAATTGCTGGCCGGCAAGCCGCCGGGCCGCGAGGCGTTCGTGGCGGCGGCCGCGGCCGCAGCTGCCGCGGTCGATCCGCTGGAAGACGCTACGACGAGCGCCGAATACCGCCGCGACCTGGTGGGCACCGTGGTGCGGCGCGCGCTCGAACAGGCCGCCGCATGAAGTGGATCGGCCAGTCGGTCGAGCGGCTGGAAGACCCACCGCTGGTGCGCGGCAATGGTCGCTTCGCCGGCGACATCGCGTTTCCGCATCAGCTTTGCATGCGGCTCGTGCGCTCGAACCATGCGCACGGGCGCATCGTCGGCATCGACACCAGCGAGGCGAGCGCATTGCGCGGCGTGGTCGCGGTCTGGACCGCCGATGACGTCGCCGACGTGCCGCCGATCGATTTCCGCGAAGGCCGCATCGAGAAGCTCGAACCCTACCGCCAACCGATCCTGGCGACCGGGCGGGTAAGGTTCGTCGGCGATCCGGTCGCCGCGATATTCGCCACCGATCCCTACGTCGCCGAGGATGCCGCCGATCTCGTGAAAGTCGAGATCGAGGAACTGCCGGTGGTGCTCGATTCGTCCGCGCCCCCAACCGAGTTCCTGCCCGGCCGCACCACCGAGGCCGACATCATCCGCCAGGGCTACGGCGACGTTGACGCTGCGCTGCGCGCCGCGCCGGTCACGGTCGAGCTTGAGCTCGCCATCGGCCGCCATTCCGGCGTGCCGTTGGAAACACGAGGAGCTATAGGCCGCTACGACGCGTCGCGCGACCTCGTCGAACTGTACGGCGCCGCCAAGGTGCCGCACCGCATCCGCGAGCTGCTCTCGCTGATGCTGAAGCGCCCGCCGTCGTCGATCCATGTCCATGAGGGCCACACCGGCGGCGGCTTCGGCATCCGCGGCGAGCTTTATCCCGAGGACGTGCTGGTCTGCGTCGCCGCGATGCGGCTGCGCCGGCCGGTGAAGTGGATCGAGGACCGCCGCGAGCACCTGATCACCGCCAATCATTCGCGCCAGCAGCTGCATCGCATCCGCGCCGGTGTTGATCACGACGGGCGAATCCTCGCGATCGACGATGAGTATTTTCACGACCAGGGTGGCTATGTGCGCACCCACGCCACTCGCGTGGTCCACATGACGGCCGGCATCCTGCCGGGGCCTTACCGCGTCCCGGCCTATCGCTCGGTCGGCCACTTCCGGCTCACCAACAAGACGCCGGCCGCGACCTACCGGGCGCCCGGCCGCTACGAGACCACCTTCGTGCGCGAGCGCCTGGTCGATGAGATTGCCCAGAAGCTTGGCATCGACCCGAACGACGTGCGCCGCCGCAACGCCATCACCAAGGAGGAGATGCCGTATCATCGCCCGCTGGAGGCATTGGGCGAAGAGATCGAGCACGACTCCGGCGATTATTGCGGGTTGCTCGACCGCGTGATCGCCGAGACCGGCTGGGAGGCGATCAAGGCCGATGTCGCGCGCCGCCGCGCTGCCGGCGAACTGGCCGGCGCCGGCATGGCGATGTTCGTCGAGAAGGGCGGGCTCGGGCCCGCCGACGGCGTGCGCATCGAGGTCGACACCCACGGCATGATCGAGTTGGTCACCGGAGGGGCGTCGCTCGGCCAGGGCTTCGAGACCGTGATGGCGCAGGTCTGCGCCGAGGGGATCGGCGTCGACTACAAGCACGTGCGCGTCACCCATGGCCAGACCGACCGCATCGAGTTCGGCATCGGCGCGCACGCCTCGCGCGCTACCGTGATGACGGCGTCCGCGACGCACAACGGCGCCCTCAAGCTGCGCGCCAAGGCGCTGGAGATGGCGGGCGAGCTGATGCAGCAGCCGCCCGACGCGCTCGACATCGTCGGCGGCCGGGTGATCCGCAAGGACCAGCCGACGGGGCCGTCGATGACGCTCGGCGAGATCGCCAAGCACCTCGAGCCAACATCGAAGACGCTGGGCGGTCGTGAGCCCGGATTGTCGGTCGACGGCTGGTTCTTCACCAAGCACCAGGTCTATCCCTACGGCATCCACCTCGCGGTGGTGCGGGTCGACCGCGACACCGGTGGCGTGACCGTCGAGCGGTTCGTGATCGCCTACGATATCGGTCGCGCCATCAATCCGGCGCTGGTCAGGGGCCAGATCGCCGGCGGCTTTGCCCAGGGCCTCGGCGGCGCGCTCTACGAGGAGTTCACCTACAACGAGCGCGGCGATCCGTTGGCGACGACCTTCGCCGACTATCTGCTGCCGACCGTGCACGAGACGCCGGATGTCGAGATCATCCTGCGCGAGGATTACACGAGCCCGCTCAACCCGCTCGGCATCAAGGCGGCGGGCGAGAGCGGTGTCACCGGCGTTGGCGCGGCGATTGCCTCCGCCATCGACGACGCCATCGGCATCCCGGGCGCGGTGACGCAGCTTCCGGTGACGCCGCAGCGCCTGAAGCAGCTGTTGAATGGGAGGCGGTGACGAGGCTGCCTGTCGTGAGCGACTCAACGCGCAGCGAACTCGGTGCGCTCCCTCCCCCCACGCGAAGCGTGGTGGGGAGGGTTGGGGTGGGGGCTCTGATTCTCGCGGTGATACCCCCCACCCCGGCTCGCTTCGCTCGCCGACCCTCCCCACCGCTGCGCGGGGGGAGGGTAACTCGCGGCGCGTGCAGTGCCCGATGTCGTTGAGTTCTGTTAGTCTGCAGTTGATACGTACAGGAGCCGTCCGATGACCATCGCCGATGTCCGCAACGCCAAGCGCCCGGCGAAGAAGGCGGCAAAGCCATCCGTCGCTGCGAAGCCGTCCGCTACAGCAAAGTCCTCGGTCACGACCGCGAAGCCGGCGGCGAGCGGGAAGCCGTCCGCGATCGTGAAACCCAAGCAAGACCTGCGCGCCTGGATCGAGGCGCTGCGCGCGGCCGACGAGCTGCAGGAAATATTCGGCGCCGAGCGCGAGGAGGAGATCGGCGGCATCGTCGATCTGTACATGCGCAAGATGGGCAACAAGGCGGTGCTGTTCGACGACGTGCCGGGCTACGCGCACGGCCACCGCATCCTGGCGAACATCCTCACATCGGTGCGCCGGATCAACTTGACGCTTGGGTTGCCGGTCGACGGCTCGGCGGTCGAGCTCGTCTCGTACTGGCGCAAATACATGAAGGAGTCGCGCAGCATCGCGCCGACGGTCGTCAAGTCCGGGCCGCTGCTGGAGAACGTCTACACCGGCACAGACATCGACATCACCAAGATCCCGACGCCGCGCTGGCACGAGCACGACGGCGGCTACTACATCGGCACCGGCGTGATGGTGATCATGCGCGATCCCGACACCGGCTGGATCAACTACGGCGCCTATCGCGTCCAGTCGCAGGGCCCCAATGTCGCGACCCTGATGTGCTCGAAGGGCAAGCACGGCGACCTGATCAAGCGCCGCTATCACGAACGCGGCGAGCCGTGTCCGGTCGCAGTGGTGTGCGGCATGCATCCCGCCATGTTCATGGTGGCGGGGCTCGAAATACCCTACGGCAAGAACGAATACGACGTCGCCGGCGGCCTGATCGGCGAATCGATCGAAGTGATCAGCGGCCCCCGCACCGGCCTGCCGATCCCGGCCCACGCGGAGATCGCGTTCGAAGGCTTCCTGCATCCCGACGACCTGCTCGACGAGGGCCCGCTCGGCGAATGGACCGGCTACTACGCGGGCGGCCACAAGAAGGAGCCGGCGATCCGCATCGAGACCTTCATGCACCGCAACGATCCGGTGCTGCTCGGCGCGATCCCGGCCGTGCCGCCCGACGACGACTCGTTCTATCGCGGTACCTATCGTTCGGGCGCGGTCTGGAACCAGCTTGAAGCCGCCGGCGTGCCGGAGGTGAAGGGCGTGTGGGCGCATGCGGCCGGCGGCAGCCGGCTCTGGCTCACCGTCGCGATCAAGCAGCAGTACGGTGGCCACGCCAAGCAGGCCGGGCTGATCGCCTCGCAGTGCCATGCCGGCGCCTATGCCAACCGTTTCGTCGTGGTGGTCGACGACGACATCGATCCGGCCGACATGGACCAGGTGGTGTGGGCGATGTGTACGCGCTGCGATCCGCGCGAGGGCATGGAGGTGCTGCGTGGCTGCTGGAGCACGGTGCTCGATCCGATGGCCTACGGCACCGACGATCCGCGCAACGCCCGCGTGGTGATCGACGCCACCAAGCCGTGGAAGCGGCGCGACACCTTCCCGATCGTCGCGCGCTCCAGCAAGGAACTCGACGCCCGCATCCGCGCCAAGTGGGCGCAGGTGCTGCCGAAAACCTAAACCCAGCCAGAAACACCGCGAGGCGTGTCATGCTCCGGTTGATCGCCGAACTCCGTTCATTCCCGCGTCGGCGGGAACCGAGGATTGTCATTCGTGATGTACAGACTCCGTCCCCGCTTTCGCGGGGACGGACGGGAGAGAGCGTCGCCGCGACATTCTTCTTCTTTGCGGCTCTCGTGGCGCTGGCACTTGCGCGACCTGCCGCCGCGCAGAGCGTCGAGGAGTTCTACAAGGGCAGGAACGTCAACCTGCTGATCGGCTTCTCAGCCGGGGGCGGCTACGATCTCTATGCGCGGCACCTTGCACGCTACATGGGCAAGCATATTCCGGGGCATCCGACGATCATCCCGCAGAACATGGCGGGCGCCGGCAGCCTGCGCGCGGCGAGCTTCCTCTATTCGGCCGCGCCGAAGGACGGCAGTGTGTTCGGCACCTTCGCGCGCACCACCGGCATCAACCCGCTGCTCGAAAGCGGCGCGACCTTCGACGGCACCAAGTTTTCCTGGATCGGCAGCGTGACGGACGATGTCTCGACCTGCGTGACCTGGCACACGTCGCCGGTGAAGACCTGGGCCGATTTTCTGGTCAAGCCAGTCACGCTCGGCGGCCAGGGACCAAGCTCCGAGCCCGATATCTTCGCGCGGCTGTTCAAAAGCGTGTTCGGCGCGCCGGTGAAGCTCGTCGCCGGTTATCCGGGCACCAACGAGATCACGCTCGCCATGGAGCGCGGCGAGGTCGATGGCCTGTGCGGCCTGTCGTGGAGCACCATCAAGACCCGCCATGCCGCGTGGTATCGCGACAAGAAGATAAACGTGTTGATCCAGTCGGCGTTCCGTAAGGAGGCCGAGCTTGGCGACGTGCCGCTGGTGATGGATATGACCAAGGATGCGGAGAAGCTGCAGATCCTCAGGTTGATCCTGGCCGCCCAGGACATGGCGCGGCCGTTCGCGGCACCGCCTGGGATCCCGGCCGACCGCAAGGCCGCACTGATCGCGGCCTTCAACGCCACCATGAAGGATGCGGAATTCCTCGCCGACGCCAACCGCATGAAGATCGACGTCAATCCGGTCACCGGCCCCGCGCTCGACAAGCTCCTCGCCGAGCTTTACGCCACGCCTAAGGACGTGGTCGCCAAGGCCGCCAAGGCCATCGCGAAATAGTTGGTGCCGACTTGCGCAAATCTCTCTGCTGTCATTTGGGGCTTGATCCGACAATCCATCCCGTTCGTAAAGGACGTTTCTTTCGATGGATGCCCGGATCAAGCCCGGACATGACGGCTCAGGGAGCGGGAGCATGATCGGCGCGAGGCTGCTGCGGCGAGAGGACCGGCCGCTGCTCATCGGCAAGGGTCGCTATCTCGACGACATTTCCTTCCCAGGACTGCTGCACGCCGCGTTCGTACGCAGCCCCCATCCGCACGCGCTCATCCGCAGCGTCGATGCCGGCGAGGCGCTGGCGTTGCCCGGTGTGCACGCGGTGCTGACCCTCGACGATCTCGCGCCGGCGCTGGCGCAGCGCCGCATGGTGCGGCACTCGAATTCCGGCACTGCGCTCGACCGGCTGTGGCCGTTCGCGCTCGCCGACGGCGAGGTGTCCTATGTCGGCGAAACCGTGGCGATCGTCGTCGCCGACAGCCGCTATCTGGCCGAGGACGCGGCCGCGCTGGTGAACATCGATTACGAGGTGCTGGGCGCGGTGGCCGACTGCCGCAAGGTGGGCGCACCCCATGCGCCCGCGGTGCGCCGCGAGCTCAACAGCAACATCGTCGCCACCCAGAAGGTCGCATTCGGCGACGTCAATGCGGCGTTTGCCAAGGCCGCGCACGTGATCCACGAGGACCTCTGGCAGCATCGCGGCGCCGGACATCCGATCGAGGGCCGCGGCATCCTCGCCGACTACCGCGCCTCCGACGAGACCATGATGGTGTGGGCCTCCACCCAGAAGGCGCATGACCTGTTCCAGACGCTGACCGCGCTGATGGGACTCGACGAGAGCCGCTTGCGGGTCGCGACACCGGACGTCGGCGGCGGCTTCGGGCCGAAGCTGTGCGTCTATGCCGAAGACATCGCTGTGGTCGCGGCGGCGAAGCTGCTGCAGCGGCCGGTGAAGTGGGTCGAGGACCGCCGCGAGCATTTCCTCAACGCCGCGCAGGAGCGCGACCAGTACTGGTCGCTCGACATCGCGGTCGACGCCGACGGCAGGGTGCTCGGCATCCGCGGCACGCTGCTGCACGACCTCGGCGCCTACGCGCTGCAGGATATCAACCTGCCGTATAACTCCGCCTCGATGATCAGCGGCCCCTACATGGTGCCGGCGCTGGCGATCGACATCAGTGTCGCCGCCACCAACAAGGCGCCGGTGTCGTCGATCCGCGGCGCCGGCTATCCGCAGGCCGCGTTCGCGATGGAGCGGCTGATGGACCGCATCGCGCGCACGCTCAACCTCGACCGCGCCGAGCTGCGCCGCCGCAACCTGATTCCGCCCGAGAAGATGCCCTACACCAAGCCGCTCACGGCGCGTTCGGGCGCGCCGATGCGCTACGACAGCGGCGACTATCCGGCCTGCCAGGCCGAGGTATTGGCTACAGCTGGCTGGGCCGATTTCCCGCAGCGGCAAGCGGCGGCGCGCGCGCAGGGCCGCTACATCGGCATCGGGATCGCCAACGCCATCAAGGGCACCGGCCGCGGCCCGTTCGAGTCCGGGATGGTGCGGGTATCGAACACCGGCCGCGTCTCGGTGCATACCGGCGCGGCGGCGATCGGGCAGGGGCTCGGCACCATCCTGGCGCAGATCTGCGCCGGCGAACTCGGCCTCAAGCCCGAGGACATCACCGTGGTGCCGGGCGACACTAGTGGCATCTCGCTCGGGCTCGGCGCGTTCGCCAGCCGCCAGACCGTGACGGCCGGCTCGTCGGTGCTGCTCGCGGCGCGCTCCGTCGCCAGCAAGGCGAAGAAGCTCGCGAGTCACGTGCTCGAAGCCGCCGAACACGATCTCGAACTCATCGACGGCGAGGTGCGGGTGGTCGGCGCGCCGGGCCTGTCGGTCAAGCTCGCGGAGCTCTCGCGCATCCTCAAGGGCGCGCCCGGCTACGGCTATCCGCCCGGCATCGAGCCGGGCCTCGAAGCCAACGTGAACTGGCGCACCGACGCGCTCGCGTATGCCAACACGTGTCATGCCGCCGAGGTCGAGGTCGACATCGAGACCGGCGGCGTGCGCGTCGTGAATTACGTGGCGATGCAGGACTCCGGCATTCTGATCAACCCGATGCTGGTCGAGGGCCAGGTGCAGGGCGGCATCGCGCACGGGCTCGGCAACGCGCTCCTGGAATGGATGGGCTACGACGACTCAGGCCAGCCGGTGACCACCACGTTCGCGGACTATCTGCTGCCCGGCGCGCCCGAGGTGCCGGTGATCACCGCGTTGTTCAAGCAGACGCCGTCGCCGCTTAATCCGCTCGGCGCCAAGGGCGCCGGCGAAGTCAGCACCATCCCGGCCGCGGCTGCGATCATCGGGGCGATCGAAGACGCGCTGCAGCCGTTCGGCGTGCGCATCGCACAGACGCCGATCCCGCCCGCGAAGCTCGTCGAATTAATCCGTAACGGCACGCGATAGCGCGGCGGCGACGCGCATCGACGTAGCGCTAGGCGATCGGGACCCGTTGCCGGAGGCGGGCCCGCGCGCCACGCGGGATGATGGGCGGCGCCTTGTTGAGCGTCTCGATGGCAAAGCCCGCGGCAGCCTTGTAGCCCGCCATGAACTCGGCGCGCTCCTTGGGCGGGATGATATCGTCGATGTCGTCGAACGTACCGCCGCAGCGGTCATCGACCATGTTGAGGAGGCCGAAAGGACCTGCGCCGCGATTGCGCAGAATCAACTGCGAGATCGGCCCACAGAGCTTGTCGTCAAAGGCGGCGAACGCCTCCGGCGTCACGCCATGCTCGACCATCGCGGTGCCCAGCATGCGGGCATCGACGATCGCTTGGCTCCCGCCATTGGAACCGGTCGGGTACATCGCATGCGCGGCGTCGCCAAGGAGGAGCACCGGCCCGTCGCGCCAGGTGGACACCGGGTCGCGATCGATCATCGGATTCTCGAAAGCGCAGTCGGCCTGCTGGATCAGGGCCGGCACATCCAGCCAGTCCCAAACCCAGTCTTCGAAATGATGGGCGAAATCGGAGGTCGGCACCTGCCGGAACCAGCCGCTCTGTTGCCAGCCCTCGCTGTTGTCCATCGTGACCTCGGCGATCCAGTTGATCATGGAGAGGCCATTCTGCGGATCGGGGTGAGAGATGGGATAAAAAACGACCCGCTGGCGATGCGTGCCGAGGCCGACGAACGACGCACCGGTGCGGATCGGTTTGCCCCAGGTCGTGCCGCGCCACATCACCGCGCCGCCCCAGTGAATCGGCGGTTGATCGGGATGCATCTGCGCGCGGACCGCCGAGTGAATGCCGTCGGCGCCGATCAAGAGCGTACCGGACAGCTCCGAGGCCGAGCCGTCGGGGTGCTCGACCAGCACGCGCACACCGGCGGGCGTTTTCCGGTAGCCGGTGACACGCTCGCCGAGCCTGACCGCTTGCGGCCCGATCCGCTCGATCACCGCCTCGTGGAGCAGCACGTGGAAGAGGCCACGGTGGACCGCGTATTGCGGCCAATTGTAACCGGCGAGACAGCCGCGAGGCTCGGAATAGATGTCGTTGCCGTTAAGTCCGACCAGCGCCCATTCCTTGGCCGGCAGCCCAACCCGGTCGAGATCGTCCTCGGTGAAGCCGAGATCGTAAAGCTCGCGCACGGCGTTGGGCTGGAGGTTGATGCCCACGCCGAGCGGGCGGATTTCGCGAACCGCTTCAAGCACGACGCAGGGCACGCCGATCTGGTGCAGCGTCAGCGCGGTCGCCAGCCCGCCGATGCCGCCACCGGCGATGATCACGAGTTCGTTTGACACAGGGGTGGGTCCGATCAGAAATTTTCGGGCGTACATAAGTCGGTTTTCTTGCCCGGATCAAGGAACCCGCGGCGGCTCGGGCTCTTCAGCGACCTCGTCAGCCCGCGGCACGTTCGCGCTCGGCGCGGCGGATTTCGGCATTCGCGGTCTCGATGTTGAGTGCGAACGTCGCCAGGAACCGCGCCACCACGGCGAAGTCCGCGCGCGAGATGTTGGCGAACAGGCAATCGTTGACGCGGCGCAGCAGCGGATTGACCTCGCGCACCGCAGCCTCGCCCTTCGGCGTGAGCCGCACCAGCACGCCGCGGCGGTCGTTCGGGTTGGCCTGTTTCGTCAGCAGGCCCTTGTCGATCAGGCGGCCGACCTCGGTCGTCACATGGGTGGCGGCGAGTTGCGTGTGATCCGACAGCGCGCGGATCGACACGCCGTCGCGGCCCTGCCGGTAGGCGGTGCCGATCAGCACCAGGAACTGCGAGGCGGTGAGGCCGATGTGCCGGCCGAACGCCTCGCGGTAGGACGTCAGGCGGTCGAACGCATGGATCATCAGGTAAAGCGTCTCGCGGAACGCGACGTCGCTGCCGCCCGGCGACAGCACCGCCGGCAGCGTGACGGTCGCGGGCGGCTGGAACGCCTTGCCGCGGCGCGCCGCGGCGGTGTCGCGCGTTGCGGAACTCGTTCGTGCCTTAGCCATCCCATGCGCTGCCATCTATCGCCTCGTATCCAACTGACGTGCATTCCAGTGAGTTTGAATCACATCGCGCCGCGAGCTCGGTCT
>JBFXEX010000048.1:0-37776 GCA_050179645.1 Xanthobacteraceae bacterium | reverse complement strand
AACAATTCTTATCCCTGGTCGAACCCCAGATAACAAAAATTGCGCCCCGCAGGCCTGCGCCTCGCAGGCCGGTGTTCTGAGGCCGCCTCCGTCCCGCTGGACGGGGTGGTCGAGATCGGCCAGAGTTGCCATATAGTTGGGCAGAGAGTGCCGCGCGGTTGCGCGCCCCTCCGAAACCCAAGGCAACGTGAAGCACGATCATAATGGCGTATATCAGTTCGGTTGCGGAAGCCGCGGCCCTCGGCACACATCGGGGCAATGCGCTCGTCGACCCGTTCGGCCGCGAGATCAGCTATCTGCGCGTCTCGGTGACCGACCGCTGCGACTTCCGCTGCGTCTACTGCATGTCGGAAAACATGTCGTTTCTGCCGAAGGCCGATCTGCTCACCCTGGAAGAACTTGATCGCCTCTGCAGCGTATTCGTCGCGCGCGGCGTCCGGAAGCTTCGGCTCACCGGCGGTGAGCCGCTGGTGCGGCGCGGCGTCATGACGCTCTTTTCGTCGCTCTCGCGCCACCTGCAAAGCGGCGCGCTTGACGAACTCACGCTCACGACAAACGGTTCGCAACTGGCAAAATACGCGACCGAGCTTGCTGCACTCGGCGTCAAGCGCATCAACGTCTCGCTCGATACGCTCGATGCCGACAAGTTTCGCACCATCACGCGCTGGGGCGAACTCGACAAGGTTCTGAACGGGATCGATGCCGCGCAGCGTGCCGGACTCAGTGTCAAGATCAACGCCGTTGCGCTCAAGGGCGTCAACGAAGACGAGATCCCGGACCTCATCACCTGGGCTCATGGCCGCAACATGGAGCTCACGCTGATCGAGGTGATGCCGCTCGGCGATGTTGGCGAGGGCCGGCTCGATCAGTATCTGCCGCTCTCGATGGTGCGCGCGCGCCTCTCCGAACGCTTCACGATGACCGACATCGATTACCGGACCGGCGGACCGGCGCGATACGTCAGGATCGCGGAGACCGGCGGCACGCTCGGCTTCATCACGCCGCTCACCCACAACTTCTGTGAGTCGTGCAATCGCGTCAGAATTACCTGCACCGGCACGCTGTTCATGTGTCTCGGCCAGGAAGACGCCGCCGACCTGCGCAAGCCGCTGCGGGCATCCGAAGGCAACGATCTGCTCGAGCGGGCGATTGAGGACGCAATTGCGCGCAAGCCTAAAGGGCACGATTTCGTCATCGACCGTCGTCATCAACGGCCGGCGCTGTCGCGCCACATGAGCGTCACGGGCGGCTGACGGCGAGCCCTCAAGGCATAACAAAAAGGGCCCGGCGACTAACCGGACCCTCTGGTTTTCGATGAGGCGCGCAGCGCGCCCCCGATCGATCAGGCGTGCTTGAGGCTGTCCGGAACGACGCCGCCGCTTTCGGCGACCTTGGTCATCACCTGCTTGTGCAGCCAGATATTCATCTCAGCCGAACCGTTGAGCGCACCCGTATAGCCAAGCTCCTGGGCCAGTTGCTTGCGCGCCGTCAGGCTGCTGTCGAGCTTGAGCAGCTTCATCAGGTCTACGATCGATTGTTCCCAATTGAGTTCTTCATTTTGCTCATCGGCAATCTTTTCGAGCATCGCTTCGACTTCTTCCCTTGTCATCGGCTTGCCCGGCTTGCCGGTCGCCAACGGCGTTTGCGACGCCGGCGTGGTGCCGGCGGCTGCCGTCGTCGTGGTGGTCGCCTTGTGTCCGAAGATGGCCGAAACGATATTGCCGAAAATGCTCATGTCGTACCTCCTGGTGGTCTATCCGGATTCGCTGTTCGCTCTTCAGCGCTGTCCCAGTTCGAAATCAGCATGGCCATTTCGCCACCGACTGGCAAGGCCACGACCGCCAAATCCCAATGTTTGAGCAATGCAATCGTGCAAGCACCGGCTTGCATTCAACGTCACAAGATCTCACGCCGACGTCATCGAACCGTCTCAAATCTTGCGGCAATTTCGATCTCGTTGCCGAACCCCAGATTTGAATTGTCACAATCGCGCTTCGATCCGCTCGCGCGATCTGCTAAGTGTACGGCGATCACGGCCTGCTCCGGGGATCATAGGAGGCGACTCATGTCCAACATCATCTGGATCATCATCATTGGCTTCATCGCCGGTATCATCGCGCGCTTCTTGTCACCGGGCCAGAATGAACCCAAAGGCTTTATTCTCACGACGTTGCTTGGAATTGCGGGCGCCTTCGTCGCGACCTTTATCGGTCAGACCGTCGGCTGGTACCGCCTGGACCAAGGCGCAGGATTGATCGGCGCCACCGTCGGCGCATTGCTCGTGCTGTTCATCTGGAACCGCCTCGTGGCCAGCAACGTCATTCGCGATCCCGGCGTGACGACGACAAACGCCCCTGGTCCGCGCCGCTGGCTCTGAGCGGCGCTGCAGGAATCGACAAATCGAATGTCGTAGACCGATGCGAACTTTGGGTTCGAAACCCTAGCCGATCGTCATCCGTCCGCCTAACTAAGACCCTGTCGCGCTCGATCGATCACGAACGCGCTGAACCGAACCGGGAGGCACCCATGGGTTTGCTCGACGTCCTCAATGGAATGCAAAACGGGCCACGTGGCGCCCCGCAGCCGCGCAAGGAGGGCGAGAGCGGCGGCGGAATGTCGCCGATGATGATGGCGCTGCTCGCACTGCTTGCCTACAAGGCGTTCAAAGGGAGTGGCAGCCGCCCGAGCCCGGTGCCGAGCGGCACCGGCAGAGCCACCGCGCCTTCCGAAAGCGGCGGCGGGCTTGGCGACCTGCTCGGAAGCGTGCTTGGCGGCGGCAGACCGGGGACGCCCGCCAACCGGACCATGCCGGCCGGCCAGGGCGGGCTCGGCGATCTCCTGGGCGGATTGTTCGGCGGCAAGCCGGGAACTCCCGCGCAGGCGGGCTCAGGCGGGCTCGGCGGATTGTTGGGCGGCTTGCTGGCCGGCGGCGCCGCCGGCAACGTGCTCGGCAACGGCCTCGACAATCTGCTCAAGGACCTGCAGTCGCAGGGCTACGGCAAGGCGGCGCAATCCTGGGTCAGCTCCGGTCCCAACGAAACGATCCCGCCCAGCGATCTGGAGAGCGCGCTCGGCGCCGATACGCTCGAGGCGCTGTCGTCACAGACCGGGATGTCGCGCAGCGAATTGCTGCAGGGATTGAGCCAGCAACTGCCGGAGATGGTCGATCAGCTCACGCCGGACGGCCGCCTGCCGACCGAGCACGAGACCGCACGCTGGATCTAGGTCGCGTTAGCTGTAGCGAGGGAACCCGGCTCAGCTCATGCGCCGGAGCCAAGTGCGCAGCGGCCCTGCGCACTCGGTTGCGCGTACGTGGACCGTCCCCGTATCATAAATTGAAACAGTGCTTGCTACGCCGAATGAATTGAGTGCGCGCGTAACATTCTCCGTTCCGCCGGCGAGGTGCGACGTAAGCCGCCATGACGACCCTGCAGGAACGAATGGAGGTTAGCAGCCCGGGACTCCTGTCCCGGCTGACGTCCAGTGGGGTCCGCCGAACCCTGCGCATGACGTCCGGCCTCATCCTGTTCTTCTATATCGGCGCCCATCTTTTCAACCACGCACTCGGCCTGATTTCGCTCGAGACGGCGGAAGCCGGCATGGCGATCGGGGTCGAGGTCTGGTACAGCCCGACCGGCACGGTCCTGCTGTATGGTGCCGCCGCCACCCATTTCGTTCTGGCGCTCTGGGCGGTCTACGAGCGACGCACATTCCGGCTGCCGCCCGCCGAGTTGCTGCGCATCGCGCTCGGCTTCTCGCTGCCAATCGTGCTGATCGGTCATGCGGTCGCGACTCGAATCGGCTACGAGCTGTTCGGACTGTCATCCGACTACTCGCGCGTGATCTCGCAGCTGCTCGCCTCCAACTCCGAGGTCTGGCAGCTCGGCGTGATGGCGCCAGGCTGGCTGCACGGCTGTCTCGGCCTGCACTTGGCGTTCAGCCGGCGGCCGTGGTATCGGCGGCTGCGCTTCGTGCTGTTCGCCATCGCGCTGCTGCTGCCCGTGCTCTCGGCCCTCGGCATGATCATCATGGGCCGCCAGATCAGCGCCGACCCGAAGGTCGCCGAAGCGGTGGCGCAATACATGAGCCCGGCGAACGCCGCGCAGCGCCAGTCGCTGTCGAATTGGCGCGACGGCATCGTTACGGCCTATTTCGTCATCATCGGCGCCGCCTTCGGCGCGCGCGAGCTGCGCAATTTTCTGGAGCGGCGCAGCCAGCGCCTCGTCACCATTTCATTTCCCGGACGGAACGTCCGGGTGCCTCGCGGTTGGACCGCGCTCGAGGCGAGCCGCAGCTTCCACCTGCCGCACGCCTCGATGTGCGGCGGGCGGGCGCGCTGCTCGACCTGCCGCGTCCGCATCACCGCGGGCGAGGAGAATTGCCCGCCGGCCGGCGCCGACGAACAGGCGACGCTCGATCGCATCGGCGCCCCGGACGACGTCCGGCTCGCCTGCCAGCTGCGGCCGCAAGGCGACATCTCGGTCGTGCCGCTGGTGCGAACGGAGCGGCCGGTCTACCGCGCCACCGCGCCGAAGCTCAACACCGAGCGCGACATCGTGGTGATGTTCTGCGACTTCCTCAATCGCGGCGAGCTCGCGCGCGATCACCTGCCGCAGGATCTGCTCTATGTGCTGACGCTCTACGTCGAGGCGCTGAACAATGCGATCCGCTCGGCGCGCGGCACCGTGAGCTACATCGAGCTCGACAGCGTCTGCGCGTTGTTCGGCGTCGATCGCGGCATCGATCAGGCTGCGCAAGCTGCGCTGCAAGCGGTCGCGGCGATCGAACGCGTCATCACCGATATCAACAACCGGCTCGGCCGGCAGTGGGACTGCAAGATGAACGTCGTCGTCAGCGTCCATGCCGGCCGCGCGGCCGTCGGCGAAATCGGCATGTCCGACCCGCCGACCGTGATCGCCATCGGCGAAGCCGTCGACGTCGCCAACGTGCTGCGCAAGACAGCCGCCGCGCAAGGCAAGCCGTTCGCCATCTCGGAGTCGGTCTATGCCGCCGCCGGCCTCGATCTGCCTGAGGATGACCGCATCACCGTGCAACTGCCCGGCAGCGCGCCGGTCCTGGCGACGCTCGCCGCCACGGGGCCGCATTTGCCGCCATCGTGGAAACCGCTGGGCGTGCCGACCCGGCGCGCCGCGCTGCAACGGCTGTGGTCCGGCGGCTGACCGCTCAGGGATGGTCCTTGAGGGTGCGGCCGGTCCACTTCCGGTAGCCCCACTCGGCGGCAAACGACGCCCCCGCAATGCCGACCAGCGCGACCAGCGCGGCAGGCTGCTGCTGGTAGGTGTACACACTCAGGATCGCAAACATCACCAGGCAGGTCAGCAGCGACAGCCAGACCACCACGCGGTTGGCGCCGGTCTGCCCGAGCACCCGCAGGTGCCCGGCATTCACTGCGGCGTAGACCAGCAGGAACGCCGCGCTGCCCATCATGGCGATGCCCGACAGGTCGAACAGCAGCGTCACCAGCACGACCAGCGACGCCGTCAGGATCAATCCACCGGTCGCCTGCTTCCATTCGGTGCGCGACAGGTCCGCCGGCAGTTCGCCGTCGCGGGCGATCATGTAGCAGACGTTGGCTGAGCCGAAGAGCGTGGCGTTGATCGCCGAGGCGGTGGAGAACAAGGCCGCAATCGCGATTAGCCGGAAGCCGAACTCGCCGAGGAACGGCCTGGCAGCCTCGGCCAGCGCGTAGTCCTTCGCCTGCTCGATCTGCGCGTCCGACAGGTTGCCGCTCACCGTCAGCGAAACCGCGAGATAGATGATGATCACCAGGATCACGCTGGTGTAGAGCGCTCTCGGCAGCATGACCCGCGGGTTGCGCATGTCGCCCGCGGCGTTGGTGACCAGTCCGAAGCCTTCGTAGCCGATGAACAGCACGCCGGCGCCGAACAGCACCGACTGGGTCGCGGGCCACAGCTCAGGCGAGAGGTTGGCGGGCTTGATGAAGAACAGCCCGACCGCCGCAAACAGCACCAGGATCGCGACCTTGACGGCGACAATGAACGTTTCCGAGCGGCCCATCATCTTGGCGCCGAACGCATTGACGATGGTGAGCAGAAGCACCGAGGCCACCGCGAGCGACTTCAGCAGCAGCGGCGACGGAGTAGTAGTGAAGAAAGTCGCAGCATAGCTGCCGAAGGCCGAGGCGTAGAGCGCCAGCGAGATGATGTAGCCGGCCCACATGAACAGGTTGAGCCCGCCGGCCGGCACGCCGTCGCCGTAACTCTTGACCAGGAAATGCACCGCGCCGCCGGCCGACGGGAATGTGGCGCCGAGCTTGGCGTACGAATAGGTCGAGAGCAGCGCGACGACCCCGCCGATGGCGAACGCCAGCCACATCGCGTTGCCGGCGGCCTGTGCCACCACGCCGAGGATGGAAAAGATACCGGCCCCGACCATGCCGCCGATGCCGATCGAGACGGCCGCTGCCATGCCGATCCGGTTCGATTGAGCCGGACCGCCAAGCGCGGCCGTAGTCGTGCTAACGCGCGTCGACGTCATGTCGGAAAGTCCCCCCGCCGAAAGGCGAATCTGCCACGATCATCGCCGGTTCCGATAGTCTTGACCATTGCCTTGATGACAATTTGCAGGTGACGCCGCGACCTCGGCTATTGACCTCCATCGGGCGCTCCCCGATTGTTCGGCCGCCGGGACGATCCGTCCTCATTTCCAATCGTGACTAAGAGAAGAGGAGTGCCGGTGCAGGCATTGCTCAAGCTGAGCCGCGCGATTGATTACGTGAATGCAAAATTCGGCGTGATCGCCAACTGGCTTGTCCTCCTCGCCTGCCTGATCAGTGCCGCCGCCGCCACCGGGCGCTACATGCTCAATGTCGGCTCCAATGCCTGGCTGGAAGTGCAATGGTACATGTTCGCCGGCATGGTGATGCTCGGCGCGCCCTATACGCTCAAGCTCAATGAGCATGTCCGCGTCGACCTGATCTATGGCAGCGTCTCGCAACGCACGCGGCTGTGGATCGACATCGTCGGCGGCGTCCTGTTCCTGCTGCCGATCTGCATCATTCTCATCCATTTCACCTGGCCGTGGTTCGTCGAGTCCTGGCGCATTCACGAGACCTCGTCGAACGCGGGCGGGCTCGTTCGCTGGCCGGTGAAGCTCCTGCTGCCGGTCGGATTTGCGCTGATGGCGGCGCAGGGCGTTTCGGAAATCATCAAGCGAATCTCGGCACTTGTGAACTACCAGCCGGACGAGTTCACCTACGAGAAGCCGCTGCAATGAATTTTGTGCGGGACAACATGGCCCCGCTGATGTTTGGCGGCCTGATCCTGTTCATGCTGATCGGGTATCCGGCAGCGTTCTCGCTCGCGGCGGTCGGCCTGTTCTTTGGCTTCATCGGGATTCACCTCGGCCTGATCGCGCCCGACTTCCTGGGCAATCTTACCTTCCAGTTGTTCGGCATCGTCTCCAACGAACTGCTGCTCGCGATCCCGTTCTTCACCTTCATGGGCGCAATTCTCGAGCGCTCCGGGCTCGCCGAGGACCTTCTGGATTCGATCGGCCAGCTATTCGGTTCGGTGCGCGGCGGGCTGTCCTACGCGGTGATCATCGTCGGCGCGATCCTGGGGGCGATCACCGGCACGGTTGCCGCCTCGGTCATCGCCATGGGCGTGATCTCAGTCCCGGTGATGCTGAAATACGGCTACTCGACCCGGCACACGATGGGCGTAATTGCCGCCTCCGGCACCATTACACAGCTCATTCCGCCGTCGCTGGTGCTGATCGTGCTCGCCGACCAGATCGGCCGCTCGGTCGGCGACATGTATGCCGGTGCGATCGGCCCGAGCCTGATCCAGATCGGACTGTTCTGCATCTGGGTGGCGATCGTCAGCATGATCTGGCCGAAGGACGTACCTGCCTTGCCGCCGGAGGCGCGCACGCTGCAAGGTGCGGCGCTATGGACGAAATGCCTGCGCGGCATCATCCCGTCGCTCGGACTGATCTTTCTTGTGCTCGGCACGATCTTCATGGGCTGGGCGACGCCGACCGAGGCCGGTGCGCTCGGCTCGGTCGGCGCGCTGGCGCTCGCCGCCTTCAACCGCACCATGACCTGGCCGATGGTCTACCAGGCCATGTCCATCACCATGCGCATCACCGCGATGGTGGTCTACATCCTGATCGGCGCCCGCGTATTCAGCCTGATTTTCCAGGGGGTCGGCGGCAAGGAATGGATCGAGCATTGGCTCATCTCGCTGCCTGGCGGACAGGTTGGCTTTCTGATCTTCGTCAACCTCTTCATTTTCGTGATCGCGTTCTTTCTCGACTTCTTCGAGATCGCGTTCATCATCATCCCGCTGCTGGCACCGGTCGCCGCCAAGCTCGGCATCGACCTCGTCTGGTTCGGCGTTCTGGTCTGCGCCAACATCCAGACGAGCTTCATGCATCCGCCGTTCGGCTTCGCGCTGTTTTATCTGCGCGGCATCGCGCCCAAGGAGGTCAAGACCGCGGACATCTATTGGGGCGCGATTCCCTGGCTTGTGCTGCAGGTCATCCTGGTGGCGATCCTGATCCTCTGGCCCGGCGCCGTGACCTATTGGATCGAGCCGCCAAAGATCGTTGCTCCCGGCAGCCAGATGGAAATTCCCCTGCCCGACCTGTTGCCGCCGCCGGACTTCGGACCGCCGCCCAAATAAGAAAAGCCCTGGACCAACCGAGGCTTTTCTCCGACTTATGTTGCAAGCTTGGCAAGGCTTGACTCGTCATGCCCGCGCTTGTCGCGGGCATCCACGCCTTCGGTTTCGAATGAAACCAAAGACGTGGATGGCCGGGACAAGCCCGGCCATGACGACGCGAGAGCGTCAATCATCTATCGCCTGATGTTGGCTTCAGCCGCGCTGGCGCAACGCACGGATCATGAAGCTGTCGTAGTTGTATTCCGCCACCGACCACCAGACATACTCCGGCCCGCGGAATGCGACCATGGCATCGTAAACCTTCTTGAAGTCGGCATTGGCGGCTGCAGTCTGCGCCAGAACCGTGTTCGCCGACTTGTAGCAGGCGTCCATCACGTCCTGCGGGAACGGGTGAAGCTGCATACCCTTGCCGCGCAGGCTCTGCAGCGCCGGCGGGTTCAACGCGTCGTACCGCGAGATCATCCAATTGTAGGAGGTGTCGGTCGCCGAACGGATCACCTGCTGATACGCTTTCGGCAGGCTTTCCCACTTCGGGATGTTGATGAAGTGGTGGATCATGGCGCTGCCTTCCCACCAGCCGGGATAATAGTAATTCGGCGCCACCTTGTAGAGCCCGAGCTTCTCGTCATCGTACGGCCCGACCCATTCCGCCGCATCGATCGTGCCGCGTTCGAGCGCCTGGTAGATTTCGCCGCCGGCGATCTGGGTCGGCACCACGCCGAGCGGCTCCAGCACCTTGCCTGCAAATCCGCCGATGCGGAATTTCAGGCCCTTGAGGTCGGCCAGCGACTTGATCTCCTTGCGGAACCAGCCGCCCATCTGTGCGCCGGTATTGCCGCAGGGAATCCCGTAAATGTTGAACTTCTTGTAGAAATTATTCATCAGATCGATGCCGCCGCCCTGAAACATCCACGCCGCCTGCATCCGCGTGTTGAGCCCGAATGGCACGGCGGTACCGAACGCAAACGTCGGGTCCTTGCCGAAATAGTAGTAGGACGCGGTCTGGCACATCTCGACATTGCCGGCGGAGACGGCGTCGGCCGCCTGCAGAGCCGGCACGATCTCGGGCGCGGCAAACGCCGTGATCTGAAACCTGTTGTCGGTCGCTTCCGCCACCGCTTTCGCGAACACCTCGGCGGCCCCGAACAGCGCATCGAGATTGCGCGGAAAGCTCGACGTCAGGCGCCACTTGATCTCCGGCATCGACTGGGCGATTGCCGGCACGGCGACGGCGGTCGCCGCTGTGGCAAGCCCGGCACCTTGCAAGAATTGACGACGCTTCATGCGAATTCCTCCCAGAGATGAATAGCCTTTGACCGGCACGGATGCGGTCCGTTGCGAAGACAATGGCTAAGCCGCTTCGCAAAATCCACCAGAACAGTAACGCATCCACGTCGACATGGGACCCTCCCCCATTTGTCCTCGCGAAAGCGCGTACCCCGCCTCACCGCTTGATGTCGACGAAGAGCTCCATCTTCGGATGGATGCCGCAGAACACCAGAAACCGACCCTCGGCCGGAAACGTCATCTCCACGGTTTCGCCGGGCTCCTGCGCGCCGGAATCGAAATCGAGTGCCGGGTCAAACACCCGGATGTTGTGAGTGCGGGTATCGTTGTTCACGATCCACAACCGTCCCCCGGGCGGCAGCGCGATGTGGGTGGGATGGAACATCTTGTTGTCCTGCGAGACCGTGCTGACGATCTCCGCCGGCCCGGTCGGGCCGGTCGCGACCGGTACGATCTCTCGCGGCGGCTTTGGATCGGTCTCGCTGGTCAACGTCCCCAGGAATGCGATCAGGTCGGCGCGCTCGTCGTCGCTCAGCGTCAGGCCTCGCGGCAGATCGGACGAGAGCGTCGGCCGCTCGACGATGCCGCTCTCATAATGCTTGACCACCTCGGCCAGTGTCGCCAGCGAACCGTCGTGCATGTAAGGCGCCGATCGCCCGATCTCGCGCAGCCCCGGCGTTTTGAACGCATGCTCGACCCGTTCGAGACGCAACACCGCGCCGCGGCCACGATCGTCGCCGGGCAGGCCGATGTCGTGGAAGGCATAATCCGTAAAGGCAAATCCGCTGTGGCAGCGCGCACAGCCGGCCTTACCGGTGAACAGCCGAAACCCGGCGATCTCGCTGGCGGTCAGCGCCCGCTCTTCGCCGGCAGCGAACCGATCAAATCGCGTCGGCGGCGACACCAGCGCCCGTTCGAAGGTGGCGATCGCCTTGGCGAGATTGGCCGCGTCGACCTTGGGCGCATCGGGAAATGCCGCGGCGAACGCGCGCACCATGTCGGGATCGGCCGCAAGCCGCGCGACTGCCGCGGCCACTGGTTGCGCCATCTCGTCCGGCGATTCGATCGGGCCCGCGACCTGCTCTTCAAGGCTGCGCGCGCGCCCGTCCCAGAACACCGGCGACGACCAGGCGAGATTCCATACGGTCGGCGTGTGACGCTTCAGGTCCCGCCCCGGCACGCCGCGGCTGGTGACCTTGCCGTCGGCAAAGCCACGACTGCGATCGTGGCAGGTGGCACATGACAGGCTCGAGTCCAACGACAGGCGTTTATCATGGAACAGCGCCTCGCCGAGCGCGCGCTTCTTGTCCGAATACGGATTGTCCGCCGGGAACGGGACATTCGCGGGCCGGCGAAACGATGCCAGCACCTGCGCCTCGCGGTCCGCGGCCCGCGCGGGCGTCGCCAGTTGCGGCAACCGGTACAGCAAAACGCCCGCCAGGATGCCGATGAGACTGCCGGCCGCGAAAGCCGCGGCCATCGTGAGTGTCAACGTTCGTCGTGCCATCACGGCCGGTCGGCCACCGCCGCCATCACAACAGCTTGCTGGCCGCAAGCTCGATCCGCGCGATGTCGGACAGGACGTCGGCAGGACTCTTGACCGGACTCCGCGGCGGCATCGGCGAGGGAAACACCTTCTTCAATTCGGCAAGCCCGGTGCGCACGGAAGCCAACGCTTCCGCGTTCTTCTTTTCGAGCACGTCCGAGACGCCGTCGATCATGCGTTCCGCCTGCCAGACGAAGCCGCGCGCATCCTGGTATTCGACCGGCTTGGCGATCCTGCCGTCAACGACCGCCGCCGAGTATTCGGCGCCCGCCACCTTGAGCGTCTCGATCGCCGCCTCGGTCACCAACCCCGGCCAGTCGCCGGTGCGGCCCTGCATCGCGCGATCGGCATCGGCGAGCGCGTCGTTCACCAGCTTTTGCGCCCGGATATAGTCGTTGCCACCCTTGCGGGCCTTGACGACGTCGGCCAGCGCCTTGAGCGCGCCGTCGAACGGCGCCACCTTGTATTCGGCCAGCGTGTCCTTCAGATCGCCGTAGAGTTCCTCGGTCGGGTGAAGAAAGTGCGGCAGCGCCGCATTCCACTGGTGCTGCTTCACCAATTCTTCGCCGACGAGCAGATGGCCGCGCAGCAGGGCGATCCGTGTCGCAAAGGCGAGTTGCGGCGGCAGGCTGGCGATGCCGCTCGATCCTGCTTCGCCGGCTTCACCGCCCTCGCCGTCATTTGGCTTGGCGTGCTCGCTGTGTTGCGCGAGCAGGATGTTGCCCTGCGCCGATCCGTCGGAGCCCGGCCGGACGTCGGCCCGCATGCCCGAGGGCGACGCCGCCGGACCTACAAGGCCCGATGGGTCACTCGACGCGACGCCCGATGCGGCGGTCCCGGCGACCACAAAGGCGCCGACGCCGAACCAGATCTTATGCCTGGATTTCATGATCTCGTCCTGCCGAACTCGCGCGCCCCCGCCTGCCGTCTTATATACGCGCCCGCAAGGCGGTCCAGTCCACCCGCCGTTTTGACTCGTTCCAAAGACGTTGCGAGCGCCCGATTGCTTCTCTCGCCATCGGGAAGGATCATCGCCCGCCACCGGATTGCGCCCATGCAGATCATCATCGCCAATGTCCTCGCGGCGGCGGACATCGACACCATCGCCGCCATGCTGGCGAACGCGCGTTTCGTCGACGGGCGCGCCACCGCGGGTTTCGCGGCCCAGACCGTCAAACAGAACACACAAGCCGAAGGCTCCGACCGGTCGCTGGTAACGGCGCGGGAACTGATTGCCCAGCGGATCCTCGCCAACGAAACCTTTCAAATGGCGGCGCGGCCGATGGCGCTGTCGCCGCTCCTCCTCGCGCGCTACGAACCCGGCATGCAGTACGGCAGCCACGTCGACGACGCGCTGATGAACGGCATGCGCACCGACATCGCCTTCACGCTGTTTCTGTCACATCCCGAGAGCTACGAGGGCGGCGAACTGGTGATCGAGAGCGCGGCCGGCGAAGACGCCATCAAGCTGCCCGCCGGGGCGCTCGTCGCCTATCCGGCGACATCGCTCCACCACGTCAACGAGGTCACGCGCGGCGAGCGCCTCGCCGCCGTGGGTTGGGCCAAGAGTTTCATCCGCGACGCCGCCCGTCGCGAACTGCTGTTCGATCTCGATACCGCCCGGCGGCAGATGTTTGCGCGCAACGGCAAGTCGCCGGAGTTCGATCTGGTATCGAAATCGTTTGCCAATCTGCTGCGGATGTGGGTGGAGGATTGACGAACGTCGATCAATTGGAGCCCGGCTTGGAGTCGGACTTGGAGTCGGACTTGGAATCGGACTTGGAGTCGGGGCTGGAGTCGGGCTTTCGGACATTGACGTTGATCTTGATCGGCTTCCACTCGCCGTCCGACATGATGAACTCAAGCTCGTAGTAGACGTGGCTCGGCATCGTGTCGAAGTGCCCGGAGAGCGACAATACCCCCTTGTCGCTCACGCTCGGCTCCTGCTTGGCGATAGGCGTCTTGGCTGCGATAATCTTGAAATCGACGTGCGCGTCGGCAAACGCCTTGAATGCCTCCTTGAGGCGTTCCGACGGGAACTTGTCCCGGAACGGCTTCGACAATTTGGCGTGCAGCACATCGTAGTCGCCAGTGACGTTGGCGTCGTTGAACGTCAGCAGGGTTGACTTGATCAATGCTTCCTGGACGGCCGGAATCGGCACCTGCTGCGCCGCCGCGGGGCCAGTGCTGCACGTGGCGGTGAGGAGCGCGACGAATCCGATCAGGTGCGCCAGGGCGGGTCGAAGGCTGTGCATGTGCGGCTCCTGATGAGCGAGTTGAAGGCCTCTGGATATTGGCCGATCGGGCGCCGACCGGGCCTAAGCTTCGATGACGATGCGGGGCGCCGCGCGTCCGGCGGTGCCGCCCTTGAGTTGATCGCGGATCTTTGCGGCGATGTCGCGGTAGACGGCCGCAAGAGCGCCGTCCGGCTCGCTTGCCACAACCGGCAGCCCGGCATCCGACTTTTCGCGGATCGTCATGTGCAGCGGCACTTCGCCGAGGAACGGCACGCCCAGCCGCTCGGCCTCGTGACGGGCGCCGCCATGGCTGAACACGTCCGAACGCGTGCCGCAGTTTGGACAGAGGAAATAGCTCATGTTCTCGATGATGCCGAGCACCGGCACGTTGACACGCTTGAACATAGCGATGCCGCGCCGCGCATCGATCAGCGCGAGGTCCTGTGGCGTCGAGACGATGACCGCGCCCTTGAGCGGAACCTGTTGGGCCATGGTGAGCTGGGCATCGCCCGTGCCGGGCGGCATATCAACCACCATCACGTCGAGCTTGCCCCATTCGACCTCGCGCAACATTTGGGTCAACGCCGATATCACCATCGGACCGCGCCAGATCATCGGCGTTTCCTCGTCGATCAGAAATCCGATCGACATGACGGTCAAGCCGTAGCGCGTGATCGGCTTCAGCCTCGTCCCGCCGATGGTCTGAGGCCGCTCCTTGATGGCCAGGAGCTTCGGCAGCGACGGCCCATAGATGTCGGCATCGAGAACCCCAACCTTGAGCCCGAGCGACGCGAGCCCGAGCGCCAGATTGACCGCCGTCGTCGACTTGCCCACCCCGCCTTTTCCGGACGCGACCGCAATGATCGCCTCGACGCCGGGCACGCCCTGTGTGGTTTCGCCGCGCGGTGACCGCGCCGCGGCAGGCGCCGCAGGCGCGGGGCGAGCCCCAGCGGCCGCCTTGCGCTCGGCCGTCAAGGCAATCATCGCCGATTGCACACCGGGCACCGCCCGCACCGCCTGCTCGGCCCGCTTGCGCACCGGTTCCCAGGCATTCACCACGCCGGCGTCAACACTGATCGAGAAGAACACCTTACCGTCGCTGACCACCACCTCGGAGAGCGCACCGGTCTTGGACAGCGGTGTGCCGTCGGGCGACTGTACCCGTTCAAGTGCGGCCAGAACCTCGTCCTTCAACGCCATCTGCATTCTCCGGCAACCGCCCAACCGAACTGCGGCGCGTAGGAACTACATAAGGCCCCAGGCAATCCGGTCAACGGCGCTACGCCAGTTTGAGCCCGATGATGCCTGCGGTAATCAGTCCAACCGACAGAAATCGCATCGCAGTGCTGGCGTCCGCGAAGGCCGCGATCCCAACAAAAAATGCGCCGATGGCGCCAATCCCGGTCCATACCGCATAGGCGGTGCCCATCGGAATTTCGCGCTGCGCCATCAGCAGCAAGGCTCCGCTCGCAGCCATGCAGACGACCGCAAACAGGATCCACGGGATACGGGCGCCGTCCTCGCCCCATCCGAGCTTCAGCCCCACCGGCCAGCCGATTTCGCAGAGCCCCGCCAGGACCAGCAACGTCCACGCCATCCAATTCTCCTTTGGTCGCGCGCCCCTTTGACCCAACCGGTACGCTCGCCGGCCATTAACGGGACTTCCGGTTGCGGTCAGGTAAAGGGCCACGCCTGCGAGTGCCGAAACAGCGGTTGACGGAACCGCCATTGGCGGCACATTGGCCATCGCCAGGCCGGCTGACGGCCCGAAGGAGGACAGAATGGCGAAGGTGGCGTTTCTCGGGCTCGGTGTGATGGGATACCCGATGGCAGGGCACCTCAAGAACAAGGGCGGTTACGACGTCACGGTCTATAACCGCACCGCCGCCAAGGCCGATCAGTGGGTGAAGCAACATGGCGGCCGCAGCGCCAAGACTCCGAAGGAGGCCGCCGCAGGCCAGGACTTCGTGATGTGCTGCGTCGGCAACGACAACGATCTGCGCGAGGTCACGCTTGGCCCGAACGGCGCATTCGCCGGCATGCAAAAGGGCGCGGTCTTCGTCGACCACACCACGGCTTCGGCCGAGATTGCGCGCGAGCTGTACGACGAGGCGAAGCAGCGCGGCTTCGATTTCGTGGATGCCCCGGTCTCCGGCGGGCAAGCCGGCGCCGAGAACGGCGCGCTTACCGTCATGTGCGGCGGTGACAGCGGACCGTATGCCCGCGCGGAGCCGGTGATCGCGGCCTATGCGCGCATGTGCAAGCTGCTCGGTCCCGCCGGCTCGGGCCAGCTCACCAAGATGGTCAATCAGATCTGCATCGCCGGCCTGGTTCAGGGACTGGCCGAGGGCATTCATTTTGCCAAGCGCGCGGGACTCGATGTCGATGCGGTGATCGAGACGATCTCCAAGGGCGCGGCGCAATCCTGGCAG
The DNA here is from genome assembly GCA_050179645.1 of Xanthobacteraceae bacterium. Lineage (GTDB taxonomy): Bacteria > Pseudomonadota > Alphaproteobacteria > Rhizobiales > Xanthobacteraceae > VAZQ01. The sequence goes on along the minus strand of JBFXEX010000048.1, from coordinate 21,605 downwards.
ATGGAGAACCGCTATAAGACAATGAACGCCGGACAGTTCGACTTCGGCTTTGCGGTCGACTGGATGCGCAAAGACCTGTCGATCTGCCTCGGCGAGGCGCGCAAGAACGGCGCCAATCTTCCGGTCGCCGCGCTGGTCGATCAGTTCTATTCGGAGGTGCAGAAGATGGGCGGCCGGCGCTGGGATACGTCGAGCCTGATCGCCCGGCTGGAGCGGTAGTCGCGTGCGGTGAGAATCGACGAGTTCGCAGGCCTCCGCTCGTCAACGCGAGCATAGCGAAGCAATCCCGTGGCAGTTCACTAAATCTGGATTGCTTCGTCGCCCATTTGGCTCCTCGCAAAGATGTCTGCTTGCCGCCAGCGTCCCATTCAAAAGTCGAGAATCAGCCCGTCCTGCGCGACCAACAAGCCGGCCGCCTTCGCCTCTTCGACGCGGGCCAGCATGCCGGGGTTCATGTGTGTGAGCATGATGCGTCGCGCGCGAAGATCGGGCAGACGCGGCTTGAGAACTTCCCAGCTCAGGTGGCCGGTCAACCGGCCCGAATAGCCGTAGCACTCGCAAACGAACAAATCGGCGCCGTCGGCGATGCCGAGCAGGGCGTCGGTCCATTCGGTGTCGCCCGAATAAGCGAACAGCTTTTCGCCGTCGGATAGCCGGAGCGCGGTCGACGGCGCGCCCGAACGGTGGATGACTTCCGCAGTCAGAACGAGGTGATCCACGATCTGGGTTTCGCGACCGACATCGATCTCCACCACCTCCCACGGGAAACGCCACTTTGTGCCAGACGATCTCGGAAAGAACACCTCCAGCAGTTGATCGAGGCGCGTGCGGGTTCCCGGCGGCCCGGCGATGGTGAGTGGCCGTTCGCGGCGGGCGAGAAACTGCGCGTCGAGCAGGAGAAACGGCAGCCCGCCGAAATGATCGCCGTGCAGATGAGACAGAAAGATGCCGTCGATCCGTAACGGATCGATGCCCTGGGCCTTGAGCGCAACCAAAGCGGAAGCGCCGCAGTCCACCAGCAGCGTGCCGCGCGCGGTCTCGACAAAGAAACAGGTGTTAAACCGACCGCCGGAGCCAAAGGCATCCCCCGATCCGACGATCGTGACGCGCATGATCGGCGGGCTCTAGGCTTGAGCGCTCGGGCGCGCGGACACCTCCGCGTGCCAGCGCTTGAGATTCGTCAGACCGTCCGGGATTGCGAGCTTGGCGGGCTTCATGAAGTCGACCGCGACCAGCCCGGTAATGTCCGCGACCGAATAGTTGCGGCCGGCGACAAAGGGCCGGTCCGCGAGATCGCGATCAAGCACGGCGAGGAAATCCATGATGCGTGGCTTGTTGGCTTCCGCCCACGCCGGGACCTGCGGCACCTCCATTTCCTTCATCGCCGGATGCGAGTTCCGGAACACGTGCGAAACGCCGGCCAGGAGATGAAGCTCCAACCGCCGATTCCACATCTCGATCTCCGCAACCTCCACGGCACCCCGTCCAAACAACGGCGGATCGGGTTGAATTTCCTCGAAATAACGGCAGATCGCGATCGACTCGGTGATGACGGTTCCGTCGTCGAGCACCAGCGCCGGCACGCGCTGCAGAGGGTTAACGGCGGTGAAGGCGGGTGTGCGTTGCTGCAGTGCGCCAAGATCGATCTGCTCGGTCGGCAGGCTGATCCCCTTCTCGGCCAGAAAGATTCGCGTGCGCCTCGGATTTGGGGCGCGTCCGCCGTCGTAAAGCTTCATGTCATCGTCCTTGCCTAACGGATGCCGCAATTCTCCGTCGCGGACCCGGACCGTCCCGTTCAATTCGCCCATTTACCCAACCCATCACGCCCCCTGGCTGGCGGTCAAGCGAGCCGCCACCGCACCGGTCAGATTGCAGCAAAATCGAGGCCTCGCATGCCACAGTCATCAATCATTAACCATTCCATTTAGGGCGTCCTTAAGCGTGCTTTTAAGGATTTGGCATGAGTTTGTGCGAAAACTTTGAGAGCAGAGATTAAGCCTGACATGAGCGCGACCGAACCACGCGACCTGCGGACGCTGCCTGACAGCGCGTCGGCGAAGCGGCGCCGCGCCACCGCGCAGCACGTGCGCGAGGCGCGCGACCGCCTGACGTCGACCACCGGCACGCGTCCGGCGTTCGACTACGAACTGCTGCGGCAATTCGCACAGAACCGCCTGTCGGCTTCGCTGGTCATCCTGCTCCTGGTCGGCACCGTCGGCTTCCTGTCGAGCCTTTGGACCGGCGCAGTCACCGCGACCATCTGGACCTGCGCGGTCCTGGTCATCCACGCCGTCATCATCACCAAGTGCCGTCAGTTCCTGGCCGAACCGCCCGGCAGCATTAACATCCGCCAATGGCGCCTGCGATTCATTGCGCTCGATCTGTTCTTCGGGTTCGCCTGGATGTTCATCCTGATCCATCCGGTCGGCAACGATGTGCAGGCGAGCACGTTCTTGCTGTTTGTGATGCTGCTCGTGGTCGCAGTGGCCAGCATGCTGGCCTCCAGTGTCCCGATCGCGGTCTTCGCCGCGACCGTCCCGGTCACCGCCGCCGTCGCGCTGCACTTCGTGCTCAGGGGCGGCCTGCACGACTACATCCTGGCAATCATGGCGGTGACCGCGCAGGGTTACTTCTCCCTGCTCGCGCACCGGCTCTATTCGACTACGCTGACGAGTCTCGAGGCGCGGGCCGAAAAAGATGCGCTGATCGGCGAGCTCGAAGCCGCCAAGGCGAATTCGGACGAGGCGCGTCGCCGCGCCGAAGCGGCCAACATCGCCAAGTCGCGGTTCCTGGCGCAGATGAGTCACGAACTGCGCACCCCGCTCAATGCCATTCTGGGCTTCTCCGAGGTGATGAAGAGCGAGATCTTCGGTCCCCACCAGGTCCCCGCCTACAAGGACTATTGCGGCGACATCCACAACTCCGGTGTTCATCTGCTCGGCCTGATCAACGAAATCCTCGATTTGTCCCGCGTCGAAGCCGGGCGGTATGAGCTCAACGAGGAATCGGTCTCGCTCGCGTATGTGGTCGGGGAATGCGCACACTTGCTGCAAATGCGCGCCCGTAACCGCGGGCTCACCATTCACGAAGTGTTCGAGACCGACATGCCGAAGCTATGGGCGGACGAGCGCGCCGTCCGGCAGATTTGTCTCAACCTGCTCGGTAACGCCATCAAGTTCACCCCGCAGGGCGGCGAGATCTGGCTCAAGGCGGGCTGGACCGCCTCGGGCGGCCAATACATTTCGGTCAAAGACACCGGGCCCGGAATTCCGGAGGAGGAAATCCCGATCGTGCTTGCTTCCTTCGGCCAAGGCTCCAATTCGATCAAATCCGCCGAGCAAGGCGCCGGACTTGGACTGCCGATCGCCAAGAGCCTGGTGGACCTCCACGGCGGAACCTTCACGCTCAAGTCGAAGCTTCGGATCGGCACCGAGGTGCTGATCACATTCCCGCCGGAGCGGGTGATGTCGGCACTCGCCCCACTGGCCGAGCCCGCCCCGTCCATTCAGCCCGCCTCCGCGCCTCCTGCCGAACCCGAGAGCGCGCCGGCCACGGAATCGCCCGCGTCGTTGCGACAAAGGGTGCTAAGGACCGGAGCCTGAGTTTCAAGACATCCTTCATCCCAATTGTTTTCCGCGCCGCGATCCGTATGTTGCCCGCCGCAACGGCACCCGACTCATGACGACGATTGAGACCCCCTGCAACAAGGTGTGCGCAATCGACGCGGCCTTCACGCTGTGCGTCGGCTGCGGGCGGAGCATGGCCGAGATTGCCGGCTGGATCGGCTTCACTGCCGACGAACGCCGGCGCATCATGGCCGAACTGCCCGGGCGAATCGACGCCATGCGGGATGCCGCTGCCCGCGCCAATGCGACCTGAGGATCACAAGGTGCGCCGACTGCTCTGGATTTCCCTGGCGATCTTTGCGGCGGTGCTGTTCGTCCTGGTCGTTCGCAACACGGACCTGATCGCTCGGCTGTCGGAAGAATACGACCTGTCCGCGGCGACCATCAGGGTGGTGATGTTGATTGTCGTCGGCGCGATGGCGTTTGCCTTGTTTCGCCAGAGCTTCACCCGCGCGCTCGAAGCCGCGCTGCTGTGGGTGGTGATCGGCCTCCTGCTGGCAGTCGGATACACCTACCGCTTCGAGTTGCGCGAGGTCGCCGACCGAGTATTGGCGGAGCTTGTTCCCGGCCACGCCGCCAGCCGCGGGCGCACGGTCGAGATCGCGCGCGCGTCCGGCGGCAGCTTCTCGGTCGCGACCCAGATCAACGGCGCGCGCGTCTCCATGGTGCTCGACACCGGTGCCAGCGCGGTCGTGCTGACCCAGGAAGCCGCCAAGGCTGCGGGGTTGCCGCTCGAAGTGTTGAACTATTCGGTCAGCGTCGACACCGCGAACGGCCGCACCCGCGCCGCGCCCGTCACGCTCGACCGCATCTCCGTCGGCGGCATCACCGAACGAGCGGTGCCGGCGCTGATCGCCCAGGCCGGGCAACTGCGGTCGAACCTCCTCGGCATGACGTTCCTGAACCGGCTGGAAAGCTGGGAGGTGCGTGGCGACAAGTTGTTGCTGCGCGGCCAGCCGTGAGCGTGAAGAATCGACTCACGCCACCAAGCTGACGACAAAGCGCACACACACCAGCAGCAGAAAACAGCCGAACGCGACCTCGAGCGTCCGCTTCGATAGTGCGTGCGCCAGCCGCGCACCGAGGGGCGCAACGTAGCTCGCGACCGGCGCCATCAGCGCAAAACCGATCAGCGAAATGAACCCTATCGAAAGTGGCGGCAAGAGCGCCTGGTGCGGCAACCCGGCAAGCAAATATCCGATCGTGCCGGCGATGGTGATCGGCACGCCAAGACCGGCCGACGTAGCTACCGCGCGCAGGATCGGCTTGCCGTGCAGCGTCAAAATCATGTTGGCGATGGAGCCGCCGCTGATCCCCATCAGCGAGGCGGCGAGCCCGACGAAGAAGCCATAGGCGGTCATGCCGGCCGGTCCCGGCAGGTTGTCGGCAATGCGCCAGTCGTCCCGGCCGGCGAGAAACTTGGTGGCAATGACGCTTCCCACCACCACGAAGCAGAGCTTCAGCACCGCCGCCGAGGCGAACGCCGCGAGCGCCGAGCCGACCGCAACGCCGATCACCGCTGGCACGGTCCAGGCCCGCACCACGTCCATCATCACCGCGCCGCGGTCGCGGTGGGCGAGAAACGACCGAACGTTGGTCGGAACGATGATGGCGATTGAGGTGCCGACGCAGAGCTGGAAGATCACCGCCTCCGGTACGCCGAGCACCTGGAACACTTCGTAGAGCACCGGCACGATCAGCGCGCCGCCGCCGATGCCGAACAGGCCCGCCAGAACGCCGGTAACGATGCCGGCGGCGACAATGAGGCCGGCAAGCAGCAGCAACTCGCTGACCGGCACGGCAAGCAGCATGTTCCGCTCCGGAGAGGTCCGCGCGAAGAGGAGGCAGCGAAAGGACGCGGATCAGGCTGCGGCGGTTTGCACCTGCGGCGTGGCGAAGTCCAGCACCAGCGATAGCGCCTCGCGAAACGTTGCTACGTCGGCGCCAGGCTTGACACCCTCCGTTGCCAGATGTCGGCGGAACGCACGTGCGCCGGGGACGCCGCGGAACAGCCCGAGCAGGTGCCGGGTGATGGCGTGAAGCCGCGTGCCGCAGGCGAGTTCGCGCGCGATATAGGGAACCAGCGCTTCGGCGACGTCCTTGAACGACGCGTCAGGCGCTGCCTCGTCGAACAGCAGCGGATCGACCGCAAGCAACCGCCACGGCTCCTGATAGGCGGCGCGCCCCATCATAACACCGTCGACGCGAGCGAGATGCGCCGCCGCCTGGTCGAGGTCGGCAACGCCGCCATTGAGCACGATCGGAAGCTCTGGATGAGCCAACTTCAATCGGTACACCCGGTCATAGTCGAGCGGCGGGATGTCGCGGTTCTCGCGCGGTGACAGGCCGGCGAGCCAGGCCTTGCGGGCATGCACCACGAGCGCTGCGACGCCGGCGCGCTCGACAGCGCAGGTCAATGTCTCGAGCGCCTCCTCGGGGTCCTGTTCGTCGATGCCGATGCGGCACTTGACGGTGACCGGAATGCGCACCGCCGCCACCATGGCGGCCACGCAGTCGCCGACCAGCGCCGGCTCCGCCATCAGGCAGGCGCCGAAGCGGCCCTCCTGCACCCGGTCGGACGGGCAGCCGACGTTGAGATTGACCTCGTCGAAGCCGAGATCGGCGGCGATCCGCGCGCACTCGGCAAGCCGTTGTGGCCCGCTGCCGCCAAGCTGCAACGCCACCGGATGCTCCGCCGGGTCGTAAGCCAGGAGCCGCGAGCGGTCGCCGTGGAGCACCGCGCCGGTCGTGATCATTTCGGTGTAGAGCAGCGCACGGCGCGTCAGCAGGCGATGGAAGAACCGGCAGTGCCGGTCCGTCCAGTCCATCATCGGCGCGATCGAAAAACGGCGATCGACTTCGGCCACGGTCCGGAACTCATTGGTGCAGGTTGGCGCTATCTAACCATTCGGGACGGGCCTGAAAAGGCATTTGACGCCAATGCCACCGGCCGCTACCGGTCGCGGCCGGAGAAAATGATGCAGCAGGAGAAAGAAAGAGTTGCGCTGACGTCGATGGCCGCGTCGGCGGGGCTGACGATCGCCAAGGCGATCGTCGGCATGTCGTCCGGCTCGCTCGCGATCCTGTCGGAAGCCGCGCACTCCCTGCTCGACTTCGTCGCCACCGTGATGACCTATTTCGCGGTGCGTATTTCCGGCAAGCCGGCGGACGAGGAGCATCACTACGGTCACGGCAAAGTCGAGAGCGTCTCGGCGCTTGCCGAAACTGCACTGCTGTTCGTTCTGTCCGGCATCGTGGTCTGGGAGGCGCTGCAACGGCTGTTCGGCGGTCACGGGCATTCGGTCGCCGCGACGTTCTGGGCGTTTGCCGTGATCATCGTTTCGATCGTGGTCGATTTCTTCCGCGCGCGTGTGCTCTACCGCGTCGCTGCCGAAGCGAAGAGCGAAGCGCTGGAAGCCGACGCGCTGCATTTCGGCTCCGACATGTGGTCGTCGGTCGCAGTGCTCATCGGGCTCGGGCTGGTACTGCTCGGCTATCCGTGGGCCGACGCGGTCGCGGCAATCATCGTGGCGGTGTTCATCTGCGTGGCCGGATGGCGGCTGGGGCGGCGGACCGTCGAGACCCTGACCGACACGGCGCCACCGGGCGCCGCTGACCGCGTTACCGCGAAGGTGCTGCGCATTCCCGGCGTCGTCGCCATCGACCGGCTGCGGGTGCGCCAGGCCGGCGGCCTGCAGTTCGTCGACCTCGTGGTCGTCGTGAGCCGCACCTTGCCGCTCGACCGGGTGGCGGCGCTCAAGGAGCGCATCGTCGCCGCGGTGCAAGCCGACAGTCCGGGCGCGGAAATCACCGTGACCACGGAACCGCGCGCGCTCGACGACGAAAGCGTGATGGAGCGCGTCATGGTGATCGCGCGCAACCGCGCGTTGGCGGTGCATCACGTCACCGCCCACGCGATCGCGGGCACGAGCGAAGGCCGCCTGGCGGTGGCGCTCGATCTCGAAGTCGACGGCTCGCTCCCGCTCGGCGCCGCCCACGACATCGCCAGCGGCCTCGAAGAAGCGATCCGCGATGAACTCGGACCCGACGTCGAGGTGGAAACTCACATCGAGCCGCTGCAGCCCAACGACGAGCCGGGCCGCGACGCCGCGGCGGCGCGGGTCGCAGCCGTGCACGACGCGCTGGTCGAAATCGCCGCCCATGTCGATCTCGTCGGCGAGGTTCACGATGTGCGGGTCCGCGACACCGACGGCGGCGAGATCGTCAATTTCCACTGCCGCCTCCATTCCGCGCTGAAAGTCTCCGACGTGCACGAGAAGGTCGACGAACTCGAGCGGGCGCTGCGCTTGCGCTTCCCATCGATCAAACGCGTGATCGGCCACGCCGAGCCGGTGCCGGTTTGACCTGACAGGCTGCCGAAATCAGTTCCCGTCGTCATTCCGGAAGCCGCGAAGCGGCTGCCCGGAATCCACGAGTCAGAGACAGGGAACGACGATAGATTCCGGGCTCGCGCTGACGCGCGCCCCGGAATGACCGAAACTCAGATCCGCTTGAGCGGCACGTTGGCGTTCTTGTAATTGCGCTCCTGCGCCTCCCGGCCGAGCTTGCTGATCCGCGCCCAATCGACGCCGACGAGCTGGCCGTTACGCTTCATCACCTTGCCGGCGATCAGCACGGTGTCGACGTTCTGCGGCCCCATGCTGGTGACGACCGCGCCGACCGCGTTGTTCATCGGCATGACGTTGAGGCGGTCGGTGCGCAGCATGATGATGTCGGCCTCTTTGCCGGGGGTGAGCGTGCCGACCTTGCGGGCAAGGCCGTTCGCCCGCGCGCCCTCGACGGTGGCGAATTCCAGCACCTCGCGGACCGTCAGGAACTTCGGCGGGTTCTTGTCGCCGGCGAGCCGGCGCGCCCAGACTTCGTTCTTCTGCAGCGAGAACACCGTGCGCATCTGCTGGAAGAAGTCGTTCGGTACCGACGTCTCAACGTCAACGCTGAGCGACGGCCTGATGCCGAGGTCGATCGCCTTCTGGGTCGGCGGATTGCCGTGGCCCATCAGGGTCTCGACATAGCCGGCGATCGAGATCGTGCCGCCGGTGTCCTTGATGAGTTTCCATTCGGTGTCGTTGAGCGTGCAGCAGTGGATGTAGGTGGTATCCGACTTCAGCGCTTGTGCAGCGTGGAGCTTTTCGAGTAGCGCGTTGCGCCCGAACTCGCCGACACCGACGTGGATGGTGATGGGCGCGCCCACGTCGCGCGCCGCCTTGAACTGCTTCAGCAGCGCCTCGGGCGTGCCTCCGGCCGCCAGGAACAGCGTCGTCAGTTGATCGTCGCTGGAGAAATACTGCTTGCGCAGCCGCGCGATGTCGTCGGGATATTTCGACGTCGCGATCTCCCAGACCCGGCCGGACTCGTTCTGCCCGGCACCATAGGCGAACACGGCACGGATGCCCGAGTCCATCAGCCCCTTGATGCAGGCGTCGGTGTGCTCCGGCGAGTTCTGGATGTGCGACCAGTCGAGCACGCAGGTGACGCCGGTATCGATGGCTCCGAGCGCGCTGAGCAGGTCCGCCGCATAGACATCGTCTGGCGTCATCTTGGCGCCGAAGGTGCGCTGCACCACGTTGCGATAGTCTTCGAGCGAGCCATCCGGCAGCACGTTGCGCAGAGTGCCCTGCCACATGTGCCGGTGAGTATCGACGAAACCCGGCATCACGATCGTGTTCGACGCGTCGATCACCTCGGCATTCGGCGCATCGATGTTCGGCCGCACCGCGGAGATGCGCTTGCCCTCGATCAGCACGTCGGCCTGTTCGAAGTCGCCGATCGCACGATCGAGCGACAGCACGCAACCGCCCTTGAGCAGGATCGGCCGGCCCGGGGTCATGCCGCTGGGCTGCTGGGCCTGCGCGGTCCGCACCGTGGCGCCGGTGATCGCAGCACCCGCGATTGCCGACGATGCGACGACGCCGGCTGCGGTGGTGCAGAGGAATTGACGCCGCGATACCGCGGACGCCGGCGGACAGCACAGGCAAGCGGAAGCCGCAGCCGTCGCGAATGGTCGAATGTCAGCCACTGGAATCCTCCCGATAGATCTTGCTTATTCGCGGATGCTATCGCGAATGCGGAGCGGCGGAAAGCACGCCGCACGCCGGGCGGGCCGCCGCCCACCTCGCGCACAAAAAGAAAAGGAGCGCATGGCTTGCGTCATGCGCTCCCGTATCCTCGATCTCTTTTGTCGCCGGCGATGTTCCGTCGGGCTACTTGATGATCGCCTTAAACGCCTCGGCGTTCTTCGCCGTCTCGTCGCGAAGGATCTTCTCGAACTGCTCGGGCGTGTCGGCGTGACCGATCAGGAACTGATTCTTCAACTTCGCCTGCACGGCCGGCGAATTCAGTATCTCGACGACGTCCCGGTTGACCTTATTGACGATGTCTTTCGGCACGCCGGCGGGCGCCATCAGGCCGAACCAAGCCGTGTAGACGAAGTCGAGGCCCTGGTCGCGGAACGTCGGCTGATTCGGCAACTCAGGCAGCCGCTGCGGCGTCACCGAACCGACCACGCGCACCTTGCCGGCCTCGCCCTGTTGCTTGGCGACGTTGGTCGGCGCGAAATACATCTGCGCGTCGCCACGGATCACCGCCGATACCGCCTCGGGCACGCTCTTGAAGGGGATATGCACGAGGTTGATGCCGGCTGCCTTGCTGAACAATGCGCCGGCGATGAAGGTCGTGCTGGCGAGACCCGGCGAGGAGAAGTTGAGCTTGCCGGGATTTGCCTTGGCATATGCGATCAGTTCCTTGAGGTCCTTGGCGGGGACCTCGGGATTGACGATGAGCGACAACGGTGCCGAGGCCACGCGCGTGATGCCGACGAAATCCTTGAGCGGATCGAAGGTGAGGTTCTTGCTCACCAGCGACGCCACCGTATGTCCATTCGAAGTCAACATCAGCGTATAGCCGTCAGGCGGCGCTTTCGAAACGGCAGTGGTACCCGCAAGACCGGGACGATTTTCCACGATGACCTGCTGCCCCCATTTCTTGGACAGCTCGTCGGCCAGGATGCGGGCCATGATGTCGGTCACGCTGCCGGCGCCGAACGGCACGACGATGGTGACGCGCTGGGTGGGGTAGTTCTGCGCGGAAGCCGGCGCAAATGATGCTGCCAGCACCGCCGCGGCCAGCCAGAACATCCGAAGTATTGCCATTAGGATCCTCCCATTTTTGTTGGCGCATCCATACATTGTGGTTCACGCCCTGAGAAGCCATTAAAGCAGGGCGCAAATTTCAGGTATATGGGTAAAAACGTCCCTCCCTCCATGACCCGAGCCAACCGAACATGCGCACCGAGGAAAGTCGTCCCGTCCGCCTCACCGACTATCGCGCGCCCGACTGGCTGGTTGAGACGGTCAAACTCGACATCCGGCTCGATCCCACCGCGACGCGGGTTTGCGCCACCCTTACGCTCAAGCCCAATTCCGCAGCGACGGCGCCGGCTCCCCTTGTCCTCGATGGCGAGAAGCTCGTGCTGGCGGGCCTGAAGATCGACGGCGAGTTGCTGCCCGCCGAGCGGTTTGTCGCCACCGAGGACCGGTTGACCATCGCCCAGCCGCCGCAACATCCATTCCGGCTGGAGATCGAGACCGTCGTCGATCCGTCGGCCAATACCGAGTTGACGGGACTTTATCGCTCAAGCGGAAACTACTGCACGCAATGCGAAGCGGAAGGCTTTCGCCGCATCACCTATTTTCCCGACCGTCCGGACGTCATGGCGGTCTACACCACGCGGATCGAAGCCGAGAAGGCGGAAGCGCCGGTGCTGCTCGCCAACGGCAACCTCATCTCTTCGGGCGACGTGCCCGGCACCAGCCGCCACTTCGCGGTCTGGCACGATCCGTTCCCCAAGCCGTCGTATTTGTTCGCGCTGGTCGGCGGCAAGCTCGCATGCGTCGAGGACAGCTTCCGGACCATGTCGGGCCGCGACGTCGCGCTGAAGATCTACGTCGAGCCCGGCAAGGAGAACCGCTGCGCGCACGCGATGGATTCGCTCAAGCGCTCGATGCGCTGGGACGAAACGGCGTTCGGCCGCGAATACGACCTCGACATCTTCATGATCGTCGCAGTGTCCGACTTCAACATGGGCGCGATGGAGAACAAGGGCCTCAACATTTTCAACGACAAGTACGTGCTGGCCTCGCCCGAGACCGCGACCGATGGCGACTATGAGCGGATCGAGGCGATCATCGCGCACGAATACTTCCACAACTGGACCGGCAACCGCATCACCTGCCGCGACTGGTTCCAGCTTTGCCTCAAGGAAGGCCTCACGGTCTTTCGCGATCAGGCGTTCTCCGCCGACGAGCGCTCGGCGGCAGTGGAACGGATTGGCGATGTCCGCGGGCTGCGCGCGCATCAGTTCGTCGAGGACGCCGGGCCGCTCGCCCATCCGGTCCGGCCGGCGGTCTATCACGAGATCAACAACTTCTACACCGCGACGGTCTACGAGAAAGGCGCCGAAGTCGTCGGGATGTTGCGCACGCTGCTCGGACCCGACGCCTTTCGCAAGGGGATGGATCTCTACTTCACCCGGCACGACGGCGAAGCCGCGACCATCGAGCAGTTCGTGCAATGCTTCGCCGACGTCTCCGGCCGCGACCTCTCGCAGTTCATGCTGTGGTACTCGCAGGCCGGAACGCCCGAAGTCGTGGCATCGGGCCGTTACGATGCGCGTGCCAAAACCTATCGTCTCGAGATCGTGCAGACCGTGCCGGCGACGCCCGGGCAACCCGTCAAGGAGCCGATGGTCATTCCGCTCGCCGTTGGCCTCGTGGCACCTGACGGCCGCGATCTGCCGCTCAAGTTCGCGAACGGCGACAGTCCGGAACGCGGCGTCCTGTGCCTGACCAGGCCGGCGGAATCGTTCGTCTTCGAGAATATCGAGGAGGCACCCGTTCCCTCGCTGAACCGCAACTTTTCGGCGCCGATCAAGCTGATCGCCAACCTTTCGGGCGACGACCTGCGCTTCCTCGCCGCGCACGATCGCGATCCGTTCAACCGCTGGCAGGCCTTGCAGACGCTGGCGTTGCGGCTGCTGGTCGACAATGCGGCTGCGCTGCGCGCCGGCGAGGCGCCCCGCGAGGACCGCGGATTGCTGGACGCGCTTGCCGCCATCCTCGACGATACTTCGCTCGAACCCGCCTTCGTGGCGCTGGCGCTGACCGTGCCGGGCGAAGCCGACATCGCCCGCGAGATCGGCCGCGACGTCGACCCCGACGCCATTCATGCGGCGCGCTCCGGCTTGCGTGCGGCCATCGGCGATTGTCTCGACACGGCCCTGATGACGATGTACCGCCGGCTGGAGGACCGCGGACCTTATCGTCCCGACGCCGCAAGCGCCGGGCGGCGCGCGCTACGTCATCTCTGTCTCGATCTGATGGCGGCGGCCGGAAAACCCGAAGCCATCGCCATGGCCGCCGAGCAATACCGCGCGGCCGGCAACATGACCGACCGGCTTGCGGCGCTGTCGACGCTTGCGCTGTCGGCCCCTGCGGAACGTAGCGCCGCGCTCGACGATTTCTTCGCGCGCTATCGCGACGATCCGCTGATCGTCGACAAGTGGTTCACGCTGCAGGCCACGATCCCGGAGCCCGCGACGCTCGACAAAGTGAAGGCGCTGACGCACCACCCGGCGTTCTCGTTTGCCAATCCGAACCGGGTGCGCGCGCTGATCCATTCCTTCGCCTTGGCGAACCAGAAGGAATTCAACCGCGCCGACGGCGCCGGTTACGATTTCATCGTCGAGACCGTGCTGGCGCTCGATCCAAAGAATCCCCAGGTCGCGGCGCGGCTGTTGTCGTCGCTCAAGAGCTGGCGCGTGCTGGAAGCCGGCCGGCGTGCGAAGGCCGAGGCCGCGCTGCAACGGGTGGCGCAAACGCCCGCCCTGTCGCCCGATGTGGGCGACATCGTCCGCCGCGCGCTGGCCGGAGATTAACCGGGACCTCGCCCCACGCCCCCCTGCCAATGTGGTTAAGCGCGAAAGATCAGCCGGATCAAACGCTAAGCCGCGTGCCACAAAGGTTAAAAAAACCTTAACGACCCCCCTCGACAAATTGCCATCTTTCGATTCCAATCGAAAGTGATTCGGAGAGATGCGGCACATCCTTCCGATGAAGGCTGTTGGGGATTCCGAGGGAGGCCACGCATGGCGCGCGCTGAGGTCGCGAGCGCGTCCGTAAGCTCTGATTCAATCAAAGGACTGGCCCAGTCGATAGCGAAGCCCGCTTATCGGCGGTTGTTGACCGCCGAACCGGCTTTGCGACGCGCCGTTCCCGCGTTGATCATAGCGTTTCTTCTCACCATCTGTGTCGGCGCGATCGTGCAGGTGCTCGATCATCGTCGCCAGACGATCTCCGACCTTGTCAGACAGATGGAGGCGGTCGGCGACCTGCTCGCCGACCGGCTCAATCGCTTCGAGCGCGAAAAAGCCAGCCGGCCCGGCAGCCTGCAAAGCGAACTCGAGTCCATGCTGCCGGCTTGGGGACGCATTCCCGGCCGTCAAGTACTCATCGCCAACCCCGAGGGCACGATCATTGCCGGGTTGCGGTTCGTACCGGACAGAAACGGCGACGGCACCACCGTCATGGCGGCGGCGCTCGACCGGTCGACGATCGGACGCAACCTCATCGACGTGCTGGGCTCGGTGCAACCCTTGACCACGCTCGGAGCCGCAGCCGGCGTGCTTGAAATCCCGCTCGGCGACGGCACGCCCGCTTTCGCTACGGTTCGCAACCTGCCCTTGTCGAACAACGACCTCGCCGTCGTCCACCCGCGCGGCGACGCGCTTGGACCCTGGCTGTCCGATACGGCGCTGACCGTGACGCTATCGGCGACGACCGGATTCGTCGTCCTGATCCTGGGATTCGCCTTCCATTGGCAGGCAACCCGCGCGCGCGAAGCCGACGTCATCTACGAAACCGTGCGCACCCGCATCGACACCGCACTCAACCGCGGCCGCTGCGGATTGTGGGACTGGGATCTCGCCCGCGGACGTATCTTCTGGTCGCACTCGATGTTCGCCATCCTCGGCCTCCAGCCGCGCGACGCGCTGCTGAGCTTCGGCGAGGTCGACGGCCTCGTCCATCCAGAGGACATTCAACTCTACGAACTGGCGCGGCAACTGGCGGACGCCAAAACGCATCTCGTCGATCACGCCTTCCGCATGCGCCATGCCAACGGCAACTGGGTCTGGCTGCGCGCACGCTGCGAACTGGTGCAGCAGTCGGGCGACGGCGGGCCGCATCTCATCGGCATCGCGGTCGACATCACCGAGCAGAAGACCCTGGTGGAGCGAACCGTCGAAGCCGATCTGCGCCTGCGCGACGCGATCGAGACCATCCCCGAAGCATTCGTGCTATGGGACGCCCAAAATCGCCTGGTGCTTTGCAATTCCAATTTCCAGGCCTTGCACAAGCTCTCGGACGACGCGATCGTGCCCGGCGCCTCGTATGAATCCGTGATCTCGGCCGGCCGCGAGCCGGTGGTGCGCGCCAAGGTCACCAGCGAGGGCGCGGTTCCCGGCGCCCGCACCTTCGAGGCAAGGCTCGACGACGGCCGCTGGCTGCACATCAGCGAGCGGCGCACCAAGGACGGCGGCTACGTGTCGGTCGGCACCGACATCACCAACATCAAGACGCATGAAGAGCGGCTGATGGAAAGCGAGCGCCGGCTGATGAACACGGTGTCGGACCTGCGCTCCTCGCAGCAGACCCTGGAACGGCAGGCCGAAGAGCTTGCCGTCCTGGCCGAGAAATATTCCGAGGAGAAGACCCGCGCCGAAGAGGCCAACCAGGCCAAGTCGAAATTCCTCGCCAACATGAGCCACGAGCTGCGCACGCCGCTCAACGCCATCATCGGCTTCTCCGAGATCATGGAAGCCGGCATGTTCGGCCCGATCGGCACCGACAAGTATCGCGAGTACTGCACCGACATCCATCAGAGCGGGCAGTATCTGCTCGACGTGATCAACGACATCCTCGACATGTCGAAGATCGAGGCCGGCCGCATCCGGATCGACCGCGAACCGATCGATCTGGAACCGTTTCTCGACGATGCGATGCGGGTGGTTTCGGGCCGCGCCAACGACAAGAACCTTGTGCTCACCGCCCGCATCGGCAGCGGCATCCGTCTCCGTGCCGACCGGCGTCTGCTGAAGCAGATCGTGCTGAACCTGCTCTCGAACGCCGTGAAGTTCACGCCCGACGGCGGCCGTGTGACGGTACGGGCGCGCGAGAGGGCAGCGTTCGTCAGCATCGTGATCGCGGACACCGGCATCGGTATTCCACGTACGGCGCTCGCCAAGCTCGGCCGGCCGTTTGAACAGGTCGAGAGCCAGCTCACCAAGAGCCACCAGGGTTCCGGCCTCGGTCTCGCCATCGCGAGTTCGCTCACCGAACTGCACGGCGGCATGATCCGCATCCGTTCGACGCCGACGCGCGGCACCGTGGTGCTGTTACGGCTTCCAGTCCTGGCTTCGCCTGCGGACCGCGACGAGACCGCGATGGCCGCGGCCTGACGTCTCTGCCTCCGCTACAGCGCCGCGTCCAGGATGCGGTTGAAGCTTATTCGCACCTTGGCTTCGGTCTCGGCGATGAAAGCATCGAGCGTGGCGAAATCTGGCACGTCGGCGGCCCGCGCCAGAAGGCGCGTCAGGCCGGGCGCCGCCGTCTTGGGATCGAACTCGCCGCCGACACAGACCCGCAGGATCTGGGTCAGGTCGTGATAGAGCCTCACGGCCGGCCGCAGCACTTCCGCATCCTCGGTGCCAAGCACGCCGAGCCGCCACGCCTTGTCGAGCACTTTGGCGGTTGAGGTGTCGAGAATGTCGGGCATCTCGGCGGCATGCACGAGCTGCAAATACTGGGCGATGAACTCGATGTCGATCAGGCCGCCGGCGACGTATTTCAAATTCCAGCGATCGGCATCGCCCTTCTCGGTGGCGATCGCCTGGCGCATCTCGACGACGTCGGCCGCCACCACGGCGGCATTGCGCGGCCGGCTCAGGACGTCGCGGATGGCGCCCTCGACGCGGGCGGCAAATTCCGGCGTCGCCGCTACGACGCGCGCGCGCGTCAGCGCCAGATGCTCCCAGGTCCAGGCCTCGGTCTCCTGATAGCTGACGAACCCATCGAGTTGCGTCGCGAGCGGCCCGGAGCGTCCGGAGGGGCGCAGCCGCATATCAACCTGGTAGAGGTGTCCATATCTGGTCGGCGCCGTCAGCGCATTGATGATCCGCTGCGTCAGGCGCGAGAAATACTGGCCGCCATAGAGCGGCCGCGGCCCCTGCGAATCCGGATGCTGGGCGTCGAAATCGTAGATCACGATCAGGTCGAGATCGGAGGTCGCGGTCATCTCGCGCCCGCCGAGCTTGCCGAGCGCAAGCACGGCGATCTGTTGCCCTTGGACCCTGCCATGCAGGCTGGCGAAGTTGTCTTCGACCGCGCGAAACAGCGACCGGATCAGCAGGTCGGCGAGCCGCGCAAACGCTTCGCCCGCCTGTTCCGCCGTCACCGTGCCGGACAGGATGCGCGTGCCGATCAGGAACATATGCTCCTGAGCGAAAATCCGGATGCGGTCGAGAAAATCCTCGTACGTGATCGACTGCCCCAATGAGCGATCGAGTCCCGCAGCGAGCTCGGCCTCCTCGGGTAGCGCGCCGAAGAAGCTCGGATCGATCACCGCATCCATCACTTCGGGAAGCTGCGCGAGGATGTCGGCGAGCCGCGGCGCGGTACCGAGCACCTGCGCGATCAGCGCGACCAGATCCGGATTCTGCCGCAACAGGGAGAACAGCCGGCCGCTCTTGATGCCGGCAAGGAAGCGGTCGAACGCCATCAGGGCGGCGTCCGGATTGGCGGAGCGCGCGAATTGGTGAAGCAGGACCGGCACCAGCTCGGCGAGTTCAGAGCGCGCGAACGTTCCCTTGAGGGCGCGATATTGCCCCTCGGTCCAGCCGCGCACCATGGCGGAGGCTTCGAGCGGTTGGCGAAAGCCCATCTCGGTCAGACGGTCCAGCGTCTCGCGGTCGTCAGCTTCTGGCGGGAACAAGAGCGGGCGCCGGCCGCCCTCGCTCGCCGGCGCGTTTTCAAACAGGGTGGCATAATGATGCTGCACCTTGCGCAGATGTCCAAGCAGCACATCGGCCAGCGCATCGCGGTCGGCAAAGCCGGCAAAGCGGGCAAACCGCTCGAGCCCTTCCCGGTTGGCCGGCAGGACGTGGGTCTGCTCATCCGCCACCATCTGCAACCGGTTCTCGATGACGCGCAGGAAGCAATAGGCGGCTTCAAGGTCGGCGTGCGCCTGCGGGCTGATCCATTGGCCGTGCGCCAGCGTCTTGAGCGTCGCCAGCGTCTCACGCTCGCGCAGCTCCGGATGCCGGCCGCCGGCGATCAGTTGCTGCGTCTGCACGAAGAATTCGATCTCGCGGATGCCGCCGCGGCCGAGCTTGATGTTGTGGCCTTCGACCGCGATGGTGTCGTGGCCGCGATAGGCATGAATTTGCCGCTTCATCGAATGAATGTCGGCAACCGCCGCAAAGTCGAGGTACTTGCGCCAGATGAACGGCGCCAAGTCGCGCAACAGCGCATCGCCAGCCGCAAGATCGCCGGCGCACGGCCGCGCCTTGATCATCGCGGCGCGTTCCCAGTTCAAACCCACGCTCTCATAGTAATCGAGCGCCGCCGCCGTCGAGATGGCGATCTGGGTCGATGACGGGTCGGGCCGCAACCGCAGATCGGTGCGGAACACGTAGCCGTCGGCGGTGCGCTCCTGCAGCAGCTTCACCAGCCCGCGCGTCAGCCGCACGTAGAACGCCGTCGGTTCGGTGCCCGGCATCAGCGCGGAACACGCCGCGTCGTAGAACACGATCAGATCGATGTCGCTGGAATAGTTGAGCTCGCCAGCACCCATCTTGCCCATGGCCAGCACGAAATAGCCGGACTTCTCGGCGGGCCGGATCGGACTGGGCAACCGCAGACGGCCGCGACGCTCCGCATCCGCGAGCAGATAGTCGACCGCCGCGCTGACCGACATGTCGGCGAGTTCGGTCTGCCGGCGAACGACCTCCATGACCGGCCACGCCCCGCCAATGTCGGCAAGAGCGATGCGCAACGCTCCCTCGGCCTTCATCCGCCGCAGCAGCCGCATGGCCGCAGCCTCATCCTGGGTCGCCGCCACCGCCCGACCGGCTTCGTTGAGCGCTTCGTCAAATCCGTTGTCCGGATCGCTCTCAAGCAGCGCGGCGAGCCGCTCCGGATCGAGACGGCAAAGGTCCCAGAGATAGGGCGAACCTTCCGCTACCGCGGCAAGCAGCAGGCCGACGGTCGGATACCCGGCGCGCAGCCGCAACAGCGACTGGCCGGCGGCGGTATCGCCGACCTCGTCGAGCCACGCCGTTACCCGGGCGTGGGCGGCGTCGGCGTCGGTGAGATAGGGCGCGCGGGTGATGCGCTCGGCAAGCGAAGGCGGCATGGCGACAGGGATAGGCTAACGCCGCGCACGAAGGAAGGGCAGCGCGCGCCGCCCCAAATTAAGCCGGGGCGGCCTCGGGCCCGACGCGCGGAAGCATGATGACACTGCGCAAGCCGGGGTGATTGTCCTCGAGCTTCAACTCGCCGCCGTGGAGACGCGCCACCGCCGCGGCGAGGCTCAGCCCCAGTCCGGACCCCGGCGCGGAGCGGCTCTGCTCCAACCGGACGAAACGCTCGACCGCGCGGCCGCGATCAGCCTCCGGAATCCCGGGGCCGCCGTCCGCCACCGTCAGCATGATGCGGTCGCCGTCGCTCTGTGCCTGCACCAGGACCTCGGGCCGGGCGTCGTTCGCCGCGCCGGGGGGCGCCGCATACTTGATGGCATTATCCACGAGATTGGCCAGCGCCTGGCTGACCAGTTCGCGGTTACCATGGACGGTCGCGGCGGCAGGCGCCTCGACCCTGAGCTTGAGCCCGCGATCGTCCGCCAGCGGCTCGTAAAGCTCGCCGACGCCGCGGGCGATCTCGGCGGCATCGAAGTCGCTCATATTGTCGCGCGCCTGGCCGGACTCCGCCCGCGCGATCATCAGCAAGGCGTTGAAAGTGCGGATCAGGCCGTCCGATTCCTCGATCGTCGACTCCAGCGCCACGCGATACTGCGATTCGTCCTCCGCCAGCCGCAGCGCCTCTTCGCAGCGATTGCGCAGGCGCGTCAGCGGCGTCTTGAGGTCATGAGCGATGTTGTCGGAGACCTCCTTCAGCCCGTGCATCAAGGCCTCGATGCGTTCGAGCATGGCGTTGAGACTTTCGGCCAGCCGGTCGAGTTCGTCGCCGGTGCCGGCAATCGGCAAACGCCCGGTAAGGTCGCCGTCCATGATGGTGCGGGTCGTGTCGGTCATCGCATCGACCCGCTTGAGCACCCGGCGCGTGACGAAGAAGCCGCCCGCGATCCCCAGCACCACCACGACGGCGAGCGACCAGCGGCCGGCGGCCAGCACGATGTCCTGGAGGCGCTTGCGTTCTTCGAGATCGCGCCCGACCAGCAGACGGAAACCGCCGGGCAGCCGGAACACCCGGACCAGCGCATGGTGCTCGGCGGCGTCCTGATCGTCGAGCCGGCGGTAAACCGTTTCGATCCAGCCGGGATTGTCGAGGATACCGGTCGAAAGCGAGCCGACATTGCCGGCAAGCCCTTCGCCCGCCGGCGTGGTGACGAGATAGAGGCTCGATCCCGGCCGCCGTGCCCGGGCGTCGATCACGAAGACCAGCCGGCGGATACCGCCCAGCCGGTATTGCTCAGAGAGGCCGGAGATTTCGGCATCGACCGTCTGCATGATCTGCTCGGTGATCAGCCGGCGCGTGTTCCAGGCGAAATAGCCGAGCAGGAACGCCGCAAACAGCGCGAACACGGTGAGATAGATCAGGGTCAGCTTGAACGCGGTCGTGCGCAGAAGCTTGCCAAGCGCCGTCATACTTCACCCATCCGTGCCGCTTTCGGCCCGGTCGGCAACAGCCGTGTGTGGCCTCTCACCGGCTGTCGCGAACCACATACCCCGCACCGCGCACGGTGTGGAGCAGCGGCTGGGAAAATCCTTTATCAATCTTCGAGCGCAACCGCGAGATATGCACGTCGATCACGTTGGTCTGCGGATCGAAGTGGTAGTCCCACACGTTCTCCAGCAGCATGGTGCGGGTAACCACCTGCCCGGCGTGCTTCATCAGGTATTCCAGCAGGCGAAACTCCCGCGGTTGCAGCACGATTTCGGTGCCGCCCCGCATGACCTGGTGCGACAGCCGGTCGAGCTCGAGATCGCCGACCCGATAGATCATTTCCTCACGGCCGCCGCGACGGCGCGCCAACACTTCGATGCGAGCGAGCAATTCGGCGAACGAATAGGGCTTGGGCAGATAATCGTCGCCGCCGGCGCGCAATCCCTTGACCCGGTCGTCGACCTGGCCGAGCGCCGACAGAATAAGCGCCGGGGTTTCGACGCCCTTGGCGCGCAAGGTGCCGATCACGGTGAGCCCATCGAGCTTCGGCAGCATGCGATCGACGATCATGACGTCGTATTGGCCGTCCATCGCCAGCGCGAGCCCTTCCTCGCCATCTGAGGCGAGATCCGCCACATGGCCGACCTCCCGGAAGGCCTTGACCAGATAGTCGGCGGCGTCGCGATCGTCTTCGATGATCAGGAGGCGCATGACGGACCGGCCACCTTTACCGTAAGGGATTTCCCGCAGCGGGACGCTTTCAATGGGCGAATTCATCATAGCCGGGACACGTCAACAAGTCGCGAAGCGTAGAATGCGCCGCGCAGGTGATTGAAAGAGCGAGGGGCGGCGGGGTTTCCCCCACCGCCCCTCAACAACCCCGGACCGGCGGGGGCGACGGATGCCGGTCCGGAGTTATGGATGGGGACGGGCGGCTGGCCCGTCCCCTTGGTTCGGACCGCAGGCGGGGGCGACGGATGCCGGCGGTTCGCCCCAATCGATC
>JBFXEX010000047.1:0-38886 GCA_050179645.1 Xanthobacteraceae bacterium | reverse complement strand
CCGAGCGAGCGGCTAGGACATGGCGTCCCTCAAAGACATGCGCGTGCGCATCGCCGCCACCAAGGCGACGCAGAAGATCACCAAGGCGATGCAGATGGTCGCCGCCTCGAAGCTGCGGCGTGCGCAGGTCGCGGCGGAAGCCGCGCGTCCCTATGCGGAGCGCATGGGCAAGGTGCTCGGCAATATCGCCGCATCCGTCGCCGGGCTCGATACCGCACCGGCGCTGCTGCGCGGTACCGGCGGCAACCAGACCCATCTGCTGCTGGTCTGCACCGCCGAGCGCGGCCTGTGCGGGCCGTTCAATTCGGCAATCGTGCGCCTGGCGCGGGAGCGGGCCAACGCCCTGATCGCCGACGGCAAGACAGTGAAAATTTTCTGCGTCGGCCGCAAGGGCTACGAGCAGCTGCGGCGCAACTACGAAAAGCAGATCGTCGAGCACGTCGAGCTTCGCGTGCGAGCTATTGGGTTCGAGCACGCCGAGGCGATCGGAGAGAAGATCGTGCAGCTCTATGAGCAGGGCGAATTCGACGTCTGCACGCTGTTCTTTTCGCGCTTCAGGTCGGTCATCTCGCAGATTCCGACCGCGCAGCAGATCATCCCCCCGCTGTTCGAGGGCAACGAAGCCGGGACCGCCGGCGGCGCGGCCTACGAGTACGAGCCCGAAGAAGAGGAAATTCTCGCCGAACTCCTGCCGCGCAACATCGCCGTGCAGATTTTCCGCGCGCTCCTGGAGAACGCCGCCTCGTTCTACGGCGCGCAGATGAGCGCGATGGACAATGCCACCCGCAACGCCGGCGAGATGATCAAGAAGCAGACGCTCAAATACAACCGCACCCGCCAGGCGATGATCACCAAGGAGCTGATCGAGATCATCTCCGGCGCCGAGGCGCTGTGACGAGGAGCGCGCGATGACATATTTGACCAAAGCGACGACGAAGGGCGGACGCAATGGCCGCGCGATGCTCGACGACGGCGGGCTTGCGCTCGCCATGGCGATCCCGAAGGAGATCGGCGGCGCGGGCGACGGTCACAATCCCGAACAGCTGTTCGCGCTCGGCTGGTCGGCCTGCTTCGGCCAGGCGATTCTCGTCCTCGCCAAGAAGCACGGCCTCGACGCCCAGGCCGCCAAGGTCCACTGCGAGATCACGCTCAACACCGACGGCGGCTTCTCGCTGGCGGCGAACCTGAAGGTGTCGATCCCGGGCGCCGACAAGGACAAGCTGCAGGCGTTGATCGAGGATGCCCACACGATCTGCCCCTATTCCAAGGCGACGCGCGGCAATATCCCCGTGACGCTGACCGCCGTCTGACCGATTTCAGGAGACCTTCATGGCTAATCCAAGCGGACACATCACCCAGGTCATCGGCGCCGTCGTCGACGTGCAGTTCGAAGGCCACTTGCCGGCGATTCTTAACGCGCTGGAGACCGAGAACCAGGGCCAGCGCCTCGTGCTTGAAGTGGCCCAGCATCTTGGCGAGTCGACCGTTCGCACCATCGCGATGGATACCACCGAGGGCCTGGTGCGCGGCCATCAGGTCAATGACACCGGCAAGCCGATCGCGGTGCCGGTCGGCGACGGCACGCTCGGCCGCATCATGAACGTAGTGGGCGATCCGGTCGACGAAGCCGGCAAGGTGCCTCACACCGAGACGCGGCCGATCCACGCCGAGGCGCCGCTGTTCACCGAACAGTCGACCGAGGCGGAAATTCTCGTCACCGGCATCAAGGTCGTCGATCTGCTGGCGCCCTACGCCAAGGGCGGCAAGGTCGGCCTGTTCGGCGGCGCCGGCGTCGGCAAGACCGTCATCATTCAGGAACTGATCAACAACATCGCCAAGGCGCACGGCGGCTACTCGGTGTTCGCCGGCGTCGGCGAGCGCACCCGCGAAGGCAACGATCTCTATCACGAGTTCATCGAATCGGGCGTCAACAAGGACCCGAAGGAAAACAATGGCTCGACCGCGGGATCGAAGTGCGCGCTGGTGTTCGGCCAGATGAACGAGCCGCCCGGCGCGCGCGCGCGGGTCGGACTGACCGGGCTGACGGTGGCGGAATATTTCCGCGACCAGGGCCAGGACGTGCTGTTCTTCGTCGACAACATCTTCCGGTTCACGCAGGCAGGCTCGGAAATGTCGGCGCTGCTCGGCCGCATCCCGTCGGCGGTGGGCTATCAGCCGACGCTGTCCACCGACATGGGCGCGCTGCAGGAACGTATCACCACCACCACCAAGGGCTCGATCACGTCGGTGCAGGCGATTTACGTGCCGGCCGACGACCTGACCGATCCGGCGCCCGCGACCTCATTCGCGCACTTGGACGCCACCACGGTGCTGTCGCGCTCGATCGCCGAAAAGGGCATCTACCCGGCGGTCGACCCGCTGGATTCGACCTCGCGCATGCTGTCTCCGGCGGTGGTCGGCGAGGAGCACTACGCGGTGGCGCGGCAAGTCCAGCAAGTCCTGCAACGCTACAAGTCGCTGCAGGACATCATCGCCATCCTGGGCATGGATGAGCTCTCCGAAGAGGACAAGATGACGGTGGCGCGTGCCCGCAAGATCGAGCGCTTCTTGTCGCAACCGTTCCACGTCGCCGAGGTGTTCACCGGCTCTCCCGGCGTGTTCGTCGAACTGGCCGACACCATCCGCGGCTTCAAGGGGCTGTGCGAGGGCAAGTACGACCACCTGCCGGAGCCGGCGTTCTACATGGTCGGCACCATCGAGCAGGCGGTCGAGAAGGGCAAGCGGCTCGCGGCCGAGGCGGCGTAACTCGTCTCTTTGACCCTCCCCCACACGGTTGGAGGGAGCCGGGAGCGCGGAGCTAGAATCCAATGGCCACGTTTCAGTTCGATCTTGTCTCGCCGGAAAGCCTGCTGATGTCGG
Organism: Xanthobacteraceae bacterium; assembly: GCA_050179645.1. Lineage (GTDB taxonomy): Bacteria > Pseudomonadota > Alphaproteobacteria > Rhizobiales > Xanthobacteraceae > VAZQ01. The sequence goes on along the minus strand of JBFXEX010000047.1, from coordinate 36,006 downwards.
AAGCCGTCGATCAGGTCGACGTGCCGGGCGCCGAAGGCGACTTCGGCGTGCTCGCCGGCCACGCGCCGTTCGTCACCACGCTGCGGCCGGGAATCCTGGTGGTCTATCGCGGCGGCGACGCCTTGCGGGTCGTGGTCAACGGCGGCTTCGCCGAAGTCAATCCAGAGGGCCTCACGGTGCTCGCCGACATGGCGGTGCCGGCCGACGAGTTCGACCGCGCGGTGCTTGTGGGCGAGATCAAGGATACCGAGGAGGACGTCGCCGACGCGACCGACGACCGGCAGCGCGACAAGCTCAACCATCGGCTCGACCGGCTGAAGGCGCTGCAGGCTGCGCTCGCCGGCTAGACCAGCTTCGAAAACTCCTTCACGACCCGTTCGTAGACCTTGCGCTTGAACGGGATGATCAGTTTCGGCAGCCGCTCCATGCGCTCCCAGCGCCACTCGGCGAACTCCGGCTTGTGGCCGCCGGCCGGGGCGTCGATGTTGATTTCGCCCTCGTCGCCGGTGAAGCGGAGCAGGTACCACTTCTGCGTCTGCCCGCGATATTTGCCGCCCCAGGCTTCGCCGACGATCTCGCGCGGAATGTCGTAGCTCAGCCAGTCCTCGATCTCGCCGGCCTTCTCGACAGAGCGGATGTTGGTCTCCTCGTAGAGTTCGCGCAGCGTCGCCAGCCACGGGTCCTCGCCCTTGTCGATGCCACCCTGCGGCATCTGCCAGGCATGGTGGGCATCGACGTGCTCCGGCCCATTAATGCGCCGTCCGACGAATACCAGCCCCTGCCGGTTCAGCACCATCGCGCCGACGCAGCGGCGGTAGGGAAGCGAATCGTAGCCTGGCATGAATGGCGACCCCGGTTCCGAAAGCAGATTCGTGGCGCCGATCTATCATGCCGAGGTCTCTCGGCGAAATCGGCTGGCGCTGACGCGCGGCCCAAATGTCGGACTGACTACGGCGTACCGGACTTGGCGGAGCTATTCTTGCTCCGGCGAGCGCCGACTTCGGACGGACGGGATCGCTCCGCGGCCGCTCGGACCGGTTGGGCAGGCCGCTTCGGTTCCGGCAGTGCGCCGGTCGCCGGCTCGGGCGGCTCGTCGGCCGAGACCGGGATCTCGACCTCCTGACGCCTGCCGCTCATGCCATCGATGATGGTGACGGTCTTGGTGGGCGGGCCGCCACGGGGGTCTCTGCGACTTTGTCATCCGGAACGGTCATCCGCTCCCCAGGCGACAGCCGGATCAGGCGAATGTCCGCTTCGTCGGTGCCGGGGGACGGCTTCGCCGGCATCTGACGCTGAGCGGCTGCCGTCAGGCCGAACGGCTTGTCCGCCAGGAACACCCAGCCGGTGCCGACCACCAATGCCAGGGCCAACACCCCGGCAATCAGGTGCAGTTGCGCCAACGTCAGCTTTCGCGACGGTCGCGCCGGCCTGTGCTGGCCCAGCGGGGCGCTCAGATCATCCGTCATCACGGTCCGGATCCCACGAATCCAGGGTAAGAAATCTTATGTTAAGGTTTGCACCAGGAGTCGTTAACGGTTCGTTTACCGTGTCGGGCGGTCGCAGAATTACGGCCGGGGTGCGTTGCCGGCGCGCTACAGGCGCCAGCCGGAATGCAGCGCCACGACGCCGCCGGACATGCGCTGGAACGAGACCTGGCGAAACCCTGCCGTCCGCATCATCTCGGCGAAGGCATCGGGCCGGGGAAAGCGCCGGATCGACTCGACCAGGTACCGATAGGCCTCGGCGTCTCCGGCGACCGCGCGGCCGAGTGCCGGGATCGCGTTGAAGGAATAGAAGTCGTACAGCGCGGCGAAGCCCGGCACGTCCACGGTCGAGAACTCCAGGCACAGGAAATGGCCGCCGATCCGCAGCACGCGGAACGCCTCGGCCAACGCCGCCTCGATCCGCGGCACGTTGCGGATGCCAAACGCGATGGTGACCGCATCGAAATGGCCGCCAGGGAACGGCAGCGTTTCGGCATTGCCGTGGACGAACGTGACCGCGTCGTCGAGGCCGCGCTCGGCGGCGCGCGCCCGCCCGACGTCCAGCATGTTGCGGTTGATATCGAGCACGGTCACATGGGTGCCGGAACCGCCGGCGGCGACCAGCCGGAATGCGATGTCGCCGGTGCCCCCCGCCAGATCGAGCACCGCGAACGGCCGATCGTTTTTCGGCGGATTGACCGCCGTGACCAGCACGTCCTTCCAGGCGCGGTGGAGGCCGCCCGACATCAGGTCGTTCATCAGGTCATAACGCTGCGCGACACTGTGAAAGACGTCGTCGACCAGTGCCTGCTTCTCGTCGACGGGCACGTCCCGGTAGCCGAAATGTCCGCGTTCGCCGGTCTGAGCCATTCGGGCACCCCTTCGAGCGCAACATAGCGCGCGGCCGGACCGCGCGCTATGTCTGCCGGACGGAGGCCGATCCTATGCCTGAACTGCCCGAAGTCGAGACCGTGCGCCGCGGTCTCGCGCCCGTCATGGAGGGCGCCAGATTCGCGCAGGTGGAGGCGCGCCGCCAGGACCTGCGCTGGCCGCTGCCGAAGGATTTCGTGGCGCGCCTTGAGGGCCAGAAGGTCGAGGGCCTGGGCCGGCGGGCGAAGTATCTGCTGGCCGATCTGTCCTCGGGCGACGTGCTGCTGATGCATCTCGGCATGTCGGGCTCGTTCCGGGTATCGCAGGAAAAGGGCGCTCGCCGCGAAACCGCACCCGGGGCCTATTATCATGAGAAGTCCGACGACCTGACCCACGATCACGTGGTGTTTCACATGTCGTCGGGTGCGCGCATCGCCTTCAACGATCCGCGCCGCTTCGGCTCGATGAAGATCGTGCCGCGCGACAAGCTCGACCAGGAGCCGTTGCTGCGTGCCCTCGGACCGGAGCCGCTCGGCAATGCCTTCGACGCCGCAATGCTGGCGCGTGCCTGCCGCGGCAAGAAGACCTCGCTCAAGGCCGCGCTGCTGGATCAGAAGATCGTCGCCGGGCTTGGCAACATCTACGTCTGCGAGGCGCTGAATCGCGCCGGGCTGTCGCCGCGGCGGCTGGCTTCGACTCTCGCGTTGCGTTCAGGCGCGCCGCACGAGCGCGCCATCCGGCTGGTCGATGCGATCCGGGCGGTGCTCAATGACGCCATCAAGGCCGGCGGTTCGTCATTGCGCGATCATCGCCAGACCTCCGGAGAGCTTGGCATGTTCCAGCATAATTTCAGGGTCTACGACCGCGAGGGCGAGCCATGTCCGACGCCGGGCTGCAAAGGCGTTATCCGGCGCATCGTGCAGAACGGCCGCTCGACGTTCTTCTGTCCGATATGTCAGCGGTAGCGGGTCGAGCAACGAGGCGGGCTGACGTGCCCGTTACATCGCGTCCTTGCCGCCCTCACAATCCTTCGGCAGCGCCGCCGGCGTGTTCCAATCGTTTGATGGCACGTTCTGATAAGGCGCAGCGAACGTCTGCTTCAACATCTGAAAATTCGTCAGCCGCCCGGCGTCATAGTCGATGATCCAGAAATAGTCGTAGTTATCGCCGGGCCATGTCTTCGGCACGCTGGCGAGGTTGTCGAGGTTGAACAATTGGCGCAGCGTGATTCTCAGGCGCGGGAAAGCCAGCACCAGCTTCTCATCTGCAATATGGCGATGCTCCCAGGCCATCACGACGGTCTTGCCGTTCCAGTTTTTCATTACCTCGGTGGCGGCTTCCTGTGTTCGTAGGTTCAGCCTGTGCGTGAATTCGGCCTCCTCCTGTTTGGGGCGCGGTAGCACGGTGTTCATAATCACCGGCATGCGCCACGAGGCGGCGCTCGGAGCGATCAATTCCAGCGTGTGCAGCGTGATGGCAAAGAACGCGTCCGGCGTGCCCCGCGGTCCGTAGATCAGGTTCTCTGCGCCTCGCCCCAGGTAGCGCGTGGTCAGTGCCAGCGAACGTTGCACGCCGACATCGCACAGCCGATACGCATCCTGCTTTTCGCCATGCCGCAGAATGATGATGCGCCCCGGATCGGCGCCGGCTTCAAGCGGGACGGCGGCATAGACTGGGATCGAGAGGAGCAACGATGCAGCGAGCCGAACAAGCATTTGGGGCTCCAGGCGCCAAGATTTTCGCCAGAGTAAGCATATGACCGACTAATATCGATTTAAGCGTCAACGTACGAGTGTAGTGAATGCCCGGAATAGCCGCCTGTAAGCCCGAGGCAGCTTGGTGGCCCTGGTGGGTCTCCATCTGTCGGCCCGGGCCGGTTGGCAGGACGGGTGAATATCGCTACCCATGCGCGCGAGCCCAGCGGGGAAGGAGCCCATGACCTATCAGTCCATCGTCGTCGAAACCCGCGGTCGCGTCGGCATCATCCGGCTCAACCGTCCGCAGGCACTTAACGCGCTCAACTCGCCGCTCTTTCAGGAGCTCGGGCAGGCGGTCGACGAATTCGAGAACGACGACGGCATCGGTTGTATGCTCCTGACCGGCTCCGATAAGGCGTTTGCGGCGGGGGCCGACATCAAGGAAATGGTCAGCCAGTCGTTCAACGACGTTTCGATGCGGGAGTTTGCCGCCAACTGGCATCGCGTCGCACGCGCGCGCAAGCCGGTCGTGGCGGCGGTCGCCGGCTACGCGCTCGGCGGCGGCTGCGAGCTGGCGATGCTGTGCGACATCATCATCGCCGCCGACAATGCAAAATTTGGCCAGCCGGAGATCAAGCTCGGCGTCATTCCGGGCATCGGCGGCACGCAGCGTCTCACGCACGCGGTCGGCAAGTCCAAGGCAATGGATTTGATTCTGACCGGCCGGATGATGGACGCCACCGAGGCGGAGCGCTCCGGCCTGGTGGCGCGTGTCGTGCCGCTGGCGATCCTGATGGACGAGGCGCTCAAGGTTGCCGAGACCATCGCGTCGATGTCGCTGCCGTCGGTGATGGCCGCCAAGGAGGCAATCAACCGCGCCTACGAGGTCACGCTGGCGGAGGGCGTATTGTTCGAGCGCCGCATTTTCCATTCGCTGTTTGCGACCGAAGATCAGCGCGAGGGCATGACGGCGTTCGTGGAGAAACGCGCCCCCAACTTCAAGAACCGGTAGCGCTTATCCCGTTCGAGCTGACCCGGACTCGATCCCGTTCGTCCCCGCGCAAGCAGGGACCAGGACAACGACGTCGGTATTTGTGGCACTGGGTCCCCGCTTTCGCGGGGACGAACGGAGGAGCTTCGCCTCCGCCGAAGTGAATCCTTATTTCCGGACGCAGATGACGCGCACCAGGGATGCTTTGGCGGCTTCCACTCCGCTCTGACCGGATGCCGGCGTCAGCTCGCGGCTTTCGAGAAATGCACGGATCGTCGGTGCCGGCACGATGGTCGCCTGCGATTGCAGCGTCGGCGTGCCGATATTGGCGACGATCTGCGCCCGCAGTTGCAACATGCCAAGGAAGCGGTTTTCCCGATCGAGCACGGCAGCGCCGGTGAATCCGATCTGCGGGGGCGGGTCGAGCGCGCTGCCGCGCAGCTGCGCGGTCACTGTTGAGATCGCGTTGCTGCCGCCCTGGTTTTGCGGATCGGCGATGCCGACCAGCACGGTTTCCGGCCCGCGGGCGCCGTCGGTCGCGAGGGGGGCCGGCGCCAGGTCCGGTGCGCCATAGACACGAACGAGCGCGAGGTCGGCGCCGGGGTCCTCCGCCACCAGTTCCGCGTTGCCGTAGCCGCTGACCACGATCACGTTGCAGCCCTCGGTCAACTGCCGGTCGGTCAGGATGTGGCCGGATGCACTGGCCACGATACCGGTGCCGTACTCGACCTTGCGCTTGGGCGGCGGTACGCCGGCTTGCACTGCGCCGGTGACGCCGGGGAATGCGGTGAATGCATTCGACATGACGACGACCACGGGGGCCATGACGGATTCGGTGGACGGGTCGTGCAGCACCGTCATGCCACGCACCTCGCCGTCTCTGATTTCGCCGCGCACATGGAATTTCTTCGGTCCCTGCGTTCCGGACAGGACGAACGAGTGAGCGTTGAGCTCGCTGGCCTCGACCTTTCGGTTGGCCGATGTCTTCTGCTGCTCGAATACCGCCGCGAGGGTGAGGCCGGGCTCTTGAATGCGGAAGGTCTCGACTTGCACCTGCCCCTGAGCGGCCGACCAGCGGGTGCTGGTCTTGCTCTGAGTCCGGTTCGTGAGCTCCCTGCCTGGCAGGCCGAGCCTTGCTCCCGTGACCGGATCGTCAATCACGGTCCAGCCGACCTGAGCCTGACGCGCCTTGGCGGCCGTGGCCAGCAGCACACGCTGTTGGGTATTCAGAACCCCGGTTTCCCGGAATTTGCGGTTGCGCTGGAACGACTTGATCGCAGTGACGGTCTTCTCGTCGAGCTTGCTGTCGATGGGGCCGGCATATTCCCCGATCCAGGCGAGTTCGGATTGAATGAGGAGGACTTCGTTCGCCGCCATCGGCGCCGAGGGGGCTCGTGCCTGCGCAGGGGCGGGCCGCTTGCGCGCTGCGGCGGCTTTGGGCGAAGCGTTAGCGCCGCGGGTGGAGTCTGACTGCTGCGGATTGGCCCGCGACTTCTTGCTGGCGGTGCTGCGAGCCTTGACGCGTGCGGGCGACGGCTTGCGGAACTTGCTGCCGGGACTCGCCTGCTGAGCGCCGTTGCTCTCCCGGGAATCCTCGTACTGGGCGGCCACGGGCGCGACCGCAACGAGCGCGATAAGGAGTGCACCCACGAGTCGCATGCGATCTCCTGCACGATTGGGTGATCCGGCATTCGCCATGCCGCGACACGCCGCATCCCACCAGCCTAGCCGAACCGCCGACCGGCGCAAACAAAGCGTCGCAACCCTGCGCTGGCGTCCAACGGCCTGCTCACCGGTGACATTGCAAAGCGGCGGCTTTGCGGTTGATATCCCGGCCAACGGGAAGGACAGGGCATGCTTGGCCCGGACGAACTTGAGCGCTACGCCCGCCACATCGTCCTGCGCGAGGTCGGCGGGCCCGGACAGGTGCGGCTGCAGCAGGCGCGGGTGCTGGTCGTCGGGGCAGGGGGGCTTGGCGCACCCACACTCCTTTACCTGGCGGCGGCGGGAGTCGGCATGCTGGGCGTGGTCGATGACGACACCGTCGGGCTATCGAACCTGCAGCGGCAGGTGATCCACGGGACGCCGGACGTCGGCGCCGCCAAGGTCGACAGCGCCGCGGCCGCGATCCGCAGGCTCAATCCGCACGTCGCGGTGGAAACCCATCCGCGGCGGCTCGATGCCGGCAACGCGCTCGATCTGATCGGCCGCTATGACATCGTGGCCGACGGCTCGGACAATTTCGCGACCCGCTATCTCGTGTCCGATGCCTGCTTCCTCGCCGGCCGGCCGCTGGTCACCGGTGCGGTCGGCACCTTCGACGGCACGCTCACGACCATCCGGGCGCATGAGCGGCGCGCCGACGGCATGCCCAACCCGACCTACCGCTGCCTGTTTCCCGAGTCGCCGCCGCCCGGTACCGTGCCGGCCTGCGCCGAGGCGGGCATCCTCGGCGCGCTCGCCGGGGTGATCGGATCGCTGATGGCGCTCGAAGTGCTGCGCGAAATCGTCGGCTTCGGCGAGGGCCTGGTCGGTCGCCTGCTGATGGTCGATGCGCGCTCGATGCGGTTCGAAACGCTCGACTACGCCTGGGACCCCGGCAATCCGCTCTCAGGCGAGCGGCCGACGATCCGGGATTTGTCCGCGCACGCGTGAGCGGCGGAGCATGCGCCGGACTTGGACGGACGTCACAACATCGAGGGCAGGACGCGATCCGGCGGACGATGGCCGTCCATGAAGGTCTTGATGTTGATGATGACCTTCTCGCCCATGTCGATGCGGCCTTCGATCGTCGCCGATCCCATGTGCGGCAGCAGCACCACCTTGCCGGTGCGGGCAAGCTTGGTCAGCTTGGGGTTGACCACCGGCTCGCCCTCGAACACGTCGAGACCGGCGCCGGCGATCTCACCCGACGCGAGCAGCCGCACCAGGGCGTTCTCGTCGATCACCTCGCCGCGCGCGGTGTTGACGATGTAGGCGTCGGGCCGGATCAGCTTGAGGCGGCGCGCCGATAGCAGGTGATAGGTCGCGGGCGTGTGCGGGCAATTGATCGAGATGATGTCCATGCGCGCCAGCATCTGGTCGAGGCTCTCCCAATAGGTTGCGGAGAGCTGCTCCTCGATCGCGGGCGCAACGCGGCGTCGGTTGTGATAGTGGATCTGCAAGCCGAAGGCGCGGGCGCGGCGCGCCACCGCCTGGCCGATGCGGCCCATGCCGATGATGCCGAGCCGCTTGCCCCAGATGCGGTGGCCGAGCATCCAGGTCGGCGACCAGCCGGCCCACGGCTTGTCGTCGGTGAGGATGGCGGAACCCTCGGTGAGGCGCCGCGGCACCGCGAGGATCAGCGCCATCGTCATGTCGGCGGTGTCTTCGGTCAGGACGCCCGGCGTGTTGGTCACGGTGATGCCGCGCGACAGCGCGGTCGCGACGTCGATGTGATCGACGCCGTTACCGTAATTGGCGATCAGCTTGAGGTTGCTGCCGGAGCGGCTCAGGATCGATGCGTCAAGCCGGTCGGTCACCGTCGGGACCAGGACATCGGCCGTACCGACAGCTTCGGCAAGGTCGGCCGCGCTCATGGGCTTATCGTCGAGATTGAGCTGCGCATCGAACAGCTCGCGCATGCGCGTCTCGACGCCGTCCGGCAACTTGCGCGTGACGATCACGATGAGCTTCTTGCGGTTCGCCATTGCTCGACTTTCAGCTTGCCGCGACTCTTTGGAATCACGGAGCTTGCGTTCAGGCCTCCTTAACCACCGTGCCCGACACTGGCGCCGGCGACGAGGCGGACGGGGCTGCCTCGTGCTTCCAGACCGGGTTCCTTCCTAACAGATGGACGCGGCAAGACAAGCGCCCGCCCCGAAACCCATCTTGCTCTTCGTGTCGATCGGTATGGCCGCCGCAACCTCTTGCAGCCGCGAACCTTCGAACCTCATGCTCTGCTCGCGCCGGTTCCGTCGTCGGATCGCCGGCATGCTGGCCGCGATTGCTGCGCTTGCGTTTGCGGCGCCGGGCGGCGCGGTCGCGGAGGGCGGCGTCGGGCCAAAGAGCGGACTGCCCCTGCCGCGCTTCGTCAGCCTCAAGCCCGACCGGGTGAACGTACGGGGTGGTCCCACCCGCGACCATGAAGTCGCGTTCGTCTTCACGCGCGCCGGCATGCCGGTGGAGATCATCGCCGAATCCGACAACTGGCGCCGCATCCGCGACTGGGAGGGGGCGGAGGGTTGGGTCTACCACGCCATGCTCTCCGGGCGGCGCACCGCCCTCGTCTCGCCCAAGGACAAGAAGCAACTCGTGCCGCTGCGAGCCAGTGCCGACGCCGAGGCCGATGTGGTCGCCCGCATCCAGGCCGGCGTGCTCGCCTCCGTCAAGCATTGTACCGGCTCGTGGTGCCGCATCGCCGGAACAGGCTTCGACGGCTGGGTGGTGCAGGAGCAGATCTGGGGCGTCTATCCCCACGAGAAGGTCGACTGAAGTCCGGCCGCTACCCTCCCAGGCCTCACGCCGGGCTTGACCGGGCATTTCTTCGTCTTCAATGGAATGTCACATTCGAAGCCGCCCCGGCGCGGGGTTTGGCGCCCGGATTGCGTGCGGCCGAAGCCTTAAGCGCCTGCGTGGGAGACAAGATGACCGGAAGCGACTGGCTGGAATATGCAAAGCTCGGCGTGTCGGCGCTGACGCCGCTCATGACCGGCCTGATCGGGCTGCTCGTCGTGCGGCTCGGCACCAAGGTCGAAGCGACCAAGCAGCTCAATCAGGAACTGCTGCGCAAGCGCCTGAATCTGTTCGAAGAGCTTGCGCCCAAGCTCAACGACATCCATTGCTTCTACCAGGCGGTCGGGCACTGGGCGGATCTCAATCCGGAGGAGGTCATCCGGCGCAAGCGGGCGATCGACCGCGCCATCCAGGTCAATCGCTACCTCTTCCATTCCGATTTCTGGAATGAATACCAGCGTTTCGAGGAGGCGCATTTCGAGATGTTCTCGGCGCCCGGCCAGCCCGCGCGGCTGCGCCTCGACCTCGACCACGTCGGCAAGCGGGCCGGAGCGGCCTTTCAGAAGGACTGGGTTTCGAGCGCCTCGGCCAAGCCCGGCAACCACCAGGACCAGGTCAAGCACTACCAGGCGCTGATGGAGATTTTGGGCCGCGAAATCAGGGGCGCGTAGTGCGGCAGCTCAGAAGTCCATCCGTGGCGTGTGCCGAAATGCGCACTTCAAACCAAAGTGCGCTACAGCACGCGCAGCCGATCAGCGGCCCCGCTTGCGCAGCCGGACCACGACGTCGATCCGCGCCACCTCATAACCTTCGGGCGGAGACGGGGTCTTGCCGACGACGACATCGGTGTGCGGAATATCGAGCAGGTCGTTCTCGCCCTCGACGAAGAAGTGATGATGCTCGGTTACGTTGGTATCGAAATAGGTCTTTGATCCGTCGACCGCGACCTGCCGCAGTAAACCGACGTCCGTGAACTGGTGCAGCGTATTGTAGACGGTCGCGAGCGACACCGGTACCTTGGCTTTGTTGGCCTCCTCGTACAGCATTTCCGCCGTAATGTGCCGGTCGCCCTTGGCGAACAGGATCCAGCCAAGCGCCATGCGCTGGCGGGTCGGGCGCAGGCCGACATCTCGCAGCATGGTTTTCACGTCGTGCCAGGGACACCCGGTCAGCGCGGCGCGATTTGCCGAACTGGCAAGGTCGGCAAGCGGCTCAGCGTTGGTCGAGACGATGGTGCGCAACACTGTCATGGGCACACGCAACCCTTATTTTTGTGTAGGGATCTGCAAATTCGTTTCATTTGTAACATATCGGTCTTCATATGCAACTCCCTCGCAACTAGGTTGTTGCTATTCTAATCTTGCGGTTTTACGTGGCCTTCGCTGGCTTTGCCGTATGTCCGGCCTATGTTAGGGGTTCGGTGCGCCTGGGGCCAATCCGCGCAGCTCGATATTTTGGCCTGGGTTCGGGACCCCTGGACGGGGGGTCGGACGACGGCCCAAAAGCGTGCTAACTTGAATATAGGGACGGCAGGGACGGATAGGGATGCAGAATCGGCAGTCGAGCTTCAGTTACGAGGATCTCCTGGCGTGCGCACGGGGCGAGTTGTTCGGCTCAGGCAACGCCCAGCTTCCGCTGCCCCCCATGCTGATGTTTGACCGCATCTCCGAGATCGCGGAGGCCGGCGGCGAATACGGCAAGGGTCTGGTGCGTGCGGTTCTGGACCTCAAGCCGGACCTCTGGTTTTTCCCCTGCCACTTCAAGGGCGACCCGGTCATGCCGGGTTGTCTTGGCCTTGACGCGCTGTGGCAGTTGCTTGGCTTTTATCTCGGCTGGGGCGGTTCGCCCGGCAAGGGTCGGGCACTTGGTCTTGGCGAACTGAAGCTATCCGGTCAGGTGCTCCCGACCGTCAAGCAGATCATCTACGGTATCGACGTCAAGCGGGTGATGCGCTCCAAGCTCGTCCTGGGCGTTGCCGACGGCTGGCTGTCGGCGGACGGATCGATCATCTACCGGGCGTTCGATCTCAAAGTCGGGCTGTTCCGCGAGAATGCTATCGCCCAGCCGGGCGGAGCGTGATGCCGGCGCGCCCGCAGTAGTTTTCCCCGGATCACGAAGCTTACGAGGCTCTCATGAGGCGGGTGGTTGTCACCGGGATGGGTATCGTCTCGTCCATCGGGAACAATACTCAGGAAGTTCTGGCGAGCCTGCGCGAAGCGAAGTCCGGGATTTCGCGCGCCGACAAATATACCGAGCTTGGGTTCCGCTGCCAGGTCCACGGTGCGCCGACGCTCGACCCCAGCGAGGCCGTCGACCGGCGGGCCATGCGTTTCCTGGGCGGCGGCGCCGCCTGGAACCACGCCGCCATGGAGCAGGCGATCCGCGACGCCGGCCTCGAGGAGAACGAAATCTCGCATCCGATGACTGGCATCGTCATGGGATCCGGCGGTCCCTCGACGCGCACCATCGTCGAATCCGCCGACATCGCCCGCAGCAAAGGTCCCAAACGGGTGGGCCCGTTCGCCGTGCCGAAGGCCATGTCGTCGTCGCCCTCCGCGACGCTCGCCACCTGGTTCAAGATCAAGGGCGTGAGCTATTCGATCTCGTCGGCCTGCGCGACCTCGAACCATTGCATCGGCAACGCGTACGAGCAGATCCAATGGGGCAAGCAGGACATGATCTTCGCCGGCGGCTGCGAAGAGCTGGACTGGACGCTGTCGGTGTTGTTCGACGCCATGGGGGCGCTGTCGTCGAAGTTCAACCAGACGCCTGACAAGGCGTCGCGCGCCTACGATGTCGACCGCGACGGGTTCGTGATCAGCGGCGGGGCAGGCGTACTGGTGCTCGAAGAGATGGAACATGCCAAGGCGCGGGGCGCTCGCATCTACGGCGAGGTCGTTGGCTACGGCGCCTCGTCGGACGGCGTCGACATGGTGGCGCCGAGCGGCGAGGGCGCCGTGCGCTGCATGCAGATGGCGCTGCGCGACGTGAAACTGCCGGTCGACTACATCAATCCGCACGCCACCTCGACGCCGATCGGCGATCTCAAGGAGATCGAGGCGATCCGCGAGGTGTTCGGGGTGGGCGACAAGTGTCCGCCGATCTCCGCGACCAAGTCGCTCACCGGCCATTCCCAGGGCGCCACCGGCGTCCACGAGGCGATCTACTCGCTGTTGATGATGAACAACGGCTTCATCTGTCAAAGCGCCAATATCGAGAATCTCGATCCGGCATTTGCCGACATGCCGATCCTGCGCGAGCGGCGCGACAACGTGAAGCTCGGCTGCGTGCTGTCGAACTCGTTCGGCTTCGGCGGCACCAATGCGTCATTGGTGTTCAAGCGGCTCGACGCCTGAGAGTGAGTGCATGATGCTCCGCGTATGGGGCGTATCGGGGCATTTGGCGAGTTCGGGGTGACATGACGCAATTGATGCAAGGCAAGCGCGGGCTGATCATGGGGGTCGCGAATGATCATTCGATCGCCTGGGGCATCGCTCGTGCACTTGCCGCCCATGGCGCGTCGCTCGCCTTCACCTATCAGGGCGAAGCGCTCGGCCGCCGCGTCAAGCCGCTGGCGCAAGGGATCGGCGCGTCGCTCGTGCTGCCGTGCGATGTCGAGGATGCCGCAACCGTCGATGCGGCGTTCGCAACGATTGCCGAACAGTGGGGCTCGCTCGACTTTCTCGTTCACGCCATCGCGTTCTCGGACAAGAACGAGCTGAAAGGTCGCTACGCCGACACCACGCGCGAGAATTTTGTGCGGACCATGCTGATTTCCTGCTTCTCGTTCACCGAGGTGGCCAAGCGGGCGGCCGCACTGATGCCGGCGGGCGGCGCGATGATCACGCTGACCTATAACGGCGGCGCCCGCGCCATGCCGAACTACAACGTCATGGGCGTGGCGAAAGCGGCGCTTGAGGCGTCGGTGCGCTACCTCGCGGTCGATTTCGGCAGTTCGGCGATCCGGGTGAACGCGATCTCGGCCGGCCCGATCCGCACGCTCGCAGGCGCCGGCATCGCCGAGGCACGGCAGATGTTCGCGTTCCAGCAGCGTCACGCGCCGCTCAGGCGCGGCGTGACACTCGACGAAGTCGGCGGCGCGGCGCTCTATCTTTTGTCCGACCTGTCGACCGGCGTGACCGGTGACATCCACTTCGTGGATTCGGGCTACAACATCATCGCGATGCCGCATCCCGCGTTGCTCAAGAGCGGCGACGAGGCGCAGAACGGCAACGGCGATTCCGCCAAGGATGCCGCGCAGTAGCGCAAGGCCCGGCGCGACCGACCACTGTCCATCGCCTGAGCCCTAAGCGGCCGGCCGCAGCGGATCGCGCTGGCATTGCTGCTGCCGCAGCAGGTGCTCATCCACCCGGCGCTCGGTCTTCGCGCGGTCGGTTTCGTTGCTGCCGAAGTCCGCAGCGGCGCGCTTGAGAAATTCATCGAGACGCGCGGCCGCGTCCCGGAAGCTGGTCTTCGCGTCTCGCATGCTGGCCCCCCAAAAGCGAATCGCCCGCGAAGCATCGGCCGCGCATGGTTAACGAATGCTTTCCCGCGGTGATGGCGGCGCAGGGGGGACCGGCATTGCGGTGCGCGGCGAGGCTGATTTGACCGGGATCAAAGCTTCGGTGTTGCGCTCCTGCATCAATCGCGAAAAATGAACGGGATGGAACGCCATGGCGACAAGCTCCGGGAAGAGCGATCCGGTGGTGCTGCGGATTTCGGCGGCCGATGTGGTCGAGGCGCTGGTGCGCGGTCTGCGCGATTTTCAGGCGCTGCCGTTCTTCGGGCTGTTGTTCGGCGCGCTCTATGCGGCTGGCGGCATTCTGATCGTGCTCAGCGTCACGGCGTTCGGCATGGTCTATCTGGCCTACCCGCTGGCGGCGGGCTTTGCGCTGATCGGGCCGTTCGTGGCGATCGGCCTCTACGAGGTGAGCCGCTGCCGCGAAGCCGGGCGGGTGCCGACGCTGCCCGACATCTTGCGCACCATGAGGAGCCGCAGCGAAATCGGCTGGATGGCATTCGTCACGCTGTTCATCTTCATCCTGTGGATGTATCAGGCGCGCCTGCTGATCGCGCTGTTCCTCGGCGTCAATGCCTCGTTCCCTAGCTTGCAGGAATTCATCTCAACCGTGCTGACCACGTCCGAGGGCCTGATCTTCCTGATGGTCGGCAACATGATCGGCGCCGCGCTCGCGCTGATTCTGTTCTCGCTGACGGTGGTGTCGTTCCCGCTGCTGCTCGACCGCGACGTCGACTTCGTCACCGCGATGATCACCAGCGTGCGCGCGGTGGTCATGAGCCCGGTGCCGATGGTCGGCTGGGCAGCCGTCATCGTCGTGCTTCTGGTCGTGTCGGCGCTGCCGTTTTTCCTCGGTCTCCTGGTGACGCTGCCGGTGCTGGGGCATGCCACGTGGCATCTCTATCGGCGGGTCGTCGCCCCGGTCGCGGCGGTCGCCGGCTGACTGCTGGCAGCTCGGGCCCGGCCGGCAACAAGGCGGCAATCTGCCTCTGGCAGGCGGCGGAGAGCGGGAGAGGGGCAGATCGTCGCGACCCGTCCGGACGCGATGACGGCGGTAGCGACTTGCAGTACGGTCTGGTTTGAAAATACCGCCCAACGAAAACATCGCTCCAATGGGATGAGCCGCCATGAAGAGAATTCAGATTGTCCTTGCTGCCGTCGCTGCGCTTCTCTGTCTGGGCGCCGCTGATGCCAGGGCGCAAAGCTGGCCGTCCAAACCGGTCAAGATCATCGCGCCGTTCGCGGCCGGCGGCGCAGCCGACACCCTCGGCCGGATTATTGCCGACCACCTTTCGACCGCCTTCAAGCAGCAGTTCTATGTCGAGAACCGCGGCGGCGCGGGCGGGCTGATCGGCGCGCAGGCCGCCGTTGCGGCCGACCCTGACGGGTACACCCTGGTCGTCTCCAGCATCGCGTCGAATGTGATCTCGCCGGCGTTTCACGCCAACGCGGGTTACGATGGGCTGCGCGATTTCACCCACATCGCCTACCTGGGCGGACCGCCGGTGGTCATGATCGTCCACCCGTCGCTGGGCGTGAAGACCTACAAGGAATTTCTCGCGGTCGCGCGGGCGAACAAGGAGCCGATGAGTTTCATTTCTCCCGGCACCGGTTCGCATGCCTTCCTGATCGGCGAATACCTCGCCCGGCAGGAGAACTTCAAGATCAGCCATATCCCATACAAGGGGGCGGGCCCCGCGCTTACCGACCTGGTCGCAGGCCACGTCAAGCTCGGCTTCATGACATTCTCCTCGGCCGCCGCGCAGGTCCGAGCCGGCAAAGTGCTGGCGCTCGCGATCACGTCGGAAAAGCGCATTCCGAGCCTGCCGGACGTTCCCACCTTCCGCGAGCTCGGCCAGGATCTCGTGGCGGCGACCTGGTTCTCGCTGTCCGGTCCGGCGAAGCTGCCGAACGACATCGTCCAGCAGATCAGCCGCGAGACCCTGAAGGCGATGCAGTTGCCGGAAGTTCAGAAGCGCCTTGAGATGGATGCGATCGAAACGCGGCTGTTCTCGCCGGAGGAGTTCACCAAGTTCATCGAAGCCGAGACCGCGCGCTGGGCGCCGCTCGCCAAGGAAATTGCGGCCTCACAGAAGAAGAAGTGATGGCGGGTTTCGCCATCATCCACCGGCGGCAATGGCGGTGGTCCGGCGGTCGCGTTCGGACCGACCGCCGAGTGGACGCTATTCCGCAGCCTGATGGGCGCGGCGTTGCACGTCCATGTTGACGAGCTGGAGCGGAGAGGCAGCTTCCTCAAGCATCCCCCAGCTCTTGAGCCAGTCGTAGGTGCGTTGCATCTCGTCGAGCGGGATCGGCGCCGGGTCGCAGACCACGAGACGGCTTTCACGCAAGTCCTCCACTTTGAGAGCTGCGATCTCAGGATCCTTCTTGGCGTAGTGGTCGATAAAATAGTGCAGGTAGGCCTTCTTGTCGGCATTGATGCGCCTGACCGCCTCCCGCACCGCGCGATTGAATGCCGCGTAGGTGTCGGCGTCGAGACGGTCCGAGGCGACCTCGGTGCCGTGAAAGAACGCCGAGCAGACGACGCGGCATCCCTTCTTCTCCGCCAGAGTCACGTGAGGCTCAGTCAAGGTGGTGGCGTCGACCTCGCCCTTGAGCAACGCATCGAGCCGGTAGCGTGAGCCGTTCGGGGCACTGCACAATCGAATCATATCGCGAGGAAAAAAGCCTTCCAGCATGTGCAGCGCGATGTAGTGAGTACCGAAATAGTACGGAACGCCGATCGTGCGGTTGGCGAGCTGCTGCGGCGTAAAGACGGGAGAATCGGGCGCCACGACCAGCGCCGAATAGGCGACGATCGCGCGGCGTCCGAGTTGCCGGCTGCCCTTGCTGGTGTCCTGTACGCGGCAGTAGTTGCCCCACTCGCAGGCGTTATACATGTCGGCCTTGCCCTGCTCGAGCATCCGGCCGTGGCTGGCGAACGGATCGACGCTCCGCGGGTCGGTGATGTCGGGGCGGAGCTTCTTCTCGACGCCGTGCTCGCGGTCGACCCATTCGATGTCCAGACCCTCCTTGGCGAATAGGCCTTCATCGAAGGCGACCAATTCGGGCAGCCCCTGAAACGGGGCAGTCGTTTCCAGCGCCAGTTTTTTCATGGGTGGTTGCTCCGCAATGCAGGCAGCACGGCAGGAGCATAGCGGGCCCGGTTGGCAAATCAACGCGTTCGCCGCAGTCCCGCGAGGCGACAGCCGCTCGGTCCGCGGAAAGCCGCAGATCTACCGCGCGGTTCGCGCCCGCATGCCGTCGAGCGTGGTCTGGAAGCCGTGTCCGGAACGACCCTTGGCCAGGCCGTAGGCATACAGATCCTGCATGTAGGCGGTGTCGAAATTGAACGACTGAGTCTCGATGGCACGGCCGGCGTCGATTGCCGTCACGAAGAAGCCCCAGCCGTTGCGGCGGCAGAACTCGTAGGTCGCTATCAACGTGTTGCGGGTATTGGCCTTGACGGTGGTCCAGAATGAGCGGGCGACGATCGGGATGGTCGAATTGCTGGTCACCGCCGCGTCGGGCGCCAGCTTGCCGTTGACCACGATGTAGACCCGTGAACCGGACGGTGCCCGCAGGCCCTTGGCGACCAGAATGCCCTCCGGCACGGCGAGCACGTTCGAGGTGACGCCGCCGTCGACGTGCATTTCCGAATAGCGCTGGCCGTCGGCCTCCACGTCGATGAACGTCGGCGAGAATACGCCGGGGATCGAGGCCGATGCGGCCAGCACGGTTCGGAACAACGCCAATCGCTCGGGACTATCGCTCGCGGCGATCGCTCCCATGTTCCAGATCGTGGTGCGCTGCGCATCCAGATTGGTGGTGCCGATCAGCAGCATGCGGCCCTTGCGATGTTCGGCGGCGATTGCGTCGAGGAGTTCGGGCGTCGCGTAGCGGGCGATCAGGTTCTTCAGCGGCTCCGACTTGAAGGCGCCTGAGCCGAAAATCACGTTGACGCCGTCGAGCCGCAGCAAATCCTCTGCAAGGCCGCTGATGAAAAAGGATTCCAGGACATCGTCGTAGTCCGGACCGAGAAATGCGAACGGTGCCATCAGCGAGCCGACGCTGGTGCCAGTGACGATGTCGAAGCGGGGTCGGGTTCCGGTGGCCGACCAGCCCTTGAGAAAGCCGGCCCCGTAGGCTCCTTCGGCGCCGCCGCCCGAGAGCGCCAGGATCGTGAGCGCGTGTGACGAGGCGGCGCGCACGGGTGGCGCGCGCGTCGCTTCGTCGCCCCAGAACCTGGCGTTGGGAATGCCGGCGACGTGCGCACGATCGAGCGAGCCGAGCGGCAGCCGCGGAATGGTGGCGCAGGCCACCACCAGCAGCGGAATGCAAATGGCCGCAACAACTCGAACGACTACGTTCACTGCGATCACCGCTTCAAACGAAGAGCCGGCACGGCGGCCGACCGAACAGGGCGACCGAAGTCCCCTGCGTCGCGCCTCTGCCGCGGCGACGTGCCAAGTGACGAGTCAACGTGATACTCCAGCGACCCCACATTACCCCAGCGTGGGCCTTGCGGACGAGATTGCCGCAGATTGCACACGCTCTAGGATTTCAATCAAAAATTTGAGGCCGAAGTAGGGAGCGGCGCAGCCTGCAGCGAGTGCCTGCTAAGAGAAGATTTACCAATTGGGCGAAGGCGTTATGAGGGGCCGGGGGGCGGCGCGCGCTACTGACGCGGGCGAAGCCGCTGAATCTGCATTTGTGCCAGGAAAGGCACCAGCGGGTGCGCGCCCATCCTCACGATGACGGGCAGGTCGAGCTTGATCAGCGCCTCGCGCTGGTCCGGCGGGAGCGCAAAGCGGTCCGCGTACGCGGCGGCGTCGGCCATGTATTCGGCGCGCTTGCCGGAATCGTGCGCCAGCTCGTGCAACGCCGAGGTCAACTCGACCAGTTCGGGCTTGATCGAGGGGTAATGCGCGGCGTGCTCGGTCTCGCGCTGGCCGCCGGTCCAGCCGAGCGAGGCGTAGTTGTGGTGCCAGCTCGGGTCCATCGAGACGACGTCGGGCTTGCGCTCGCCGAGGGCGCCCGCCGCGCAGGCCCAGCAGCGCAGCTCGATGTTGCCGGTCTCGTCGAGTTCGGTTTCGTCGTAGCCGATCAGCGATTTCAGGTTGCCGGCCTTGAGCTTCTCCAGAACTCTCTGGTCCCAGGTCAGCTCCGGGTTGGCATAACGGTCGGTGCCGGGGAAGTGGGACATGCCGCCACTGGAGAGAATGACGGTCTTTAGGCCGAGCGCCGTGACGGTGCGCGCCACCGCCTGGCCGAACTGATAGCAGCGCTCCATCGTCGGTTGCGGCGGCAAGTAGGCGTTGACGTAGATCGGCAGCACCGGCTCGTTGTGGCCGAGATGCGTGAGCGGAATGCCGATGGCGTAGTCGATTTTTGCGGTCGAGGTAAACGCCGGGTCAAAGTTCTGCCGGTAGAGCTGGCGGACGATCTCGAAGCCGATTTCGCTCGGCACCTTCCAATGAAACTTGCGGCCGGCAAACTCGCCGGTGGCCTCGCCACCGACATGCACCGTGAAGGGCGGGCAGGCGGTGTGGAAGAATTGCTCGGCATGGTCGTTGGAAAAGATGATCCACAGGTCGGGCTTGTGGGCTCGAAGCCTCTCGCCGATCTCGGCCGCAACCTTCTTGACGGCGGCGACCACCGCCTTGTCCTCGGTGTCGGGCAGGGTGAAGAACTGAGGGGCATGCGGCAGCATCGCGCCACCGATCACCGTCGACATCATGACGTGTCTCCTTGCCCGTCCGCGCAGCTCAAGCGCTTGGCGTCGCCAAAAGTACCGCGCAAGCATCGACTCAACAAGCGCATGGCACGTATCGCAGCCAAGCCGCGATCGGCTTCACAGTGCAATCGGATGCAAGTAGAAAGAATGCAAATCTCTTCCGTTCACTCCGCGAAAGCGGGAATCCAGGCCGCAATGACGCAAGGGCTGGGTCCTCGCTTGCTCGGGACGAGCGGAAAGGTCTTCATTCCAACAGGGAGCCCCCATGGCCGATATTCCGATCACGATCGCCTGCGGCAACTACGATCGCTGCCGGGCGATCCGGGACGGCCGCGTCAAGGTCGAGGGCTGCGACGTCACCTATCTGCCGCTCTACCCTGAGGAGATTTTCTTCCGCGCGTTCCGCTATCGGGAATTCGACGTCGCCGAGCTGTCGCTCTCGAGCTACATCCGCACCGTCGCGGCCGGCACCTCGGACTATGTCGGAATCCCGGCCTTCGTGTCGCGGTTGTTCCGGCACTCCGGCATCTACGTCCGTGCCGATGCCGGCATCGAGAAACCCGAGGATCTGCGGGGTAAGCGGATCGGCCTGCCCGAATACCAGATCACCGCAGTGGTCTGGATGCGCGGCATGCTGCAGCACGAGTATGGCGTGAAGCCCTCCGAGATTCATTGGCGCAGCGGCGGTCAGGAGGAAGCCGGCCGCGATGAGCGCGTTCCGCTCAAACCCATTCCGGGCCTCGACCTGCAGCCAATCGGCAAGGATCAGACGCTGGTCGGCATGCTGCGCGACGGCGAACTTGACGCGTTGTTCACGGCGCGCGGGCCGTCGTCGTTCCTGCGCGGCGAGCCGCACATCCGGCGGTTGTTTCCGGATACCCGTGCAGCCGAGCAGGCCTACTTCAGAAAGACGAAGATGTTCCCGCTGATGCATCTGGTCGGCATCCGCAAGGAACTGGTGGCGAAGCACCCCTGGCTGCCGACCAGCGTCTACAAGGCGTTCTGCGAGGCCAAGGCGCTCGCCATGGTCGACCTGCTCGACGTCAATGCGCTGATGGTGACGCTGCCCTGGATGATCCCGGAGACCGAGGAAACCATGGCACTGATGGGGCCGGACTACTGGGCCTACGGCGTGCACGAAAACATGCGGGAGATCGAGGCGCTGACGCAGTACATCTACGAGCAGGGGCTGGTCGACCGCAAGCTCTCGGCCGAAGAGCTGTTCCATCCTTCGATGTTCGAGATCTCGAAGGTTTGAGGGCAGAACATCGGCGGCGATGCCCGTTGGGCAGGCAGACGCAATACAATTGCGCTTGTCACCCGTGGGCGAGTTCGTTCTAAATTGACACGCACACGAACGAGATGAGCATGCCAAACGACAATCGGGTGATCGTCGCCGGAGCCGGGCCGGTTGGCGCGGTGATGACGCTGGCCCTGGTCAAGAAGGGCATCCCGGTCACGCTGATCGAGCAGTTGCCGGACGCCGCCGAGGACCAGCGCGCCGCCACGGTGCATCCGCCGACCGTCGAAATGCTGTGCGAACTCGGCCTGGAGAAGGAAGCGTTTTCCGAGGAGCCGTCCGGCGGCATGTCGGCTCCGCTGTTCCATTTCCGCGACCGCGCGACCGGCGAACTGTTCGCGGTCTTCGACATCAGCATGCTGGATGGTGAAGTGGCGTACCCGTTCGTGCTGCAATGGGAGCAGTACAAGCTGGTGCACGCGGCGCTGCCGCACATCCGCGCGAGCGGAATTGGAGAAGTGCGGTTTTCCGCCAAGCTGATCGGGCTCGAGCAGCACGCCGACCATGTCGACGTGACGGTCAGCAATGAGGCCGGGGAAACCGAGACGCTGCGGGCGCGCTATCTGATCGGCACCGACGGCGCGAGCAGCGCGGTGCGGCGGCTCGCCGAAATCGAGTTCGAGGGTTTCACCTGGCCGGAGCGCTTCATCAAGATCGGCACCACGTTCGATCTGTCGGCGGCCAATCCCGGACTCTGCACGCGCAACTATTTCTTCGACCCCGACGAGTGGCTCAACCTGTTCAAGGTCAAGGGTTACGGTCCGCCCGGCATCTGGCGCGGCGTCTTTCCGGTGCCAACCGAAGAGTCGGACGAGGCCGCGATGAGCCCCGAGGGCGTGCAGCGCCGGCTGCAGAACATCCATCCCAAGAGCGGCGATTACGACGTGCCGTACCACGCGCTCTACGCGGTGCATCAGCGGGTCGCCAAGACCTTCAACACCGGGCGGGTGCTGCTCGCCGGCGACGCCGCCCACGTCAACAATCCGATCGGTGGCATGGGGATGAACGGCGGCATTCATGATGCCGTCAATCTGGCGGAGAAACTCGCCGACGTCTGGTTCGGCCGAGCAGAGCCGAATGTGTTCGATCGCTACACGCGGCAGCGGCGCAAGGCGCAGACCGATTTCGTTCAAGCGCAGACCATCCAGAACAAGCGGGCGCTGGAGGAGAAGGACCCGGTGATCCGCCGCAAGCATCTCGACGACCTGCGCCGCACGTCCGAGGACGTGAAACTGCACAAGCAGTTTCTCTACCGCTCCGGGCTGTTCGACAGTCTGCGGATTGCGAACGCAGTCGAGTAGCTCTGCGAGAGGGCTGCTACAGTGCGGTACTCCGCAGCACCCCGCTCCATTTCGTCTCGATTTCGCGCGCCTCGTCGAGCGTCAGCGCCGAGGTCGGCGGGAACTTGTCGATCCAGGCAAAGGGCCGGCAGGCCTCCAGGATCAGCTTGGAGTGCGAGGTGATGCCGCGTGCCTTGTCCTCCGGCGAGATGCGCGGATCGAGCGCGGACGACCAGGCGTTGCGGACGATGTCGACCTGCTCGGATGGTTCGCAGCGTGTCGTCACCGCCCACATCACGTCGGCGAGGTTCGACGGATCGACGTCGTCGTCGACCACCACCACAACCCTCGCCATGTAGCTGTGCGCCGCCGCAACGAGCCCCGCGCGCTTGGCGTGGCCGTCGTAGCGCTGGCGGATCGCCACCACGGTCATGAGCTGGGAGACGTGCTGCCATGCGCCAACCACGTCGGTGACGCCGGCGGCTTCCAGGTTCTGCCAGATCGTCGCGGCGCGAAACGGCAGGCCGAAATGAAACCGCGGAGGCTTCATCGGCGGCGAGCCGAGCAGGATCGGGTCATCGCGGTGGTAGGTGGCGGTGACCTCCATCACCGGCCCCGGCCGGGCGTCGGCCGCATAATAGCCGGTGAACTCGCCGAACGGCCCCTCGGGCAACGCCTCCTCGCTCATCGGCAGCAGGTGGCCCTCGAAGATGATTTCGGCCTGTGCCGGAACCGGCAGGCCGGTCTGAGGTCCTGCGAGGATCTCGATCGGCGCGCCCTTGATGGCGCCAGCGAACGCGTATTCGGACTGTCCGGACGGCAGATATTCGAAGCCGGCGATGAACAGCGCCGGGTCCTCGCCGTTCACCACCGCGACCGGGCAGGCCTTGCCCTGGTCCCAGTACTTCTTCGCGATGAGGGCGCCGTGCCGCCCGCCGTGGTCGAACTGGACAGTGACCTTGTTCCGGCCGTGTACCTGGACGCGATAGATCGAGGCGTTGATCCAGCCGCCATCGGGATCTCGCATGATGACGATCGAGCCGGAGCCGATATACGGGCCGCCGTCGTGGCGATGCCAGACCGGCGCCGGGAACCGCGCCACGTCGACGTCCGCGCCGGTCGCCGTATTGGCTAGGAACGGCGCGTCCCGAACCGTCACGGGTTCGCGCGGCTGCAGCGTCTTGCGCTTTTCCATCCAGGCCTTCAGGACATCGAGCGGACGCAACGACGGGTCGAGGCCGAGCGCCAGCGCGGCGCGTTGCGGGTTGGTGACGGCGTTGCTGAAAATGCGGAAGCCGCGCGGAAAGCCCGTTATGCTGTCGAAGAGGAGCGCCGGACAATCCGGCATCCCGGCCGCCACTTCGGTGATTCCGCCGATCTCGAACCGCGGGTCGGCGCCTTCGATCCGCCGTAATGCCTGCAGGTTGTCGACCAAGGCAATGAATTCGCGCAAGTCTCTGTACATCCGCCCTCCGAGCCCGCGGCGTGGCTTGTGGCCGTCGGGCGATCCTCGCTATTGTCAGACATCTAATGGTCCGATTCCAACATTCGCACCCTTTTTCAGCAAGCACCTTTGCGAATGTTGGAATCAAAGGACCACTAGCAAATTTATGTTTCTGGTGGAGTTTGGATTTGACATTCGCTTTACGAGCCCGCTGCTAGGTGGGTAGCGAATGTCAAATCCGCTCCACTAGTTCGCGCAACCAAGAAGGAAAACATCATGGCCAAGCTTCGCCATATCGCACTCATCGTTCCCGATCCCGAGAAGGCCGCGAAGTTCTTCGAAGAGGCTTTCGACATGAAGATCGCCGGCCGCGCCCGGCGCGGAGTCTACGTGTCTGACGGCACCGTCAACGTGGCGCTGTTGAAGCAGACACCGGAAGAAAAAACCGGCATCTATCATTTCGGCATGTGGGTGGACGATCTCGACGAGGCCGAGAAAAAGGTGGTGGACGCCGGCGGCAAGTATCTCGACGGGCGTCCGGCGCCGAAGGCGCCCGGTGCGCCGGCCGAAGCCCATTCCTACTACGAGGCCAAGTACAAGGACCCGAACGGCATCGTGTTCGATCTCACCCATACCGGCTGGATCGGCGCCGTGAAAGAGGTGGTGGCGAAGACGTAGGACAAGCGCCGACCCACGCATGTGCGTCCATATGGGCTGTCATGCCCGCGAAAGCGGGCATCCAGGCCTCGCTTGTGACTGACCCTGCAACGCAATTCTTCCACGCAGACTGGATCATCCGCTTTCGCGGATGATGACAATGGAGCGCAAGGCGCGTGAGTAGCTCATCCGGCCGCATCATCGTCGTCGGCGCCGGTCCGGTCGGACTCTGCCTGTCGCTTGCGCTCGCGCAGGCGGGCGTGCAGGTCTGTCTGGTCGAAGCCCGCGGCGACGACAACTTCCTCGAACAGGTGCCGCGTGCTGGCACCAACCATCCGGCAACGCTCGAATTCCTCGACCGCATCGGCCTCTACGAGAAGCTCGAGCCGCGCGGCATCATCGCGCCGCTGTTCCACTATTGGGACCGGCCCGAGGGCAGGCTTGTCGCCGAATTCGACCACGCGCACCTCAAGGACGACACCCGCTTCCCCTATGTGCTGCAATGCGAGCGCATCAAGATCGTCGAGGAGGCGCTCAAACTCGCCAAGGCGCATCCCAACATCGATCTGCGGTTGTCGACCACGTTCACGTCGTTCACGCAGGATGCCGACCGCGTCGTCGCCACCGTCACCAATCCCGCCGGCGAAGCGGAACTCATCCGTGGCGCATACCTGGTGAGCGGCGAGGGTGCGCGCAGCAATGTCCGCAAGGACCTCGACATCGAGTTCGAGGGCTTCACCTATGCGGACCGCACGCTGAACATCGAGGTCGCGTACGACTTCCGCCGTCACGGCTACACCGAGCGCAACTACATCTCCGACCCGGACGAATGGTCAAACCTGTTTCACTGGAAGGGGCCGCCGGACCGCTGGCGGGTGCATTTCCCGACCGCGCCCGAAGAGGACGAGGCGGCGCTGATGCGGCCCGAGGCGCTGCAGGCGCGGCTCCAGCGCTTCCTGCCGACCGGCAAGCCGTTCGAGATCGTCGGCTGTAATCTCTACACCGTGCACCAGCGGGTGGCGCAGAAGTTCCGCGTCGGACGGGCGATCCTCGCGGGCGATTCCGCGCACGTGAACAGCCCGATCGGCGCCATGGGGATGAACAGCGGAATCCACGATGCCTTCAATCTAGCCGACAAGCTCGTCGCCATCCTGCGCGGTGAAGCCGGCGAGGACGTGCTCGACCGCTACGAACGCCAGCGCCGCCACGTCGCGCTTCAGCACACCCAGGCTCAGACCATGCGCAACAAGCGCCTGCTCGCCGAAAAGGACCCTGCGGTGCGCCGCAAGACCCACGAGGAGTTGCGCCGCACTGCCGAGGATCCCAAGCTCGCGCGCGCGTTTTTACTGCGCTCGTCGCTGATCGAAAGCCTGCGCGAAGCCGAGAAGATTCAATGACAGTCGCATTGCCGTCGTGACAGTGCGGGACGAAACGGGCTGCCTCGTTGGCACAGGAAGTGCATCTGCGGGATGATCCATTTCGCGTAACGGAATGGCATGTTGAACGAAGCACGACGGGGTCGCACCATGGTCCGCCTGATTGTCACGTTCCTTCTCAGCGCATTCGTCGCGCATCCGGCGGTCGGCCAGACGAGCGACGTGCGCTGGCCCGAGCGGCCGATCCGATTCATCGTGCCCTTCACCGCGGGCAGCAGCTCGGACACCGTGGCACGCATAGTCGCGCAGAAGCTCGGCGCCCGGCTCGGGCAGCAGCTGGTGGTCGAGAACCGGGTCGGCGGTGGCGGCACCATCGGCACCGAGGTGGTCGCCCGTGCGGAGCCGGACGGTTATGTGCTCGGCCTTGCCAATACCAGCACGCATGCGGTGGCGGTGAGCGCGGTCACCATTTCCTACGACCCGGTCAAGGATTTCGCGCCGGTTGCGATGCTCGGCGAATCACCGTTCCTGCTGGCGCTCTATCCGGGGCTGCCGGTCAAGACGGTGCCGGAGCTCATCGCGCTCGCCAAGGCGAAGCCGCGCGCACTGAACTACGCCTCGGCCGGGCCGGCGACTCTGGCGCACCTGTCGGGCGCGCTGTTCGAAAAGATGGCCAACATCGAGCTCACCCATGTGCCCTATCGCGGCACCGCGCAATCCACCGTCGATCTGATGGAGGGCCGCGTGGAGATGCAGTTCGGCACCATCCCGCCGACCCTGGTGCATGTGCGGGCCGGTAAGCTGCGAGCGCTCGCCGTCACCGGCGCGGTGCGCAACCCGACGCTACCGGAGGTGCCAACCATCGCGGAATCGGGCCTGCCGGGATATGAGTCCTCGCTCTGGCAGGCGATTGTCGCACCGGCCGCAACGCCGCCGACGGTCGTCGCGAGGCTTAATCGCGAGATCGTTGCGGTGTTGAATGATCCGGAGATTCGTGCGGCGTTCGCCAAGCACGGGGTTGAGCCTCAGCCCGGCTCGCCTGACGCGCTCGCCACGCGTATCCGCGATGATGTGAAGAAGTGGGGCGACGTGGTGAAGAGCGCCGGCATCAAGCCGAAGTGACTTGGTAGGTTTCGTTGTCGGTGGAGGCTGAACTCTCGGTTCGTCCCCGCGGGAAGCGGGAACCCAGACTCACAGCTGTACGTGTAGAGCACTGGGTTACGGCTTCGCGGGAACGAACTGGGATAGAGTCCGTACCAACTCCAGTGGGATAGGTGTTAATCCACCTTGGCGCCGGAGACGCGGATCACATCCGCCCATTTCTTGGTCTCGGCGGCGAGGAACGCGCGCACGTCGGCCTCGTTGCTCGTGCCCGGCTCCGATCCCAGTTCACGGATCCGGCCCGAGACATCAGGCGCCGCGATGGCTTTGCCGACCTCGGCGCGCAGCTTGACAAGTACCGGCGCCGGCGTCTTTGCCGGCGCCACCAGCACCACCCAGGATGATGCGTCGAAACCCGGAAGGCCCTGTTCGGCCACGGTCGGCAGGTCCGGCAGCGCGGTGGGGCGCTTGGCTCCAGCGTTCGCAATCCCACGCACCTTGCCGGCCTTGATCTGCGGCAGGCTGGTCGGCAGCAGATCGAAGAACATCTGGATGTGACCGCCGATCAGATCGTTCATCGCCGGCCCGGTGCCGCGATAGGGCACGTGGGTGATCTGCGTTTTGGTCATCGACTTGAACAGCTCGCCCGATAGGTGCGGGGTCGAGCCCATTCCGGCCGAACCGAAATGCACCTTGCCCGGGTTGGCCTTGGCGTAGGCGATCAACTCCTGGATGTTCTTCGCCGGAACGCTGGGATTGACCATCAGGACGAGTGGCGTGAAGGCGAACACCGCGATCGGTACGAAGTCCTTCTCCGGGTCGAACGGCAGTCCCTTGGTATAGAGCGTCTTATTCACGACGATGGGCCCCGGGGCCGTGAACAGCAGCGTATAGCCATCTGGCTCAGACTTCGCCACGCTCTCGGCGCCCGTATTGCCGCCGGCGCCGGTTCGATTCTCGACGATGAACTGATGCCCGGTATTCTCGCTGAGCTTCTGCGCCAGCATCCGCGAGGTGACGTCGACCGAACCGCCGGGCGGGAACGGATTGACGATCCGGACCACACGGTCGGGGTAGTTCTGCGCGGTCGCGGGAGCGCAAAGCGCGAAGATCGCGAGGGCAACGATCGAAGCTCGACGGACGGCTGACATGCGCTTGGCTCCTGGCTCGGCTTGTGCAGTCTGTGAAACTTATGTCAACTCGCGAAGCTCCGCCAGCGCGCGAGCGGTGCGAGAGTGACGCACCATGCCGGGTTCAGGAGCGCGCGTGCGACGGGGCGTGAAGCAGCGCGGAAGGAAAGCAAGACCATGCGTTTGACGTTTGCCTGTGGGCCTTATGACCGCACCTCGGCCCTGCGCGAGGGACTGATCCGGCCCGAGGGCATCGAGCTCAACTACCTGACGATGCAGCCGGCCGAGATATTCTGGCGTATGCTGCAGTTCAAGGAATTCGACGCCTCCGAAATGTCGCTCTCGAACTACACCACCCTCATCAGTCAGGGGAACTCGCCGTTCATTGCCATTCCGGTGTTTCCGTCGCGGGTGTTCCGGCACGGTTATTTCTTCATCAACACCACCAAGGGCATCCAGTCGCCGGCCGACCTCAAGGGCAAGCGCGGCGGCGTGCCGGAATACAGCATGACGGCGGCAGTGTTCATGCGCGGGCTGATGCAGCATGAATACGGCGTGAAGCCAACCGACGTCGAATGGGTGCAGGGCCGCACCGACCGGCTCGGCCGCAAGCTGCCGTCCGATGTCCGGCTCACTCAGGCGCCGGCCGGCACCGAGCTTGGCGATCTGCTCGAAAGCGGCGAGATCGACTTCATGATGACCGCCAACAATCCGCTGTCGTTCCGGCGCGGCGCACCGACGGTGCGGCGGCTGTTCCCGAACTATGCCGAGGAGGAGAAGAACTACTACCGGCGCACCAGGATCTACCCGATCATGCACACGGTCGTGATCCGCCGCGACATCTACGATCGCGACCCCTGGGTCGCGCTCTCGCTCTACAAGGCGCTGTGCGAGGCGAAGCAGTACGCCTACGACCAGCTCGCCGACCTCGGCTCGCCGAAGGCCTCGTTCGCCTGGCTGCAGCCGCTGCTCGAGGAGGAGCAGTCCATCATCGGGCCGGACTGGTTCCCGTACGGCATCGAGCAGAACCGGCCGACCATCGAGGCGCTGCTGCAGTACACCCATGAGCACGGGCTGAGCGACCGCCGCCTCACGATCGAGGAACTGTTCGCGCCCAGCACGATGCGCGACATTCCGCTCAGCGAAGGGCAGCGGGTGTAGCGATGACGTTCGGGAATTCATACGGGCGGCGATGACATGCGCGAGCCAATCTCTGTCGGTCTGATCGGCGCTGGCGGCATCGCCCAGGATGTGGTGGCGGCGATCCGCGAACATGACGGCGGAGCGACTGTACGGATCGTCGGCGCGCTCGTGCGGCCCGGGCGCGCGGCTGCGGCGAAGGCCCAGCTTACCGGCATCGACATCGTCGAGACGCTGGACGAGCTTATGGCGCGCCAGCCGAAGCTGGTCGCCGAGGTCGCCGGCCAGTCGGCGGTCGCCGAATACGGCGAAGCGGTGCTGCGGCGGGGAATCGATTTCTTGATCATCTCGGTCGGCGGGTTGGCCGAGCGGTCGCTGCTGGCGCGGCTCAAGGCGGCCGCGGAAGCGGGCCGCAGTCGCATTCTTCTCCCGGCCGGCGCGATCGGCGGCATCGATGCAATCGCCGCGATGCGGGTCGCGGGCCTCACTTCGGTGCGCTATCGTTCGCGCAAGCCGCCCGCGGCCTGGCGCGGCTCGCCCGCCGAACAGGTCGCTGACCTCGGCAGCCTGAAGGAGCGTACTGTGCTCTATCGCGGCAATGCGGGCGAAGCGGCGCTGCGCTTTCCGCAGAATGCCAATGTCGCGGCTGCGCTGGCGCTCGCCGGGCTCGGTTTCGACGCGACCGAAGTCGAGCTGGTCGCCGATCCGGACGCGCCCGGCAACGTGCACGAGATCGAAGCCGAGGGCGCTGCCGGGCGGTTCGCCATTCAACTCCAGGGCAAGCCGTCGCGCTCGAATCCCAAAACCTCGGCGCTCGCCGCGATGAGCGTGGTGCGCGCGCTGCTCAACGAAAACGCGACCATCGTGATATGAGCGCGCGTCCAATGCCGATCTGGCGCCGCTACTGAGCCGGTCGCATGGACCGCCAGCGCACGATCAACACCTTCGTCGGCAGTCCGGTCGAGCGTCTGGAGGATCTGCGCTTTCTGCGCGGCCGCGGACAATTCGTCGACGATGTGGCGGCCGACAAGGTTCTGCATGCGGCGATCCTGCGCAGCTCGGTGGCGCACGGCCGCATCCGCTCCATCGATGTTCGTGCCGCGCGCGCACGGCCGGATGTCGTGGCAGCGATCACCGCGGCCGATATCGTCAACGTGCCGCTCATCGACATGCGGCAGGAACTGCTGCCGCCATTCGCGCCGTATCGGCAACCGGTAATTGCCTGCGGCAAGGTGCGTTACGTCGGCGAGCCCATTGCGGTGGTGGTGGCCGAAAGCGCGGCGGCGGCGGAGGATGCGCTCGAAGCGATCGACGCCGACATCGAGCCGCTGCCGGCGGTGCCGGATCGCGCATGTGCGCGGCAAGGCGACATTCTATTGTTCGAAGCGACCGGTTCGAACCACATCATCACGCTGACCGCATCGCGGGGCGATGCCGACGGGGCATTCGCGGGCGCCGCCTACGTTCGTCGCGAATGCTTTTCGGTGCAGCGGTTCACGGCAGTGCCGATGGAGCCGCGCGGGCTGCTGGCCGAGTGGGACGAGCGAAGCCGGCAGCTCACCGTCCACGGTGCCACCAAGGTGCCGTTCCACAACCGGCGGATGCTCGCCCGGCAGATCGGGTTGCCGGAGCAAGCGATCGACATGATCGAGTGCGACGTCGGCGGCGGTTTTGGCGTGCGCGGCGAGTTCTATCCGGAGGATTTCCTTATCCCCTACTTGGCGCGCCAAATTGGCCGGCCGGTAAAGTGGGTCGAAGATCGCCGGGAGCATCTTGTTGCCTGCAACCACGCCCGCGATGCGGAGTGCGAGCTGGAAATCGCCTGCGATCGCGATGGCACCATCCGCGGCCTGCGCGGTCGCGCGGCGGTCGATCTTGGCGCCTACATCCGCACCAACGGCGCGACCGCGGCGCGCAACATCGTGCAAGTGCTGTCCGGTCCCTACCGGGTGCCGCACATCCAGATCGACATCGACCTGCTGGTGACCAATAAGACGCCGTCCGGCACCTACCGTGGGCCGGGCCGGTTCGAGGCGGATTTCTTCCGCGAGCGGCTGTTCGACATGGCGGCGCGCGACCTGGAGATCGATCGCGTCGAATTCCGCCGCCGCAACCTGATCTCGTCGGCCGAAATGCCGTACGCACTCGCCCGCGTGGCGCCGCTCGATGCCGAGAGCGCAACCGACAGCGGCGACTATCGGGCGACGCTCGACCGCTGCCTTGAGGAATTCGACTGGACCGGAAAGGCGGCGCTCCAGGGCGGCCCGATCGATGGCCGCTACCACGGACTCGGCATTGGCTGCTATTTCGAAGGCGGCGGCTCGGGGCCGCGCGAGAACGTTCGGCTCGAGCTCGAAACCGACGGCTCGGTCTCGGTCTATGTCGGCTCGTCCTCGGTCGGCCAGGGCGTTGAGACCGTTTTTGCCCAGATCGCCGCCGACGCGATGGAAGTCCCGATGACCCGCATCCGCGCCGTCCATCACGGCTCGACCGGCCATGTGCGGGAGGGCTTCGGCAGCTACAGCTCACGCTCGATCGTCATGGGCGGTTCGGCCATCGTGGCGGCTGCCAAGAGCCTGAAGAACAAAATTAGAGCGGCGGCGGCGCAAAGGCTCAACTGTCGCGAGCATGACGTCGTGCTCGACGGCGGTACGGCAATCGGGCCTGGACAGTTCGCGATCGCTTGGGGCGATCTGGCCGCGCCCGGCCTATCGGCCGAGGGAACGTACGCCAGCCCGCATCGCACCTACAGCTATGGCGCCCACGCTGCGCACGTCGTGG
The DNA here is from genome assembly GCA_050179645.1 of Xanthobacteraceae bacterium. Lineage (GTDB taxonomy): Bacteria > Pseudomonadota > Alphaproteobacteria > Rhizobiales > Xanthobacteraceae > VAZQ01. The sequence goes on along the minus strand of JBFXEX010000047.1, from coordinate 4,005 downwards.
TCGATCCCAAGACCGGGCTGGTTGAACTGATCGACTATCTCGCGGTCGAGGATGTCGGCCGCATCATCAACCCGCTGACGCTGCACGGCCAGACCGTCGGCGCGATCGTGCAGGGCCTCGGCGGTGCGCTGCTCGAGCACATCCGCTACGATGAGAATGGGCAACTCCTCACCGGCTCGCTCGCCGATTATCTGATGCCGACCGCGGGCGACTTCCCGGCAATCCGCGCCATGGCGTCCGAGGATCACCCCGCACCGCACAATCCGCTCGGCGCCAAGGGCGCCGGCGAGGGCGGCATCATCCCGGTCGGCGGCGTGATCGCTAACGCGGTGGCGGCTGCGCTCGCGCCGCTGGGTGTCGAGCCCCGCGACCTGCCGTTGTCGCCACCGCGGGTGTGGGAGTTGATCCGCAGTGCTGCATTCCCGTCATGAGGCTACGCGTTTGACCGCTTGGCGAAGACGATGGTAGGAACCATTCCAACCTGTCGCACCGGGACATCTTCGAAGCGGACGCGTCTCTCATGAAAATGCCGCCCTTCGAATATGCCTGTCCGGGAACCGTTGCCGAAGCCGTGCAACTGCTGGCGTCGAATGGCGACGCCAAGGCGCTCGCCGGTGGGCAGAGCCTCGTGCCGATGCTGGCGTTCCGGCTGGCGCAGCCGTCGCTGCTGGTAGACCTGCGCAAGCTTACCGAGCTTCGCCAGATCAAGATTTCCGATGCCGGCGTGTCGCTGGGCGCCATGGTGCGCTGGCGGGACATCGAGGATGACGCGCGGCTCGCCACCGCGCAGCCGCTGCTCAAGGCCGCGATCTCGCATGTCGCGCATTATCAGATCCGCAATCGCGGCACGGTCGGCGGCAGTATCGCGCATGCCGACCCGGCAGCCGAAATGCCCGGCATTGCGGTGACGTGCGATGCCGAAATCCTGGCGGTCGGCAGCGCGGGATCGCGCATCATCAAGGCCGGCGAGTTCTTCCAGGGGCCGCTGACGACGGCGCTCACCGCCGACGAGATCATTGTCGAGATCAGGCTGCCGGCATGGCCAGCCGGCCGCCGATGGGGCTTTCAGGAATTCGCGCGGCGGCGTGGCGATTTCGCGCTGGCCGCGGCGGCGGTGTTCTACGATCAGGATGCCGATGGCCGCGCGCGCAACGCGCATATCGGCGTGATCGGCGTTGCCGACCGGCCGTTGCGCCTGGCGGCGGCCGAGGCTGAGCTGAACGGCAGGGCTGTCGACGAGGCGGCGATCGCCAAGGCCGAAGCTGCGGCTTCTGCGTCGGTAGATCCCGATGATGATATTCACGCGAGCGGCGCCTATCGCAAGTCGCTGGTCGGAACCATGGTCGAACGCGCGCTCAAGGCGGCCGCGTCGAGATAGCGCAGTCATCCCATGTCGGTTCGTTTCGAAGTCAACGGTAAGCCGGTCGAAGTGGAGGTCGAGCCTCGCCTGACCCTCGCCGACTGCCTGCGCCACCATCTGCGGCTCACCGGCACCCATGTCGGCTGCGAGCACGGTGTCTGCGGCGCTTGCACGGTGCTGGTCGACGGCGCGGCGGTTCGTTCCTGCCTGATGTTGGCAGTGCAGGCCGAGGGCGCCAAGGTCGTCACCGTCGAAGGATTGTCGCTGGACGAAGGGCTCACCCCCCTGCAGGCGTCGTTTCGCAAGCATCACGCGCTGCAGTGCGGCTTTTGCACTCCCGGCATGATCACCACCGCGCACGCGCTGCTGAGCGAAGAGCCGGACTGCGACGCCGACCGCGTACGCGAAGTGCTCTCCGGCAACATTTGCCGCTGCACCGGCTATATTTCGATCGTCGAGGCCGTGCTCGACGCGCGGGCGGCCTACAAAGACGCCGGCAGCAGATAGCCATGCGAAATACCTACATCGGCACGCCGATGGAGCGCCGAGAGGACCTGCGCTTCCTGCGCGGGCGCGGCGAATTTGTCGACGATCTCGCGGTCGAGGGCCTGCTGCATGCGGTGATCCTGCGCAGTTCGGTGGCTCACGGCCGCATCGTCTCGCTCGACGTCTCGGCTGCGCTGCAGCGTCCCGGCGTCCATGCGGTGATCACCGCGGCCGATATGCCGGGCGGGCCGCCCATCATCCCGATGCGGCTCCAGCCCCTGCCGCAGTTCAAGCCTTACGAGCAGCCGGTGATCGCGCACGACAAGGTGCGCTATGTCGGCGAGCCGATCGCGGTCGTGCTGGCGGACAGTGTTGCGAGCGGCGAAGACGCGCTGGAGGCGATTGCGGTCGAGATCGAATCGATCCCCGCGGTGACGGACTGTGCGACCGCCGGGCTGGACGCGAGTGTGCTGTTCGAGGCGACCGGTACCAACCGCTCGCTGATCTTTGAGGCGCGCAAGGGCGACGCCGACGCGGCGTTTCGCGATGCACCCTATGTCCGCCGCGAAGTGTTCCGCACCGGACGCCACTACGGGCTCACCATGGAGCCGCGCGGCGTGATGGCAGAATGGAACGCGGCCGCCGGCAAGCTCACGGTCTCTGGCGCCGCCAAGGTGCCGTTCTTCAACCGGCGGATTCTCGCCAAGCAGATCGGGCTTGCCGAAGACTCCATCGAGATGATCGAGAACGACGTCGGCGGCGGGTACGGTGCGCGCGGGGAGTTCTATCCCGAGGATTTCCTCATCCCGTTTGCGGCGCGCCACGTCAACCGGCCGGTGAAGTGGATCGAGGATCGCCGCGAGAACTTGATGGCGATGAACCACGCGCGCGAGGCCGAGGCCGATCTGGAGATCGCCTGTGCGCGCGACGGCACCATCCTGGCTTTGCGTGGCGAGGTCCGCAACGACATGGGCGCCTACATGCGCACCAACGGCGCGGTTGGCACGCGCAACGTCGTGCAGTTCATGGCCGGCCCTTACCGGGTGCCGCACGTCAAGCTCGACTCGCATCTGTGGATGACCAACAAGACGCCGGTCGGCACCTACCGTGGGCCGGGGCGGTTCGAATCGAACTTCTTTTTCGAGCGGTTGCTGGACCTCGTGGCTGCCGATCTCGGTATCGACCGCGTCGAACTGCGCCGGCGCAACTTGGTGACGCACGCGGAACAGCCTTACCCGATCGCGCACGTCCAGCCGACCGACGCCAAGGATCAATACGACAGTGGCGAATATTCATCGACCTTCGAGCGCTGCCTTAAGGAATTCCGCTGGGACGAAAAATCAAAGCTAGCCGGTAAGTTGATCGACGGTGTCTATCACGGCCTCGGCATCGTCTGCTTCATCGAAGGCGGCGCCGCCGGTCCCAAGGAGACCGCGCGACTGGCGATCAACGATGACGGCACGATCTCGGTCTATCTCGGCACCACGTCGGTGGGGCAGGGCGTCGAGACGATCTTCGCGCAGATCGCCGCCGATGCGCTCGAAATTCCGGTCGATCGTATTCGCCACGTCTATCACGGCTCGACCGGTTATGTGAGCGACGGCTACGGCGCCTATCATTCGCGTTCGACCGTGATGGGCGGCTCGGCGCTGCTCGACGCGGCCAACAATTTTCTTGCCGCCCTGCGTGCGGCGGCGGCGCAGCGGATGGGCTGCGATCCGGCTGCGATCGCGCTCGATGAGGACAAGGTGACGGGTCCGGGCGGCAAGACCATCGCGCTGTCGGAATTCGCCGGTCTGTCGGTCGAGGGCGCGTTTCTCAACCATCGCCACACCTACAGTTATGGCGCCCATGCGGTGCACATCACGGTCGATCCCAAGCTCGGGCGGATCAGGATCATCGACTATGTGGTGGTCCAGGACGTCGGCCGGGCCGTGAACCCTCTGACCTTGCGCGGCCAGGTGATCGGCTCGCTGGTCCAGGGGCTTGGTGGCGCCTGCCTGGAGCATCTGCAGTACGACGACCAGGGCCAGTTCCTGACCGGCTCGCTCGCCGACTACTTGCTGCCGACCGCGACCGACTTCCCCAACCAGCGTTGCGTGGTGCTCGACGAATATCCATCGCCGATCAATCCCTTGGGCGCCAAAGGTGCCGGCGAG
>JBFXEX010000046.1:0-39206 GCA_050179645.1 Xanthobacteraceae bacterium | reverse complement strand
CGCAGCGTCTGTTCGATCTCGCTCACCGATTTTTCGCCGGTCGCCAGCAGGCAGAGAATCATCAGCCGCGCCTCGTGCGACAGCGCCTTGAGAAACTCGCTCGCCTCGCGCGCATTGGCGACCAGCGTATCGAGGTCGAGTTCGTCCTCGCTGGGCTTCGCCCGCCGCTGCGCCATGGTCTTCGTTTTCATCGCTCAACTTCCTGGCGCCGCGGCACCGCCTGCGTGACGCCGTCGGTTGCCGCCGGCTTGGGCACGAGGTTCTCCAACAACCCCCAGAAAAAATCCTGACCCGGATACCCCTCGATGCGGCCGATTTCACGACCGCCGTCGAACACAACGAAGGTCGGCGTGAACCTGACCGGGCTCTTGAGCCTCGCAGTATCGCGCGCCCGCCCCAGATCGACAAATCGGACCGGCACCCGCCGGCCGAACTCGGTCTTGGGATAGATCGGCCCGACCTCCCGATCCCACGCCGCACACCACGGGCAGCCGGCCTGCCGGAACATCACAAGCTCCATCGAGGCCGCCGCGGTGGCGCTGAGCGCAAGCATCGCGACGATGACCGACACATAGCGCATGGGCGAGATTCTCATTGGGCGGCCAGCAAGAGTACTCTAAATATAGTAAGGATTGAATATGTTTCATGGGGTGCGCCGTGACGGTCGATCTTGGGTTGTTGTCGGCGTTCGGCGCGGGCCTGGTTTCGTTCCTGTCGCCCTGCATTCTGCCCCTGGTGCCGCCCTATCTCTGCTTTCTCGCCGGCACATCCTTGGGTGAACTGACCGCCGAGGCGCCGCGCGCCCTGCTCTGGCGGGTGCTCGGCCGCGCCGCCGCCTTCGTCGCCGGCTTTGCCTGCGTGTTCGTCGCGCTCGGCGCCAGCGCATCGATGCTTGGACAACTGGTCTCCGATCATTTGACGCTGCTCTCGCGGATCAGCGGGGTCATACTCGTGGTGCTCGGCCTGCACATGGCAGGCGCCTTCCGCTGGTCGTTCTTGATGCGCGAGGCGCGGTTCTCCGGATTGCAAAGGCCGGTCGGCCCGCTCGGCGCGTTCGTCATCGGGCTGGCCTTCGGCTTCGGCTGGACGCCGTGCGTGGGACCGATCCTGACCTCGATCCTGCTGCTTGCCGGTGCGGAAGCGACCGTCGGCCGCGGCGCCGGCCTGCTTGCCGCGTATGCGGCCGGTATCGGCGTGCCGTTTCTGGCCGCCGCGCTGTTCACCGGCGCCTTCCTGCGATTCGCCGAGCGCTGGCGCGGCCGGCTGGGGGCGATCGAGATGGCGATGGGGCTGGTGCTGGTCGGCGTCGGCGTACTGATCTTCACCGGCGCGATGCCGATCATCGGCGTGTGGCTCTTAGAGAACGTGCCGGCGCTTGGCCGGATCGGCTGAGCGGGTGGTACCCCACGACGGGTCTCTGTCGGCTTGTGCGGCGGCGCGGCGGCGCGATACACTTGCAAAATGATGAATGTCAGGAGCACCGCGATGGTGTCACGGCGAACCTTTCTGGCCGGATCGGCAGGAATTGCGGCCGCGGTGCGTGTCGCCGGCCCGGCATGGGCCGAGCCGAAGCTGAACGACGACGGCCTTTATCACGAGCCGTGGTTTCTCGAGAGCCTGCTCGAACTCGCCGACGACCTCGATGCCGCCGCCGCGGCCGGCAAGCGGTTCGCCATCATGTGGGAGCTGCGCGGCTGTCCGTACTGCCGCGACACCCACGTGATCAATTTCGCCAAGCCGGAGATCGTCGAGTTCGTCAAGCCGCGGTTCGATATTCTCCAGCTCAACATCATCGGCGCCCGCGAGGTCGTCGACTTCGACGGCGAGAAGCTGCCGGAAAAGCGGCTGGCAGAGAAATACGGCGTCCGCTTCACGCCGACCTTCCAGTTCTTCGCCGAGCGCTCGGAAGGTCTCAAGGTCCGCAAGCCGCGCGAGCGCGAGGTCGCGCGGGTGCAGGGCTACCTGGTGCCGGACAACTTCCTCGCCATGTTCCGCTTCGTCAGCGAGCGCGCGTACGAGCGCGAGAGCCTGCCCGACTACATGCGCGCCAGCACCAAGGCGTCGCCGCCGGCGGTTCGCTGAGCATCAGACGGATCGGAAGCGCGCCGCCTACCCGACCTTCAGGTAAGCAAATCCTTTGCCCTGCAGCTCGGCGACCGTGGCGACGCCGGACGGCACGAACCGGAGAAACTCGTCCTTGCGGGTCTTGGCCGGGTCGATGTTGAAGCGCTTGTAGGTGATCTGGCACAGGAACGCCTCGGCGCCGTACTTGGCCAAACCGACGAAGCGCTTGTAAAGCTCCGGATCGATCTCGTCCTTTTCCCACGGCGTGCCGCTGCGATCTTCCAGGAAGAACTTGAGACCGGCGCCGTGCGCCACGATCACCAGCTTGAGCTTGAAGGTGTCGAAGTCGTAGGCCGAATAGTGATTCAGCATGTTCTGCAGCATCTGCGAGAACCGCCGCGGATCGCCGAAGTCGCAGTGGTAGAGGCAGGCGACGTCGGTGTCCTTCTTGTAGGCGGCGAGGTCGAGCGCGGCCGGATTGGCGCGCGCGCCCTGGGTCGACGCCAGCACCGCACCCGACGCCGCGAGCGCACCGACGATCTCTCTGCGGCTCTTGATCATGACATCCCTCCCGGGTGGCCGACCGACAATTGTCCAGGCGGAGCTACTTGTTGACCGGACTGTCCGGGCTCATCAGCAGCGCCACCACGTCTTTGATCTGCTCGATGGTGAGGACCTTGTTGGTGCCGAACCGCGGCATGTTCGAGCACGGGATCGTCGCTTGCGAGTTGTAGATCTTCTCGTAGGCCGCCTTGGTCTCGGCCTCGCCGAAATTGCGGAGCTTGCCGTAGTTGAGGAGGCTTGGGCCGAGCGTGCCGTAGCTGACCTCTGCCTTGGTCATCTGGTGACAGGCGTAGCAGTTGCCGCCGTTGGGACCGCGCGGCGGATAGTCGGTGAAGCGCAGCCCATAGCCGGATTGCGCGATCCGCTCGCCCTTCTGCCATTCCCCCATCAACTTGCCGTCGGCCGGATAGGCGATGGCCACCTTCTCGCGTTGCTGGATGGCGTCGGCCACCGGGCGCGGCGGATTGTTGTGGTGGGCGGAGCACGCCCGCATCGTCTCGTCCGGAACCAGCCGCGACTGCCAGTCGGCCGGCGCGGTCGGAAACGACGACTTGATCACAGCGTCGGCGCGCGCCGGATCGACGGCGGGCTTCTGCTGCGCGAGGGCGGGCGTGGCGCTCAGGCCGATGGTCAGAACCGCAATGGCGATGATTTTCATGATGCTCCCCCGGATCAGCGCTTGAGACCGGGCGCGGCAATCTCGCCGCCGCGCGCCTGATCGGTCAAATAGGTGATCAGCGCCACGCTCGCTTCCGAGCCAAGCTCAAGCTGTGGCATCCGCATCTGCCAATAGCAGTCGTACATGCGGTGCTGCATGGTCATCACATGGGTGCTCGACACCCGGTAGGCCGGCCATTCGCCGACCACCTTGCGGGCCTCTTCCGGACTTGCGAGTTGCGGCAAACCCTGCAGGCGAATGCGCAAGCCCTTCGCCTCGTGGCAGGTCGCGCAGGCGAAATCGAACGGCCCGGAACGGCGGAAGAACAATGTTTCGCCGAGCGCGACCATCTCGCGCTCCTGCGGCTGATCGAGCTTGGCGGCGAACTTCATGTCGGCCGACTTGCTGGCGACGTAGGTCGCCATGGCGCCGAGCTCCTTCACCGGCTGACCGCCGCCCGGATGCGGGCGCTTGACCAGATCGGCGGCTTTGAAGCCCTGCAGTTTCTCCATGCACCAGAGAATACGTGTCTCGAGGTCCATGACCCGGCCGGCATCGGCGAAGTAGCGCGGAAGTTCGGCGAACGCACCCTCGACCGTACCCGGTCCCTTGCCGAGATCGCATTTTTCCAGCGAGACTTTGTTGGGGCCGCGTGCGGACTTCCACAGCGCCTCGCCGCGGTCGGCATCGAGCAGCGCGGGATTACTCCACGGGTCCGCCTTCAGCATGTCGCGGTATCGTTGAATCGCCTTCTCGGTCGCCTCGTCCTGGCCAACCGCCACGGCGGTCGCCGCGAGCAGCGCGCAGACGGCTGCAATCAAAGTCGTTCTGGTGATCACCGGATCGTCCCTCCCGCCGCGTCGTTTATTGTTGCAGGTGCTTGGCTGTGGCCGCACCGGTCCGCCGTTCGACGGACACGCTGGAAACAATACATGCATTTTCTTGAATGGAAAGCGACGTGTTGTCCGTGGCAAGATGCCGGGGACAGCACCGTCGAACCCGCGTCGAATCCACATGTCGAATCCACTTGCAATTTACCAACCGCCCGCTTAATAATTGCAAAGATATGAATATGTCTCGCGAGTGTCTTTCGGCAGCTCGCGCGATATTCTGTAAGCGGCGCACTGAACGCCCGCACGTAGCAAGGTGGCCCTCCCATCGGCCGCCGGGAAGAGAGGAATGTCCATGACTGTCGCTCGTCGCAGCGTGTTGATGCTTGGCGTCGGTGCACTGGCGTTCGGCGCCGGGGCGCGCGTTCCAGCCTTCGCCGCCAACGACTCCGATGACCTGATCAAGAAATTCACCGGCGGCAAGGCCGCGACCGAAGGTCGCGTGCGGCTCGATCTGCCGGAGATCGCCGAGAACGGCAACACCGTGCCGATGACCGTATCGGTCGAGAGCCCGATGACCGAGCAGTCCTATGTCAGCGACGTGCTGGTGGTGGCGGACGGCAATCCGCGCGGCGGGATCGTGACGTTCCACTTCTCGCCGGCGAGCGGCATGGCGGAAGCCAACACCCGCATCCGTCTGGCCGGGACGCAGAATGTCATCGCCGTCGCCAAAATGAACGACGGGTCGTTCTTCAAGGCCAGCAAGCAGGTCAAGGTCACGATCGGCGGCTGCGGCGGCTAGCAAGCCGATCGATCCGCAGTTAACCGCTCACGGAGGAAAAACGAATGGCCGACGTCAAGCCGCGCATCAAACTCGACAAGAAGCAGGCGAAGAAGGGCGAATTGATCGAAGTCAAAGCCCTCGTATCGCACATTATGGAAACTGGTTTGCGTAAGGATTCCAGCGGCAAGGTCATCCCGCGCAAGATCATCAACAAGTTCACCTGCACGGTGAATGGCAAGGAAGTGTTCGCCGCGGATTTTGAGCCCGCGATATCGGCGAACCCGTACATTCAGTTCAAGTTTCGGGCTCAGGAATCCGGCCCTGTCGTATTGACCTGGCTGGACGACGACGGAACGAAGATCGTCGGCGAAGAAAAGATCACCGTGACTTGAACCGGATCGCCGCGGCCGTTTGGCCGTGGGTCGACCGCCCTGCGCGCTCAGGCGCCGCGCCCTGGCCGTTCGCTCCGTGGAGCGAGCGCGCTTTAAGTATGCGCGCTCGACGATGCGCGATCTTGGGAGCTTGAAATGTTTTCGAGGCGCGATTTTCTCCAGGTAGCGGCGGCGACCGCGGCGATCGCCCCGGGCGGGTGGACCCAGGCCTTTGCGCAGCAGCGCCTGACCCAGGACGAACTGCTGAGGTTCGATCCCCTCGGCAACGTCACGCTGGTGCATATCGCCGACATCCATGCCCAGCTCGTGCCGCTCCTGTTCCGCGAGCCGTCGGCAAATCTCGGCGTCGGCGAAGCGAAGGGGCTGGTGCCGCATATCACCGACCGGGCATTTCTCGATCTCTACAACATCAAGCCGGGATCCGCTGCAGCCTACGCGCTGACCTCCGACGATTTCACGGCGCTCGCCAGGAGCTACGGCCGGATCGGAGGCCTCGACCGCATCGCCACCATTCTCAAATCAATCCGCGGCGAGCGCGGCGACCGCGTCGTGTTCCTGGACGGCGGCGACACCTGGCAGAACAGCTACACGTCGCTCGTCAGCAAGGGCCAGGATATGGTCGACTGCATGGCGCTGCTCAAGCCGGACGCCATGGTCGGACACTGGGAGTTCACGCTCGGCACCGAACGGGTGAAGGAGCTGGTCGGACAACTCGGGTTTCCGTTTCTGGCACAGAACGTGCGCGACACCGAATGGGACGAGCCGGCGTTCGACGCCATGACGATGATCGAGCGCGGCGGCGTCAAGATCGCCGTCATCGGTCAGGCCCTGCCCTACACGCCGATCGCCAATCCGCGCTGGATGATTCCCAACTGGTCGTTCGGCATCCGCGAGAACGACATCAAGTCGAACGTCGAGAAGGCGCGAAAGGACGGCGCGCAGCTTGTGGTGCTGCTCTCGCACAACGGCTTCGACGTCGACCGCAAGCTCGCCGGCCGCGTGAACGGCATCGACGTCATCCTGACGGCGCACACCCACGACGCGCTGCCCGAAGTGGTCAAGGTCGGCAAGACGCTCCTGGTCGCGTCGGGCAGCCATGGCAAGTTCGTGTCGCGACTTGACCTCGACGTCCGCGACGGCGCCGTGAAGGGATATCGGTTCAAATTGATCCCGGTGTTCTCCGACGCCATTGCGCCCGACGCCGAGGTGGCGGCGAAGATCCGTGCCGTCCGGGCGCCCCATGAGGCAATGCTCAAGCAGGTGGTCGGCCGGACCGAGACGCTGCTCTACCGCCGCGGCAACTTCAACGGCACCTTCGACGACCTGATCTGCGACGCATTGCTGGCGGAGCGCGACGCCGAGATCGCACTATCGCCGGGCTTCCGCTGGGGCGCTTCGCTCCTCCCCGACAGCGCGATCACCCGCGAGGACATCTACAACGCCACCGCGATCACCTATCCGGCCGCCTACCGCATGACCATGACGGGGGCGCGGCTGAAGGAAGTACTCGAAGACGTCGCCGATAACTTGTTCAACCCGGACCCGTACTATCAGCAGGGCGGCGACATGGTGCGGGTCGGCGGCGTGCGTTACGCCATCGATGTCGGCAAGCCGATGGGCAACCGCATTTCCGACCTCACCCTGCTGCGTACCGGAAAACCGCTGGATCCCGCCAAGGAGTACGTCGTCTCCGGCTGGGCGAGCGTCAACCAAGGCACCGAAGGCCCGCCGATCTGGGACGTGGTCGCCACCTACATTCAGAAGAAGGGCGTGGTCGCGCCGAAAGAGACCGACCGCGTGCGCGTCACCGGCGCGTAGCGGCGCAGTAGATTGTGGAGCAAACAACCATGTCCAGCCAACCTCCAAGCTCCCGTCCGACGTCGCGCCGCGCATTTCTCACGGGCGCGGTGGCAGCCGGAAGCGTCACCGCGCTGGCCGGACAGGTCGCCGCGGCCGGCAATCCGAAGAACCAGCCGCCCAACGTTCCCGATTGGAGCCGCACGATCGGTCAGGGCGTCGCCGAACGCAAATACGGTACACCGTCGAAGTTCGAAGCCGACGTCATCCGCCGCGACGTTTCCTGGCTGACGGCCAGTCCGCAGAGCTCGGTCAGCTTCACGCCGCTGCACGAGCTCGACGGCATCATCACGCCGAACGGGCTGTGCTTCGAGCGCCATCATGCCGGCATCGCGGAAGTCGATCCGGCCGACTACCGACTGATCCTGCACGGCCTCGTGGACAAGCCGCTGATTTTCACGCTCGACGACCTCAAGCGCATGCCGCGGCTCAATCGGGCGTATTTCTGCGAATGCGCGGCCAATTCCGGAATGGAGTGGCGCGGCGCACAGCTCAACGGCGCGCAGTTCACGCACGGTATGGTGCATTGCGTGATGTACACCGGTGTTCCGCTCAAGGTGCTGCTCGCCGAGGCCGGCATACGGCCGAGCGCCAAGTGGTTGTTGCTCGAAGGCGGCGACGGCGCCGCCATGAGCCGCTCGTTGCCGCTCGCGAAGGCGCTCGACGACGTGCTGGTCGCCTACCGGATGAACGGCGAGATGCTCTACCCGGAGAACGGCTATCCGGTCCGCATGGTGATCCCCGGCTGGGAAGCCAACATGTGGGTCAAGTGGCTCCGTCGCATCGAGGTTGGCGACGAGCCGTGGCATCACCGCGAGGAAACCTCGAAGTACACCGACCTGCTGGAGAATGGCACGGCGCGCCGCTTCACCTTCGTGATGGACGCGAAGTCCGTCATCACGAATCCAAGCCCGCAGACGCCGCTCAATCACAAGGCCGGCTTCACGGTGCTGTCGGGCATCGCCTGGTCCGGACGCGGCAAGATCGCGCGGGTCGATGTCTCGATCGACGGCGGTCGCAACTGGCGGGCCGCGCAGATCGACGGGCCGGTCTGGGACAAGGCCATCACGCGCTTTTATTACGAGTTCGACTGGGACGGCCGCGAACTGCTGCTGCAGTCGCGCGCGATGGACGACAGCGGCTACGTGCAGCCGACCAAGATCGAGCTGCGCAAGCATCGCGGCGTCAACTCGATCTACCACAACAACGGCATCCAGACGTGGCACGTCAAGAAGAGCGGCGAGGTCGAGAATGTCGAGGTTTCCTAAGGCCTGTTTGATCGCCACTGCGGCCGCGCTCGCGCTCGGCACGCTGGCGGCGGTGCCGTGGCTCGATGCGCCTTATGCGCAGACGGCGCCGCAGTCCGTCACTGCGTCCAAGACGTCCAAGCGACTTGGCATCGGGCGCGAAGCCAAGCCCGAGGAGATCGCCGGCTGGGACATCGACGTCCGGCCTGACGGCCAGGGGCTGCCGCCCGGGAAGGGCACCGCCAAGGAGGGCGAACCGCTCTACATGACGCATTGCGCGGCCTGCCACGGCGAGTTCGGCGAAAGCGCCGGCCGCTGGCCGATCCTGATGGGCGGCGCCGGCACGCTGGCGAGCCACGATCCGGTCAAATCGATCGGCTCCTATTGGCCTTACGCTTCGACCGTCTTCGACTACATCCGCCGCTCCATGCCGTTCGGCAACGCGCAGTCACTCAGCAATGACGAGCTTTATGCCATCACCGCCTACGTGCTTCTCCTCAACGACGTGATCAAGGACGAAGATTTCGAGCTCAATGCCAAGAGCTTTACGTCGATCAAGCTTCCCAACCAGTCCAAGTTCATCGACGACGACCGCGAGCGCACCGAGAAGGAATTCTGGCGGGCAAGCCCCTGCATGACCAACTGCGCGCCCGGCGAAGCGAAGATCGTCGGACGCGCCAGCGCGCTCGACGTGACGCCGGAAGAGGGGAAAGGCCCCAAGGTCGAGTGAGCGTCATGAAGCGTCACGCCGTCGCATGTTCGCTCACGCTCACAACCGCTATCTGGATGCCGGTCGACGCGATTGCGGCTGACAGGGCGTTTGGCGAGTACCTCTCGTCGGAGTGCGTGACCTGTCACCAGCTCAGCGGGCGGTACGAAGGCATTCCGCCGATCGTCGGCTGGCCGGAGCCGATCTTCATCGAAGCGATGCAGGATTATCGGCAGAAGAAGCGGGACAACCCGATCATGCAGACGGTGGCGGACCGGCTGTCGCCTGAAGAGATTGCCGCGCTGGCCGCCTATTTCGGTAGCCTGCCGGCGGTGAGCGCGAAATAATACCAACAACGACAACATGTAGGGAGGATACGATGACCTTGACCAATCGACGGACGTTTCTGGGCGGTGTCGGCGCCATCGCGGCGACGAGCGGCCTCGCGATGCCCGCATTGGCGCAGGCCAAGCCGAAGCTGGTGGTGGTCGGCGGCGGTCCGGGCGGCGCGACGCTCGCCCGGTACGTCGCCAAGGACTCCAAGGGCGCCATCGAGGTCACGCTGGTCGAGCCGCTCAAGCAGTTCGTCACCTGCTTCCACTCGAACCTCTATCTCGGCGGCTTCCGCACCTTCGAATCGATCACGCATTCGTACGATGCGCTGGCGTCGAAGTACGGCGTGAAACTCGCGCACCAGATGGCGGCCGGCATCGACCGCGACAAGAAGACCGTCCGGCTCGCCGACGGAACGCAGCTGTCCTACGACCGGCTCGCGGTCGCGCCCGGCATCGACATCAAGTTCGACTCGGTGCCGGGATATTCCGAAGCCGCCGCCGACGCGATGCCGCATGCCTGGAAGCCCGGCCCGCAGACCCAGTTGCTCAAGCGCCAGCTCGACGCGCTCGAAGACGGCGCCACCATCGTCATGATCGCCCCGCCCAATCCCTACCGCTGCCCGCCCGGGCCGTACGAGCGCGTCTCGATGATGGCGCACGTGCTCAAGGCCAAGGGCCACAAGAAGTCGCGCATCATCGTGCTCGACCCGAAGCCAAGCTTCTCCAAACAGGGACTGTTCCAGGAAGGCTGGGAGAAGCACTACCCCGGCATGGTGGAGTGGCAGGATCCAAAGATGCATGGCGGCATCAAGAGCGTCGATCCCAAGGCCATGACGGTCACCACCGATCTGGCGACCTACCGGGCATCGCTCGCCAACGTCATCCCGGCGCAGATGGCCGGCAGGGTCGCGCGCGACGCCGGACTCGCCAATGCCAGCGGCTTCTGCCCGATCGATCCCGCCAGCATGAAGTCGGCCAACGATTCCAACATCTATGTGATGGGCGATGCCAGCATCGCGGGCGACATGCCGAAGTCGGCGTTCTCGGCCAACAGCCAGGCCAAGGTCGCGGCGATGATGATCCGCGGCGAACTGACCAAGTCGCAGACCTTCCCGGCCCGCTACACCAACACCTGCTGGAGCCTGATCGAGACCGACGACACCGTGAAGGTCGGCGGCCGCTACGAAGCCAAGGACGGCAAGATCGCCGCGGTCGAGACCTTCATCTCCAAGACCGGCGAGCCCGCCGACCTGCGCCGGCAGGCGCAGCAGGAGAACATGGGCTGGTACTCGGGCATCGTCGCCGACATCTTCTCGTGACGACGGAGGCCGGCTGTCTCGCACAGCCGGCCGCCCCGCGACCGCGCTGCTTTTCATGTGCGTGCGGATCGGCGTTGTCGCATATCGCGACGACCTGCAGATCATTCACGATCCTCTCGTTCGAATCCGTCAACGCGCGCAATCCGCAGTTTCGTGATACCGAGCACATCGCCACGCCGGCGCTGTCCTTAGGGTGAAGCTGACAAACGGGCCGCCAACGCTCGCAGCCATCAGAAGGACCACGACCATGCGCCTCGGTGAGACATTCCAAGCGACCGGCTCCAACACGTCGATCTTCCTGGTCGGCCGGAACAGCCGCGGCCAATGGATCGCTCGCGATCAGAACGGCCTTCGCGGCGGCTTGTTCATCAGCCGCGCCGAAGCCTTCAAGTTTGCGCGCTTCGAGAACGGCAACCGTCCTGACCTGGTAATCGCGGTTCCCGGCATCCTCGAACTCGACTTGACGGGTCCGGCTGCACCCGAACTCGACTATCGGCGGGCCGCCTGACCGGGCCAGCAACGCCGTCGAGCGTCAAAAGCACGAAATCTGGCGGTCCGCCTGCTCACGCAGCGCGGACCGCTTTCGCATTTGAAAGCGCGATGGCTCAAGGTTGACTCACCCCTGCGTCATTGCGAGCGAAGCGAAGCAATCCATCTTTTTGAAAGGCTGGATTGCTTCGTCGCTTGGGCTCCTCGCAATGAAGGACACCGACTCGATCTGAATTCATTCCGAGCCCCGGGAGACAAACCGCCAAAGCGTGTTGGCCAGCACATCGGGTGGCGAGGGGTGTGCGTAAGGTCCGGGTCATGGACGGGGCGATTGGTCGCCCACCGCACCGGGACAAAGAGGACGCCATGTTGGACCGCACCACCACCCAGATCGCCGCCCCGAAGACCGAGACCGCCGTGTTCGAGCAGCTCGAGTCCAACGTGCGCTCCTACGCCCGCAGCTTCAACGCCGTCTTCACCCGCGCCAAGGGCACCGTGCTGACCGACGTGCACGGCAACCGCTATCTCGACTTCCTGGCCGGCGCCGGCTCGCTCAACTACGGCCACAACAACGACGTCTTCAAGGGCGCGCTGGTCGACTACATCATGGACGACGGCATCACCCACTCGCTCGACCTGCACACCGCCGCCAAGGAGCGCTTCCTCGAGGCAATGCAGAACGTCATCCTCAAGCCGCGCGGCCTGGACAACTACGTCATGCAGTTCGTCGGTCCGACCGGCACCAACGCGGTCGAAGCCGCGCTGAAGATCGCCCGCAAGGTCACCGGCCGCCAGAACGTCATCTACTTCACCAACGGCTTCCACGGCGTGTCGATGGGCGCGCTGGCGGTGACCGGCAACTCGTATCTGCGCGCCGCCGCCGGCGTCGCCTTGACCAACACCACCGCGATGCCGTTCGACGGCTATTTCGGCGAGGGCGTCGACACCATCGCGCATCTCGAGAAGGTTCTCTCCGATCCGTCGGGCGGCATGGACACCCCGGCCGCCGTGATCCTCGAGACCGTGCAGGGCGAGGGCGGCTTAAACGTGGCGCGCATCGACTGGCTCAAGCGGCTCGAGGCTTTGTGCAACAAGCGCGGCATCGTGCTGATCGTCGACGACATCCAGGCCGGCGTCGGGCGCACCGGAACGTTCTTCTCGTTCGAGCCGGCCGGCATCAAGCCCGACGTCATCACGCTGTCGAAGTCGCTGTCGGGCTACGGTTTGCCGATGGCCCTGGTGGTGCTGAAGCGCGAATTGGACGTCTGGAAGCCGGGCGAGCACAACGGCACCTTCCGCGGCAACAACCATGCCTTCGTCACCGCGACCGCCTCGATCGAGCACTACTGGTCGGACGACGCGTTCCAGAACGAGATCCAGGCCAAGGGCTGCTACCTCGCGAAGCGCCTTGGCGCCATGGTCGCGCAGTTCGAAGGCGATCTGGTCGAGGTCAAGGGCCGCGGCATGATGATCGGCGTGCGCTGCGCCGACCCGGTCCGCGCCGCTGCGGTGACCAAGAAGGCCTACAGCTACGGCCTGATCATCGAGCGTGCCGGCCCGGAGGACGAGGTCATCAAGTGCATGATGCCGCTGACCACGACCTTTGCCGAACTGGCCGAAGGCATGGACATCCTGGAGCGCGCCATCGCCGAAGAGTACGCCCCCGCCACCGCCAAGGCAGCGTAACGAGGCGGCGCAACAAGGCGCCGCAATCCACAGCTGGCGTCTCGACGGCGGCCTGACTCCCCGCCGCCGAGGCCCCCACCACCCGCCCTCGCGGAGGCCGTCACCGCCTCCCGGGGGCGGGACGACTTTGGGGCAGCACATGATCCACAACGGCGGCGCGCACCCTCCCCCGCTTGCGGGGGAAGGGACACCGGCAGCTCGGCTATTGCCAAATTCGAGAGAGCTACGCTGCGGGTCGATCGAAAACGCGTCGCCTATGGGCAACGGTCGGTCTGTTGCAGGACCATCTCGACCGTTCCAAGCAGCAGCGCCACCGATTGGGGCCGCGCCAGCAGCTCTTGCCCGGCTTGCAGCAGAGCGCACGGCCGGCGAACCACATCGGTCACCAGTCGCTCAAACTTTTCCACGACTTGGCTTTCGCTCATCGGCAGTTCCGGATCGCCTGGAGCACTCAGCATCCGCGCTGAGCGCGTTTCGCCCGAGCGGGTGACCAGGCTGACGTCCGCCGGGTAACGCGCCGGGTAGTAGTGCTGCAGATCGTCCGCTGTCTCGACCCTGATGCGCTGACTGAAATCGTCAAGACGCGCCGACTGCCCACCGGCGCATTGGTTGACGTCGCACATCGCATCGGGGGCGAGCGCCGCCAACGCCATCTGATGCCGCAGGCTGGTGAGATGAGAGCTGCGATTCGCCGGCGCCGGCTGATGGCTGATCATGCCGGCGTAGACGGGAGGAATCCTCACCGTCACGTCCGCGACATCGTTCGGGTCCGCCGGCATGAGGACGCGAAGCGCATGGCTGGCGCTCATGGTTTGTTTGGCCGCGCACCATGGTTTGAACGAAACCTGGCTCATCAGGTGAACTTCCGGGTCGGCCCGGAACGCCTCGGCGTCGAACGTCAACCCGCGGGTGTTCGCCAGCGTCTCGTCCTGCAGGACGCTGAGGTCGCCAACGAAGCCGAACCTCGCCGCGTTCGCCGCGGCAAGACCGTTCTTGACGGCTTGGCCGACGGCTAGCCAGCGCGACGTCGCAGCTCCGGCCGGCCGGCCGACAGCGGGCGCCGCATAACAGAACGCCAGTGCAAGCGCGTGAGCGGTCTGAACCGGATCGAGCCCCCACAGGCGCGCCGCAGCCGCCGCAACCGCAAAGGGCGTCGCCAGATAGGTCGGCCAGATGCCGCGGGCGAGGATGGCCGGGCCGTCGACGCCGCGGCCCAACCGGATCATTGCCTCGTACCCGGCATCGATCGCGGCCATTGTCGTCGGGACGTCCGCGCCGGATTCGCCCGCCAGCGTCAGCACTGCCGGGATGACGACCGCGCCCGGCGTCATCATCGAAGCGCGGTGGATGTCGTCGACTTCGCTAAGACGCGCCAGTGCACAGCGGACGATCAGGTCGAGATCGACGTCGGCCTGGCCGAACGCGCCCGCCGCCTCACGTTCCTGACGGCGCATCGCGAGGAGCATCTGCCCCTCCTCGGTGCCGGCGCCGGCAACGAGTGCGCCGACCGTATCGAGGATTCGCAACGCGACTTCCCGCTCGTTCAGCCTCTCAACGTCGGGGCGGCCGATCTTCGTGGCCAGCCATTCAATTTCGCTCAACGAGGCACTCCTGTGTTCGACATTCGAGTCACCCCGAAGCGCGCTTCGATGGCGCCGCGATCGGATCGGCATGGATGCAGAATTGTTCGATGCCCACCGTCCAAAATGATGGTGGCCGACTCGAGAACCCACCGCCCTCCCCCACCGACGGCACCCGCGACGGTTAAATAGGCGCCGTCGCCGGACAGCCGCTCGGCGGAATCCCGGGTGATCCAAGGCTGGGCATCGAGCGATAGGCCGTGCGCCCGCGCAACCTTCGCTCCCAGCATCGGATGAAGATCGAAGCCCGCGAGCTGCGGCTTCATCGCATCCGCCAGATGCGCGCCGCTGGCCCCGACGCGCGCGCTCTCCGCCGCCAGATCGACTGCCGCGCGCGCTGCTTCGATGGCCGGCGCCGGCCTTGACGCCAGCGTGGCGAAAGCCTCGGTCCAATAGCCGCAGAAGCGCACCGCGAGATACACACTCCAGGGCTCACTCAGATCGCGTTGCGCGGCGCGGCTGATGGGATGCAGCGGACCGCGGCAACCGGCATTGCAGAGCGACCTGACATCCTGCGCGCCGGCGAGACGCGCTGTCCGCTCCGCCGCAATCAGAGCCGTGGCCATCGCCGATCCGGCGTGCCGGCGCTTCTCGATTTCAGCGAAGGCATCCTGCAGGATGCGATAGCATGCCCGCAGCAACTTGAGCTCGTTCGGGCTTTTCGGTTGGCGCAGCGCCGCGAGCGCCGGCGTCGCATCCACAATTTCGCCAAAGCCGCCGCAGACCTCCGCGACATCGCGGCCGATGCTGGCGCGCATGCGCATCAGATCGACGACTCCGATCTTCAACGCGCGCCCGGCTCCGCGTTCCTCGGCGATTGCCGTCAGCCATTGCGACAGCGGCGTGCGGACCTCGCCCGATGCACGAACGTCGTCGACTAAGGTGAGCCGCTGCACGGCCGGAAGGTCTCGTGAACCGACAGAAGCGAGAATCTGCGGCGGCCGGTCGGGCGCGATCAGCGCCAACCCCCAGCGCTGGTTCGGCACGACATTGGTCAGATGACACAGCGCGGCGTTCTCGCGGCTGTCGCCGTGCACCACGAGCGCGTCCCAGCGGTTCGTGCGCATCACACCGCGGACGGCATCCAGCCTGGCTTCGAACTCGGCGACGGGCTGCAAGTCCCGCTGCCATTCGTAGCGGCCATAGAGAAGAACGGGCTGGAGCGTCTGCATGCGTTCGGCCTCGCTCACTCGATCTGGTCGAACGAAGCAGGCGGCGCCGCGAGATTGCGCGTGCCGGATTCGGTCACGACGACCGGGTCGCCGCACATCATGTAGCCGGTCTCCGGCAGGTACTGATTTGGGTGGATCACGAACACCATGTCGGGCTCGATCGCGGCCGCGCTGTTCGCCGAAAGATCCCCCGGCTCGATCGAACCGAAGCCGAGGCCGTGGCCGCGGGCGCGCATGTGAGGCGGTACGCAGAACTCGCCGTAGCCCGCCTCGACCAGGTTGCGGTTGATCGCCGCAACTAGGTCGCTTACACGCGCGCCCGGCACGGCCGCCTGCAGGCCGTTCTGGAACGACTGCTGCAGCAGCGCATATTTCTCGACAAAAATTTCGGGCGCAGCCCCGACCATTGCGGTGCGGCAGATCTGCGAGAACTGTCCGTCGACCGACGGCGAGATCTCGCACAGGATGACGTCGCCCGTCTCGAGCGTGTGACTGCCCGGCGGCCGGACCGCCCGGTTGTGACGCGCGGCGCTGAGCATCAGGAAATTGTCGTCCGCGCCGGCATCCGCCATCTCGGCACAGATGTCGGTCGCGAGGTCAATCTCGCTGACGCCTGGCCGTGCCAGTTCGAGCAGCCGCACATAGCCCTGCACGGCAACTTCGGTGGCGCGCTCGGCACTGCGGATCTCGGCCGCTGACTTCTGCCGCGTCTGCGCCAGGAATTCCTTGTCAAAGCGATGACTGCGTTCGCCCAGCGCCTGCGACAGCCAGCGCGCTTCGTCGTAACCGAGGGTATCGAGACCCACCACTCCGAGCCGCGCGGCTGAACCGATCTGCGCGAGCGCGGCCGCAAGCGCCGCGCGAACATCGTCGGTGCCGTCGACGCGGGCCGCGCATGCGCCGTCGGCGCGTTCGGTCTCCCAGGCCGGCGAGACCGTCAGCGTGAGTTCACCGTCGCGGCGCAGCACCGCAAACGACACGCCAATGGCACGAAAGCCGGTCAGCAGCATCACGGCGTTCGGCTGCTGGAAAGCATGGACGTCGCCGCTCACCGCAACGAGCGCGTCGAGGCCGGCGCGATCCATCTCTGCCAGCACTTTGCGAACACGCTGCTCACCGTTCATCGGGTTCTCCAGGCGGCTGACTGCACCGCCGTCGCTCACTCGGCCGCTTCGCGCGCGCTCATGCGCCGGCGCAGCGCAGCCGTCGCCGCTTGATCGATCGAGTAGTCCGGGTTGAGCACGACGCCGTAGTCGCGCTCGGCGGCCTCGCGCGACACCAGCCCCTCGATGACGTCCCAGCGCACCGCATCGGGCTTGCGTTCGAGTGGATCGCCCCAGCCGCCGCCACCGCCGGTCTGCGCGATGACCTGCGTCTCCTTCGGCACCAGCTGCATCACCGAGTCGACCGCCTTGAACGCGGTCTCGTTCGGCCGCTTGAGGAGAAAATGCGCGACCTCTCCCGCCGCGCCGCCCCACAGGCCCCATGGCGGGTCCTTCTGGCGGCGCGGACGCGCCAGATTCCAGCGGCCCTCGACGAAGTTGCGGATCCGCATCTCGATGCCCAAGCCGCCGCGAAACTTGCCGGCGCCGCCGGAATCGGGCCGCAGCGCCCGCTGCTCGACCATCACCGGGCACTTCATCTCGATCGCCTCGATCGCGGCGTTGCGGACGTCGCCCTGGCACACCGTCACGGTGCCGGACTCGCCGTCCTCGAACGGCCGGCCGCCCCAGCCGCCGCCTTCCAGACTTTGCAGCACGAAGTTCTTGTTGGAGTTCGGCAAGGTGCCGAAGAACACGATCGAGCCGCCGAGCAGCGCGTGATGGCCCGCCGGGATGCGGTCCTTGATCGCCGGCGCCAGCGCCTTGAAGACGGTGTCGACCACCGTCGGCACGATCAGGCTCCACGACGCCATCGGCGCCGGGAACGGCGCCATCATGATGTTGCCCTCGGGGATCACCACCTTGAGCGCGCTGAACGAGCCTTCGTTGACCGCCTCGAGCGGCGCGGTCAGCGCCTTGTAGGCGACGCGGGCCGCCGCCAGCGTGCGCGAGTTGATGCCGCCCTTGCGGTAGGACGAGCAGCCCGACAGGTCGATGGTCATGCGGTCGCCGTCGACCTCGACGCGGGCATGCACGCGCACCGGCTCGTTCAGCGCGACGCTGTCGTCATCATAGAACGACTCCGCCTCGTAGACCCCGTCGGGAATCTGCTTGACGATCTTGCGGCACTTCTCCTCGGTCTCGCCGAAGATGTGATCGATCGCCGCGAGCATGGTCTGCGAGCCGTACTTGGTGAACAGCTCGTCGAGCTGGCGGACCGCGAGCCGGCAGGCGGCGATCTGCGAACGCATGTCGCCCAGCGAAGATTCCGGATACCGGATGTTGTCCTTGATGACGCGGTGAAGCTGCTCGTCAAGCTTGCCGGCTTGATAGATCTTGAGCTGGTCGAGCTGCAAGCCTTCGAGCCAGGGATCGTGGACCGTGGCGCCGGCGCCGAACCCGGTGCTCATGCCGCCGACGTCGATCCAGTGCGCCCGGACCATCGAGAAGCAGATCAGCCGCTCTTCGAAGAAGAACGGCACAAAGATCACGATGTTGTTGAGGTGCTGGCCGGCCACGCGTTGGTGGTTGGTGATCAGCACGTCGCCAGGGGCGAAGCCGTCGGTGCCGTAACGCGCGACCGCATCCTCGATGATGACGCCGAGATCGGCGACGAAGTGCGACACGCCGCCGACGTTTTGCGAGATCAGGCGCCCCTTGACGTCGACCAGCGCGGCGCAGAAGTCGCGCACCTCGTAGATCATCATGTTGTAGGACGTGCGCTGCAGGTCGGCCGCCATCTCGTTAGCAACCGCCGGCAACGCGTTGCGCACGACCTCAAGCGTGACCGGATCGAGGCGGCCGGACATCATGCGCTCCCCAGGATGATGACGATCTCGCCGGTCTCGGCAACCTTGCAGCGGTCGCCCCCGAACATCACGGTCGTCGAGGCGTATTCCTGAATGAGCGCCGGCCCTGCGATTTCCGTGCCAGGCGCCAGACGGTCGCGGTGATAGACCGCGCAATCGACCGGGGCATCGGTGCGGCCCATGTAGACGGGTCGGCGAGCGACCTTGACTTGACCGCTGCCGTGCTGGCCGACGCTCGGAAACTCGAAGCGGGCGCGCTCGCCGACTGCCACCAGGCGGACGTTGATCATTTCGACCGGCTCGTCGGCGGCATGGTGTGCATAGCGGCGCTCGTGCAGATCATCGAATGCCTTGCGCATGCCGGCGGCGTCGTGCGCCTCAAGTTGACGCAGCTCGATCGGAACCGACAGGCTGAACTCCTGCCCGACGTAGCGCAGATCGACCATGATCTGCGTGCGCACGTTGCGTTGCTCTTTCAGAACCGCATGGGCTTCGGCATGCATCTCCTTGCAGATCTTGACGAGCGCGTCGAAATCGACCTCGTCGAGCGCGGCCAGGTAGGTGCGCACGAGGTCATGGCGCTCATCCGCCATCAGCATGCCGAGCGCCGAGAAATGCGCCGGGAAACGCGGGATGATGACGACCGGGATGTGCAGCTCACGGGCGATGGCGACGGCGTGCAGCGGGCCGGCGCCGCCCGACGCCACCATGGCGAACTCGCGCGGATCGTAGCCCTTCTGCACCGACACCTCGCGCACCGCGAGCGACATCTTGGCGATGGCGATCTGCACGATGGCGTCCGCGGTCGACACCACGTCCATCTTGAGAATTTGCCCGAGCTTGGTCTCGAAGGCGCTGCGCGCGCTCGCCTCGTCGAGCTTCATCTCGCCGCCGAGGAAGTCGGACACTCCGACGCGCCCGAGGATGACATTGGCGTCCGTGATGGTCGGCTCGGTGCCGCCGTTGCCGTAGCAGATCGGTCCCGGATCGGCGCCGGAGCTTTGCGGCCCGACCTTCAGCGCGCGCACTTCGTCGATCCAGGCGATGCTGCCGCCGCCGGCGCCGACCTCGACGATGTCGACCACCGGGCTCATGACCGGATCGCCGCTCGCATAGCCGCCGACGTAGTAGCCCTCCGACATCGTGAGCTCGTTATTGCGGATCAGGCTCGTCTTGGCCGTGGTGCCGCCCATGTCGAACGAGATCACGTTATCGAAGCCGAGTTTCTGCCCGACCATTGCGGACGCGATGATCCCGCCGACCGGGCCCGACTCCATCATCGCGACCGGGCGTTCGATGGCGACGCTCGGCGCCATCACGCCGCCATTCGACCGCATGATCGAGAGGTCGCCGGTGAAGCCGATCGTCTTAAGGCTCGATTCGAGATTGCCCACATAGGTGGCGACGGTCGGGCCGATATAGGCGTTCACCACCGTGGTCGAGATGCGTTCGTATTCGCGGTACTCGCGCAGAATCTCATGCGACAGCGAGATGTAGCGTCCGTTCAACATGCGATGCAGCTCTTCGCCGGTCTTCCTCTCATGTTCGGGATTGGCGTAAGAATGAAGATAGCAGACCGCAACCGCGTCAATATTTCTGGCGTCGGGCGAGCCGCCGCCTTGTGCGATCAGTTCACCGAGCTTCCGAACCTGGGAAAGATCGAGCGGCTTGTAGACATCGCCCGAGGCGATCATCCGCTCGTCGACCTCGAAGATCAGATGCCGCGGCACCAGCGGGCGGGCGCGGTGGAAGAAGATGCTGTAGGACTCAGGCCGGTTGCCGCGGCCGATGGCATAGACGTCCCGCGTACCGCGGGTGACGATCAGTGCGGTGCGGGCGCCCTTGCGTTCGATCAGCGTGTTGATCGCCGTCGTCGAGCCGTGGATCATCTGGTCGATGCGTGCGACCGGCAGATCGCACTTGTTGATGCAGTCGATGATGCCCTGGATCAGGTCCTTCGGCGTCGTCAGGCTCTTGGCCTGGAAGAAGCCGTTCGACGATTCATCGAAGGCCATCAGGTCGGTAAACGTGCCGCCGATATCGATGCCAACGATGATCACGTCTGTCTGCCCTTGCACGTGCGCTTCCACGTGCGCTTCGGCCCGCGCCGTGAGGCGCGGATGCGCCGGCAGGTTGCAAAAGCGGCCACAGGCAAAGCAATAGGCTTAGCGGCTGCAACAGTCATAGATGAGAGTCTATGACTTGCGTCTTGCGGAATGACGAGAGCGGGTCGGGGTCAGGCAGCCCAGGCGTTGCGGCCACGGAGGAATTCGGAAAACCGCTGTGCCGCGTTGGAAATCTGGCCAGACGGCCGGAATGCCAAGCGGATTTGCAGCGGCATCGGCGGCACAGTGACCGGCACGTGCTTCAGCAGGCCCGCCTTGACGTCGGCTTCAACGTTGCTGGCCGGCGTACACAGGATGCCGACGCCGCGACGGGCGACCGCGACAAGCCCGGCGCCGTCTTGCAGGCGAAGCACGTATTGCTGGTCCCGCGTGCCCATTTTGCGCAGCACAGTGTCGACGAGCTTCGCGAAATTCGAGCTCGGCAGCCCACCGATGAACGGATAGGCTTGGAGTTCTTCGGGCCCGACCTGCGTCCGCCGCGCGAGCTCATGATCCGCAGAGACGACGAGAGCGAGCTTCTCGAACCCGACCACGACCGAGGGCAGTCCGCTGATGCGCTGCAGACCAAGAAACAGCCCAATATCGGCGCGGTTCTCGGTGACGAGCGAAACCACGTTCTCCTGGATCTCGCTGTTCATCGCGATCTTGATCTCGGGATTGGCGCATATGAAGTCCGTCAGCAACGGCGGCAGCAGGTGGTTCGCGATGACGCGCTGCGCCGCAATGGTGAGTTCCTGGCTGACGGCCGGGCGCAAGGTCTTCAGCGCATCCGCGGTCTCGCGCGACTTGCGCAGCACGTCGGTGGCATAGCTCAGCAGAGACTTGCCCGCCCGACTGAGCGCCGGTGGCCGGCCGGGGCTGCGGACAAACAACGACTGGCCGATTTGCCGTTCGAGCCCGGCGATATGAGCGCTGACGGACGGCTGCGCGATCCCCAGCCGGTCCGCGGCCTGGCTGAATCGCCCGGTTTCGACCACCGCGAGGAATACCTCCAGGCGGCGCATGGAAGTGGCAATCATTTGCTACTCTCACAGGTCATAGCAGCCAGCCTATAACGTCCAAAGCCGCTTCGCCTATTGCTTTTCTGACGTTAGAATTATTCAACATTATCCATCGGTTCGCTCCCCCGGGCCGGGATCGGCCATAGGCGTTCCTCGACCGGGCCGCCGAGCGGGGGTTTCAGCGTTGACCGCCAGGATTCGGGACCGGCCCGCCGGAACCCGGCCCGGCGAGCGCAGGCAGGCGGAATTGCTCCATGTCCGATCGCGACGATCACCGCGTGGTCTATGTCTCCCATCCGGCGAGCGGGCTGGCCCGCTCCAATTTCCCCATGACCTGCCACGTGTCCGGGTCGGAGATTGTGCGGACGCTACCGTTCTATGTGCCCGACGACGTCAGGCTCTATGAGATCAAGACCTCGCGCGGCGTGTTCACGCGGCCGCGGAAGGAGGTCCAGATGCCGCTGGCGGTTGCCGCCAAGCGGCGGGTGCACGCCCCGACCCGGGTCAAATATCCGTTGCTGCGCAACGACTGGAGCCCGGAGAAGCCCAATACCGACATGCGCGGCCGCAGCAGCTACTCGCGGATCGGCTGGGATCAGGCGTTCGACATCATCGTCGGCCAGTTGCACCGCATCCGGGAAAAGTACGGCTCAATGGAGCCGGTCCTGGTCCAGGCCGACGGACACGGCCAGAGCGGCTATCTGCAGTCGCTGCATTTCTGGGGTCATTATCTCTTCGACATGATCCAGCAGCACCTCGGCTGGGGCTGGTGGACCCAACAGGTTCGCAATCCGGACAGCTGGGAAGGCTACTACTGGGGCGCCAAGCACGTCTGGGGCTTCGACGCCACGCTCGGCGAACCCTACCAGGACGCGGTCTGGGACGACGTCCTCGAGCACACCGAGATGGTGATCTTTTCCGGCAACGATCCGGAGGCGACCGGCCTCGGCATGTCGGGATCGATAGCTCTCGAGATGCCGAAATGGCTCAAGCGCGCCGGCATCAAGATCGTCGCGCTGGCTCCCGACCTCAATCATGCCGCGGCGGTCCATGCCGACACTTGGATTCCGATCCGACCGAACACCGATGCGGCACTCTATCTCGCGCTGGCCCACACCTGGATCGTCGAGGGCCGTTACGACAAGGAATACGTCGCAAGCCATACGATCGGCTTCGACGAGTTCAAACACCACGTCATGGGCGAGGACGACGGCACGCCCAAGACCGCCGCCTGGGCCCAGCGGATCACCGGCATCCCGGCGCATACCATTCGCGCGCTGGCGCGGGAGTGGGCGAGCAAACGCACATCGCTCTCGGTCTATTTCGGCGGCCCGAAGATCCGCGGAAACTTGTCGCACCTCGCCTGCCGGCTCGAAGCCTACATTATGTCGATGCAGGGCATCGGCCGGCCCGGACGCCAGTTCCTGCGCACCGGCGCGCCGTCGTTCTACAAGAACCAATTGGCCCAGGTACCACGCTATCCGGAGATCGACCGGCACGGTCTCGCCCTCAACCCGATGATCGAATACGCCATCGGCAAGGGACCGAAGTCGCCGGTGTTCATTCCGCGCACGCTGGCGACCGAGGCGATCATGTGTCCGTCGATCGAGTGGCGCAGCACATCGGCGGCACTCGCCAAGACCGAGGATCAATTCAAGAGCTACCGTTATCCGCCGAGCCCCGACCATCCGGGCATCCGGATGGTGTGGAACGAGAACGGCAGCCAGCCGGGAAGCTGGGGCAACGGCTGGAAGTGGCTGGAGGCGCTGCGCAGCCCGCAGCTCGATTTCGTCGTCGGTATTCATCCGTGGCTGGAGAACGACATGCCGTTCTCCGATCTCATCCTGCCGGCGCAGACCAGCTACGAGCACGCCGATCTGATCACGGTCCAGCGCAGCGATATCCTCGGCATGTTCTATCAGGATCAGGCAATCGAGCCGGTCGGCGACTCGTTGAGCGATTTCGAAATCCACCGCCAGATCGGACTGCGCCTCGGCCTCGACAAGGTGTTTCCGCCGGCCGACGAGTGGCTCAAGAAGGCGTACGAAGGCACGCTCGCGGCAAAGAAGTTCGGCATCGGCTGGGACGAGTTCAAGCGCCGCAAGCACGTCGTTTACGACTGCCCGACCTGGGACGAGTGGGTCGAGATCAAGAAGGAACACGGCTACGGCGAGAACGACGGCGGCCTGCACTGGTACTGGACCAATGCGAGCGGCCTCGACACCAAGTCCGGCAAGATCGAGTTCGTGTCGCAGCGCATCGCCGAACTCGATGCGGACAACACCGAGCGGCCGCCGGTCGCCAAGTGGCTGACGCACGCCGAACTGCCGGGGTCGCCGAAATCCGAGGAGTATCCGCTGACAGTGATGTCGAACCACCCGCGGTTCCGGTTTCACGTCCAGGGCGACGACATCGACTGGATGCGAGAGATCAGCAAGATCCGCGGGCCGGATGGCTACATGTACGAGCCGTGCTGGATCCACCCCGCCGATGCCGCCGCCCGGAAGATCTCGACCGGCGACATCCTGCGTGTCCACAACGAGCGCGGTGCGGTGCTGGTCGGGGCTGTCATCACGGAGCGGATTATTCCGGGCGCATTGTCCATCGACCACGGCGCCAAGATCGACCTCGCCACGCTGAAGAACGAGCTGATCGACCGGGGCGGCTGCATCAACCTGATCGCGCCGGCGCCGACTGAGAAATACGGGCCCGGCAAGGAGATCAAGATTCCCGAGATGAACGTGACCGGTTTCCTGGTCGAGGCCGGCAAGATCGACGTGACCGAGATCGTTCCGAGCACCGGCATCGGCCAGGGTTCGACGGTGCCGGAATAAGCCGGGAATAAGCCGGAAGACGCTTGTTGCGATGGGTAGCAGCGCTTGCTGCGAGGGAAGAAGGCCGTGGAGTGATGGGCAAGACCTTTATCGTAGATGCCGACAAGTGCTCGGCCTGTCAGCTCTGCGTCATCGCCTGCAAGGACGAGCATGTCGGGCGCGGCTATGCGCCATGGTCGGCGCCGCAGCCGGACACCGGGCAGTTCTGGATTCGCATCGAAACGAAGGAGCGGGGCGCGATTCCCCGGGTGCGGGTCACGCACCTGCCGATCCACTGCCAGCACTGTGCCGATGCGCCGTGCATGACCGCGTGTCAGGTGGGCGCCATCAAGCGGCGCGACGACGGCCTGGTCTGGATCGACCCGGCGCTGTGCGACGGCTGCGGAGATTGCCAGGAGGCATGTCCGTATGACGTGATCTACCTGAACGACGACCTCAAGATTG
Organism: Xanthobacteraceae bacterium; assembly: GCA_050179645.1. Taxonomy (GTDB): domain Bacteria; phylum Pseudomonadota; class Alphaproteobacteria; order Rhizobiales; family Xanthobacteraceae; genus VAZQ01. The sequence goes on along the minus strand of JBFXEX010000046.1, from coordinate 14,144 downwards.
CGCAGAAATGCACTGGCTGCGCGCACCGGGTCGACGAAGGCCTGTTGCCCCGCTGCGTCGACATCTGCCCGCACGAGGCGATCGTCTTTGTCGACAGCCCTGTGGAAGGCACCGAGCCGCTGGAGGTCTATCGCCCCGAGTTCATGACCGAGCCGACGGTCTACTGGCGCGGGTTGCCGAAACCCTGGATCGCCGGGATGCTGATCGACGCGGCGCGCGACGAAGTGATCGCCGGTGCGACCGTAACGGCAGTTGACCTGCTCAAGTCCGGCAGTTTATGCGCCCAGTCGGACGAGTTCGGAGAGTTCTGGATCCACGGCCTGGCAAGTGGCTGCCAGTACAGCGTCGAAATCAGCAAGCCGGGATACCGGCCGTTCCGCACCGTGATGACCGCTGACGGCGATCAGGACTTGGGTGAGGTTCGCCTGGAAGCCGAAGCGGCCCGCTTGTGATATTAAGGTTGCAGATAGCGGAAATACAACCTTCCATTAGAGGGCCCGATGACGATTCAACGCCGCCATTTTCTGCAGCTGGCCGCCGGCGCGGCAGCATGGCCCCTCCTGTCACAGGGCGTGGCGGCGCAATCCTATCCGACCCGGCCCATCCGGCTGCTCGTCGGATTCCCGGCGGGTGGCGGCGTCGACATCGTGGCGCGGCTGATGGCGCAGTGGCTGACCGAACGGCTCGGCCAGCCGGTCGTCGTCGAGAACAAGCCCGGCGCCGCGACCAACCTTGCGACCGAAGCGGCCCTGAAGTCCCCGCCGGATGGCTACACGCTGCTGGTCGGCTTCGTCACCCAGGCGGTAAACGCCTCGCTCTACCCCAACCTGGACTATAATTTCGTCCGCGACTCCGCACCCGTCGCCAGCATTTCCCGCGGCGCTCTGGTCATGGTGGTGGCCCCGGATTTTTCTGCCAAGACGATCAAAGACTTTATCGACTATGCCAAGGCTAATCCGGGCAAGATCAACATGGGCTCGGGTGGCGTCGGCAGTCCGCCCCATGTCGCCGCCGAGCTGTTCCGCTGGAAGACCGGCATTGAGATGGCCCACATCCCCTACCGCGGCGACGCCCCGGGCCTCACCGACCTCATGGGCGGCCGAGTCCAGGTGTATTTTCCGGGCCTCGCCTCGGCGGTCGAACTCATCAAGGGCGGCAAACTGCGCGCGCTGGGCGTGACGACCGAGGAGCGATCGAAGGTGCTGCCGGATGTTCCCGCCGTTGGCGAAGTGGTCCCTGGCTACGAGGCCAGCACCTGGTACGGCATCGTGGCCCCGAAGGGCACGCCGACGGAGATCGTCGACAAGCTCAACAAGGAGGTCAATGCGGCGCTTGCCGACCCGAAGGTACTGGCACGGATCGCATCTCTGGGCGGCGTGCCGATGATCGGGACGCCGGCCAGTTTCGCGAAGTTCATCGCCGACGAAACCGCGAAATGGGCCGAAGTGGTGAAGAAGGCCGGCATCAAGGCCAACTGATACCAACCGTCGCTAACCTTGACCTATCCACTTCGTCATTGCCGGGCTTGACCTGGCTTGATCCGTCAATCCATCGCCTTGAAGCGACACTCTTTCTTTAAGACGGATGCGCGGGTCAAGTCCGCGCATGACGGGTCAACATTTGTCACCCCTGGTATGACCTCAATCGAGAAAACCTGGCGGCGGTCCTATGCCCCACAGGTTGGCCGCCGTCGGGTCCTTGGGCCAGACCTTTGGCACCTGCGGACGATCCTTGTGCCAAGGGCGTGGCTCGAACCAGCCGAGACTCTCGTCGTGCATGTGATCGAGCTCGCAGAACAGCTCGACGACCTGCCCGTCCGGATCGCGATGATAGGCAAAGATGTTGTGGCCGATGCCGTGACGTCCGGGTCCCCAGACCAGTGGGAAGCCATTGCGGGCCAGGAAGTCGCATGAGCTCTGGATGTGTGCCCAGTCGCGCAGCTCGAAAGCGATGTGGTTCAGCCGCATGCGCTTGGAATCGACCAGATTGATGGTGTGGTGGTCCGGGCCGCAACGCAGGAACGCGAAGAAATCGGCCATCCAGTCGGACACGCGAAATCCCAGGACGTCGACATAGAACTTCACCACGTTCTGCACGTCGATGACGTTGAAGGCGACGTGACCAAGCTTGGTCGGGACAATTCCCTTCTCTTGAAATTTCTGCCCGCCAGCCGAGCGCTCCGCATAGACTTGCATCTTGGTGCCCGCCGGGTTTTCGAACACGATCATGTCGGCGATGCCAGGCTCAGCGTCCCGCAGCCGCTCGGTTGCGATGCCGTGTGATCGGACCTGGCGTTCGAATTCACCGAGATCGCTTTGCGGCGAGATCTGGAACGCCAGATGCGTGCAAAGCGGCGTGTCGCCCTGCCGGACGACGACCGAGTGGTGATCGAGCGTGCTGGCGAAATAGGCCGCGCTCGGCGTTCTCTCCACCAGGGTGAGACCGAGGATTTCCGTGTAGTAGGCGGTCTGGCGGCCAATGTCCGGGGTGACGAAACTCGCGTGCCCGATGCGGCTGACCTTGATCATCCAATTCCTCCCCGTTCTTCTCTTCTCGGGTTCACGCTTGCGAGGCGCGACCGCTGCCCGGCGCCGCGCGCGATCCGACTGTCCAGAACTACCTGCGCGAATACTGCCTCGCCGCCGCACTATACGGCGCATTCGCCCGGCACTTCCCACAGGCGCCCGCACCACCGGTCAGGCCGGCCATCGCACGTGAAGTTTTCGATTGTTCATCATGTGCAGATACTGTACCGTATGGTACGGTACCGCAACCGCGGGGACCCGTCAAAGAAAAAGACCGCACCCGGGAGATCGGTATGGCAGAGGTCGTCCCTGCCCACGAACAGCTTGCTGCCCTTATCAAGCTCGCCGTACGCCGGCTCGCGGTCAATGGACTGGGCGCGATGCCCGCCCTGTCTTCGACAGAAACAGCTTGCGCGACCGAGCGAGCCGATATCGCACATTCAGGACGGTCGGCACCGGCGCCAATGACGACCGCAACAACCCATCGGGAGGCCGCATGATCTATGTATCCAAAGAGGTCCGCGCGAACGGTGAAGCCGGCCAGCCGAGGCTGAGCCGCAGCGAGATTTGGAAGGGCCTGGTGATGAAAGCCGAGAATGCCCTGCCCTTCGTCCCGGGCATGGCCAAATGCGACGTGGTCGAGCGCACCGACAACGGGCTGATCCGCGACATCGTCTTTCGCGGCGAGGATGCCAGGGAGAAGATCACCTTCTATCCGGAAGAAAAGGTGGTGTTTCTCCGGCTATCGGGAAATGTCGACGGCTTCATCGTCAACGAGATTCTCGGCGACGACAACGACCTGCGTCTGCGTTTCAGCTTCGCCCTGCAGCTCGTGGATGCGCCGTCCGACAGTGCCGACGAGCAGGAATTTCGGGCGCTGATGGAGCGGGAATATCTCAGAGCGGTGGACGCAACGCTTGCCGCAATCCGCAAATTGGTGAGCGAGCCGCAGCCAGCGACGTAGGATGCCGGGCCATGCGACACTGGTTCTCCGACCTTTACGCCAGCATCGACGCGATGCGGCTCGACGACTTCGCCGCCGCGCTGGCGCCGGACGTCGAACTCATCGTCGGCAACAATCCCGCGATGACCGGCCGGGACGCCGCGAAGGCCGGCATCGGCTACTTCTGGTCAACCATTGACGGGCTCAAGCACCATTTCGTGAATGTGGTCGAAGGCCAGGGCATGACGTTCATCGAGGCCAAGGTCGACTACCGGACGAAGGACGGCCGGCAGGTAACGGTTCCGGTCGTCACGGTATTGGAGCGCAGGGACGACCTCGTGAGCTCGTTGCGGATCTATTTCGACGTCGCTCCGGTCTACGCCTGAGGCCAGCCCGCGGAGCGGCTATCCGGTCTCGGCCGCAGCAGAACTGATCGCCACATCAGGACGTGCTAGAGTTGTGACGACATTCGGAGCATACGTCACGATGCTTGAGCAACTGCGATACGTCCGCCTCCCCGCGGATGACCTGCAACGCACGGCGGACTTCGCGCAGCGCGTGATCGGCATCGAGCCGGTCGACCGCACCGAGCAGATTGCGACGTTTCGGTCAGATTCTCGCGACTACACGCTGGCATTCGAGGCCGGCACGAATGCCGTGCAATCGATCGGTCTGGAGGTACGGCACGCCGAGCAGCTCGACACGGCGCTCGACGGTCTGTCGCGGCTAGGTCTCTCCGTCGGCCGCGGATTAGCGGCCGATTGCGAGCTGCGCAAGGTGAAGGACATGCTCTGGTTCACCGACTTCAGCGGCAACCGGTTCGAGCTGGTGGTACGGCCGATGAATTCGGGCTGGCGGTTCTTTCCGAACCGGGACGCCGGAATTACGGGTCTCGCCGATGTCGTCGTGCGATCCACCGACGTCGAGAAGGATCTTTCGATCTGGACCGGATTGCTCGGAGCCCAGGTCAGCGATTGGGCCGGCGATGCCGCATATCTGCGCCTCGACGGCGCCCATCACCGCGTAGCGCTGTTCCCGGCCGCCAAGCCCGGCATCCTCGCAGTGGAATACGCCGTCGAGAACGTCGACCTGCTGATGCGGAACTACTACGTTCTGCAGCAACTGCAGGTGCCGATCGTGCACGGGCCGGGACGCCGGCCGGCCTCGGAACAGCTCTTTCTCACGTTCGCAGGCCCCACCGGAGTTCACTTCGGCTTTGTGGCGGAGGGCCCGGCGAACAGTGCCGAGACGCGCCGGCCGCGGCAGTTTCCCGCCGGGCCCGCCGGGCTGTGCGGCTGGGGCAGCGAGTGTAAGATCGAGGAATTCAACGAGCCGCGCTCGATCTAGCGGCTGTGCAGCCAGCGGACGGGAGGAGCCGACATGATCAAGCTTCAGGGAGTGTCCTACGTCCGGCTCGGCACCATGGACCTCGACGGCGCGACCAACTTCGCGACGAATTATCTCGGCCTCGAAATCGCGGACCAATCCAAGGATACCGTCTATCTCAAGTCCGACCAGCGGGAGCACACGCTGTGCTATTTTGCCGGCTCACCGTCCGACCAAGTCGCCGGGTTCGAGGTCGCGGAGCACGAGGACCTGGAGGCTGCGGCCACCGAACTCGATCGTCTCGGGCATCGCGTCGAGATCGGATCGGCGCAGGACGCCGAGTTGCGCCGGGTCCGCAGCTTCATCGCCTTCCGTGATCCGACCGGCAACAAGATCGAGCTGGTCTGGCGGCCGGCCTACAGCAGCCGGCGCTATCACGGCGAGCGCGATGCCGGGATCACCGGCTTCAGTCATATCGGACTTTGCACCACGGACGCCCCGCGCGACGAGGCATTCTGGACCCAGGTGTGCAATGCCCGGGTCAGCGACCGGATCGGCGACGCCGCGCTGTTGCGCATTGACGCGATCCATCACACGATCGCGCTGTTTCCCACCGACCGTCCGGGCATCCAGCACATCAACCACCAGGTCGAGACCGGCGACGATGTGATGCGGTCGTTCAACTTCCTGACCGAGCGCCAGGTCCCGGTGGTGTTCGGTCCCGGGCGGCATCCGACCTCCTCGGCGCGCTTCCTCTATTTTGAAGGCCCCGACGGCATGGTCTTCGAATATTCCTCCGGCGTGCGCGAGATCGCCGACGAGCTGCTTTATCGCGAGCGCCAGTTTCCCTTCGATCCCAAGGGATTTTGCCAGTGGGGCGCAAAGCCCCAGATCAAGGAATTTCGCAATTAGGTCGCGCCGCCCTGAAGCCCAGGTGGTCCCGTTCGTCCCCACGCAAGCGGAGACCCAGCGCGAAAATGCAACCGGGTACCCGCTTGCGCGGGCACGAACGGAGAGAGTGGCGTCTCAAAAGATGCCCTGCGGCTGCAAGCCCAGTTGCTGCGTGCCGTAGAGCGCCGACAGCGTATCCCAGTCGATGCTGGAGTGGAGCGCGGCGGTGTTGGCGTCACGCCAGAACCGCTGCACCCTATTCTTTTCATCCGCAGCGGTCGCGCCGGACTTGGCATAAATTATGTTGACGACCTCGGACGAGGTGCGCGCCGCGAAGCCATGGTTGCGGCGGATCCGCACGCGCTGCTCGATGTCCAGCGTGCCGCCGGCGCGCACGAGATCCTGTCCCTCGCGCAGACTGGTCACCATCATGGTTTGCGCCGCATCGATGCGCGCTGCCGCCTCGCCGATCAGGCTTTGAATCAGCGCCGATTCGGCGACCTTCTCGAACACGCCCGGCCGCGCCATCCGGCGGGCGCCGCGCGCCGTCTCGGTGAAGGCATCGAGCGCGCCCTGGGCCATGCCGACGATCGGCGCAACCAGCGCGGTCGGACCGAACGTCGGATAGCCGAATCGGGCCTGGTCGTTGCCCGCGATTTCCAGCCCCGGGACCCTGCCGGAGAAGACCGCGCCGAGCGGCAGTATACGATGCTTCGGCACAAAGACCGGATCGGCGATGGCGACCGTCTTCGACCCGGTGCCTTGCAGCCCGCTCACTTTCCAACTGTCATGATCGACGATGACGTCGCTGACCGGCACCAGGCACCATGCCAGCGATGGCGGCCCGTCCTTGCCGGGGATCAGCGCGGAGAGGATGAGCCACGCGGCGCTGTCGACGCCGCTGGCCCAGGGCCAGCTGCCGGAGATCCTGATGCCGCCTTCGACCGGCTCCACCTTCGGTGTCGGCACGTAGGAGACCGCAAGGAGGTTGTCTGGATTGTCCCAGACCTCCTGCTGCGCTTCGAGCGGGAAGAACGTCGTCATCCAACCGAAGCAGACCGCCAACGTACCGCACCATCCGGTGCTGCCACAGGCGCGGCCAAGTTCAAAGCCGATCTGCGCAAGCTCGGCCGGGCCGTATTCGAAGCCACCGAAGCGCCTGGGCTGCATCATGCGGAACACATCCGCATCTCGCAGCGCCTCCATGGTCTCGGCTGGTACGCGCTTGGCCTTCTCGGCGGCGAGCGCGCGGGAGTCAATGTCCGGGCGCAGCTTGCGCACCCGATCGAGGATTTCGGCGAATTCCGGCGGCGCTGCCGGCTTGCGGGTCGCGACCGGCCGTGTGGCTTCGATCTGCATGTTTGCTCTCCTCCCTGGAAAGTGTAACGTCCGTTACGGTACGTAGTGTGCACCTTCTCGCGAGATTTGACAAATCCAGATTTTCGGAGCGCCGGAAGCATGCTGTCGGAGGACTGGACGGGCTGGTGCCGGCGGACGGCCGGACAGTATCCGGCAGCCGGAGGCGCGGCGGGCCGTCGGCCCGGCGCGACAAGTGGCGTTCGTAAGGGCTGCGGTGAGACGAATGATCGCTCTGGCGAGCGCCTTGGGCGACGTTCGCCGGGCTTAGCGGGCGCCGTCGCGCGGCGTCGATCGAGCGCAGCCTTGCAGGAACACGGTGACGGACAGGCGGACCGTCTGTTCGATCCGCTTGACGCGCTCCTTGTCGGTGGAGGCGGAGGTGAGCCAGCTCAGCTGCTGCTCGCCGATCAGCATGTCGTGGAAGAGAATCGCGAGACGGTAGGGATCCGCGTCGTCACGGATGCGGCCTTCTCGCTGGTGGACCTCGATCCATTCCGCGATGATGCGAAAGACCGTCCGCGGCCCGGTGTCGTAGAACAGCCGGCCGGCCGCCGGGAAGGTCCGGCCGATCGAGGTCATGAGACGATGAAAGCGCAGGATCTGCGGCGACAGCACCTTCGACACGAAGGAATGCGCAATCCGCGTCAGTTGTTCGTCGATTGTGCCGACCGGCCGGGTGTCGATCTGGATCGTCACGTCGGCGCACATCTGCTCGACCACCGCCTCGAACAGTTTCTCCTTGCTGCCAAAATTGGAATAGATCGTGCCCTTGGAGCCCCCGACGACGTCGATGATGTCGTTGATCGAGACGCTGTCGTAGCCCTTGTCGAGAAAAAGCTTGGCAGCGGAGCGGACGATCTTGTCGCGCTTGGTGTCGGCGCGCTTGCGCCCAGTCGGGCGCGGAACCTGGGTTCCCGATGTGTCAGCCCGGGAGGCCGGCCTATCCGCTGCATCCATGGCCTTCTCCTATGGCAATAATTCGCAGCCAAGGCCAGCGGAAAGCACGGACCCTGAGCCCACACGGCGTCGTCGCCGTAACATTCGATACGGTGTAGATTGCGCGACAAGCAGGAGGACGGCGCCATGCCCCCGGAATTTGACGCTCGTACCCGGAAGCTGATCGCCCAGATGTGGGGCCGCAAGCTCTGGGTCGTGCTGTCGAAGGGAAGCGGCCGGGACCTCGCTCCGCACCTTGCAGAGCATCTGGACTACCTGATCGCGCTCGAGGCCGAGGGCAAGATTTTCGCCTCGGGGCCGATGAACCTTCCGGGCTCGGGCGACGGCATGACGGTGCTGAAGGTCGAAACGGAGGCGGAGGCCCGCGCTATCGCCGAGGCCGACCCACTGGTGACGAAGGCGGGACGCACGTTCACGTTGCATCCCTGGACGGTCAACGAGGGGCAACTGACCGTAACCGTCTCGTTCTCCAAGATGGCTGTGGCTCTCTCCTGACGCCGGAAGATCGGCGCTGTTGCACGGTTCATATCACGCAACGAGCCGATCCTTCGACCGGCGCTATCCGACCTTCAGGCCCATGAGGCCTGCGATCAGGTTGCGCTGGATCTGCGACGAGCCGGCGGCGACCGTGGAGGACCGGCAGTCGCGATAGTGCCGCTGCATGTCGTATTCCATCGAATAGCCGTAGCCTCCCATGATCTGCATGCCCATATTGGCGACCTTGACGTAGGTCTCCGACGAAAACAGCTTGGCCATGGTAATTTCGCGGAGCGCATCCTCTCCCGCGGCCACCTTGGCGGCGGCCTGCCAGATCAGCGCCTTCGCGGCCGAGACCTCGGTCTGCATGTCGGCCAGCATGTGGGCGATGGCCTGGTTGGTACCGATCGGCCGGCCGAACTGCTTGCGCTCGCGCGCGAATTCGGCCGCCATGTCGACGACGGCCTGCGCACTGCCGCCGTTGGCGGCTGACGACACGATACGCTCCGCCTGCAGCCCTGCGAGGACGCAGTCCCAGCCCTTGTTCTCGCCGCCGACGATCCGGTCGTCGTCGACCTTCACGTCGGTGAAGAACACCTCGTAGGTGCCGGCGCAATGCCGTCCCAGCATGTTGAGCTTGTTCAGTTTGACGCCGGGCATGTCGTTATCGATCAGGACCAGCGACATGCCCTTGCGGTAGTGAACCGATGTATCCGTCTTCAGGTAGACGTTGAGAGTATTGTCGCGGGCGCCCGCGGCGGTGTTCCAGAGCTTCTGGCCGTTGACCACCCAGCCCGAGCCATTCCTCTCCGCGCGCGTGCGGATCGCTCCGACGTCAGACCCCGCATCCGGCTCCGACATCGAGATGGAAAAGCGACGCTCTCCGTTGATGATTTTCGGCAACCAGTAGCTCTTCTGCTCCTCGCTGCCCTTGTGTAGCAAGGTCAGCCCGCAGAACACGGAGCCGCCGAAACACATCTGAAAATCAGAACTGACATAGGCGATCTCTTCCGCACAAATGGCGAGATCGATCACGCTGCCGCCGGAGCCGCCGTACTTCTCGGGAAAGGCGACCCCCAGTAGGCCGGCTTCGACCCATTTGTCGTAGAGCTCGTAAGGATACGCCTTCTTGGAATCCTTGTCCCGGACGTAGTCCCGGTTCGCATGGGTGCGCATGAGTTTTTGCACGCTCTCGCGCAAGAGCTTCTGCTCGGTCGTGAACATCGAATTCAATGGGGCATTCCTTAATCCAGGGGCATGCAAGACTAAAGGCGGACGGCGTCGCTCAAGCCACCTTGTGAATGACGCCGCCGGCCGCCAGCGCATTCAGTGTATCGTCGTCGATCCCCAATTTCGAGAGCACCTCATGCGTGTGCTGGCCCAGCACCGGCGGCGGGCGAAAATCGATCTCGCGGCTGCCGTCGACGCGAATGGCCCGATGCACCGACTTGACGGCGCCGGCGGCCGGATGATCGAGCGTGTAGAACAGATCGAGGTGGCGGACCTGCGAGTCCTGTTCCAGTTCGCTGAGTCGATGCTCGGCGGAGAACGGAACATCGTGCTCGAACAGCCGCTCCAGCCACTCGTGGCGCGGCCGTTGCGCGAAAATCGCCGACAGCTCGTCGGCGATCTTCGCGTAATTGTCGACGAGGCTTTTGCGATCCGGATACCGTTCCAGGAGGTCAGGCTGCTCGATCGCCGCGGCAAGCCCGCGCCAGAACTTCTCTCGCGATGACATCTGCAGCGCGATGCGCTTGCCGTCTTTGCAGGTCAGGATGTAGGCCTGCGAATAGGCACCACGCAGATAGAACGGCTGCTCGGCACCAGTTGCAAAGTAATGGGCGAGCGGCTCGATCGCGAGGGCGAGCGTTGCCTCGATCATGTTGACCTCAACCTTGCGCCCCACGTCGGTCCGGGCGCGCTCCAACAGCGCCCCGAGAATGCCTATGCTGGCGAAAATTCCCGTCGCCGCATCCGAAATGGCCGGCCCGGCAACGCGGGCATCGGACGAGTTGTGAAAGCGGGCCAGAAGTCCCGACGCGGCCTGTCCGACATTGTCGTACGCGGCCTGCTTGGCATAGGGGCCGTCGGCGCCGAACCCCGTGATGTAGCAGAACACAAGCCTGGGGTTCAGGCGTCGCAGCGTTGCTTCATCGAGCCCCAGGCGCTGCTCGACGCCGGGCCGGACGTTGATCACCAATGCGTCCGCCCGTTCGATCAACGCGTAGAGCAGTTCACGCCCCTTCGGCACGGTGTAGTCCAACGCTACGCTTCGCTTGTGCCGATTGTGCGCCTGGAAGTGCGGGCTGGAAACGCCACCCGAGAACCAGCGGAATGGATCGCCGCCGTTCGGGCGCTCGATCTTGATGACATCTGCGCCGAGCTCGGCCAGCAGCATCGCGGCGTAAGGCGCCGTGATGAACGTGCCCAGATCGAGCACCGTGAAATCCGACAAGAGTTTCATCGTCTTCTCGCTTGCCGATGCTCCGGCGCTTTATTGCGGCGTTATCTTCGCGCCCTCGATGACCTTCTGCCAATGGCGGGTATCCTCGCGGATCAATTTCGCGAACGCCTCCTGGCTGCTGTCGAGGGGCTCGAGGCCTTGCGCGATCATCCGCTTCTGCCGAAACTCCGGATCGGTCACAATCTTCGTGAAAGCGGCGTTCAGCTTGTCCACGATGTCCTTCGGGGTGCCGGCCGGGGCGACAATTCCCCACCATGCCTTGACGTGCATCTGCGGGTAGCCCTTCTCGGCAAACGTCGGCACGTCCGGCAGTTGCGATGAACGCTTGGAATTGGCCAGTCCGAGCGCATTGACCTTGCCGGCTTTGATCAACGGCGCGCCAGAGATGCCGAGCAGCGCGACCTGCACCGAACCGCCGAGCAGATCGGTCACGACCTGCGCCACGCCCTTCGACGGAATGTGCGTGATCGAGAGATCGGCAACTTGCTTGAACAGCTCCATTCCCAAGTGCGCCGGGCTCCCGATGCCGAACGAGCCGTAGTTCAGAGCGCCGGGTTTGGCCTTAGCGAGCGTCACCAGATCCTCGAGCTTACTGATCCCGGACGAAGGATTGGCGACCAGCACCCAGTCCATGTCGGCCAGCGCGATGATCGGCACGAAGTCCCGCTTCGCGTCGAAGGGAAGGTTCTTGCGGAGCATCGGCAGTGTCGTGAGCGTCTGGTCGCTGACGAAGAAGAGCGTGTAGCCGTCGGGCGGAGACTTCGCCGCAGCCTGGGCGGCGATCGCCGTGCCACCGCCCGGCCGGTTCTCGATGACGACCGGCTGGCCGAGCGCGGCATGCAGTTCGGCTCCCAAGGCGCGCGCCAGAGTGTCGGACGTGCCGCCCGCCGGATAGGGAACAATCAACCGCATTGCGCGGTCGGGAAAGGCGTCTTGCGCGGCTGATACGCCGGACATCGCCCACAGCAACAGAGCAACGAGAATCCCGTTCCTGGCTTTTCCGAACATGGTCATTGCCTCCCGGAGATCGCGAGCTTCATGCTCGCCGTTTGCACGACTTTTTCGTCGGCATTCTGCGCCCACAGCTTCAGATCGCCGCCCGTCGAGCCGAGCTTGGCGGCCAGCTTGCACGGCGCTCCTGCATAGAGCGGACGCGTGGAGCGATACTCGAATTCTGCAACCGCGGCCTCCGGCGCAAATTGGCGTACGGTTTCGAGCAGGTGCAGGGCGATAAGTTTGCCCTGGACCACGAGGTTGGGCAGCTTCTCGATTTCCGCCGTGTACGATCGGTCGTAGTGGATGCGGTGGCTGTTGAAGGTCAGCGCCGAGAACCGGAACAACATGATTTCGTCCGGAAATATGTCACGCTGCCAGGTCGAGGTTGGATCTGGATCGACTGGCGGCGCGGACTTCCCGCGCGCTCCTTCGATCGGCTGCAGATGGACAATGTCCTGCTCCTCGACGGCGGCCAGCCCAGCCGCACCAAAGAACCGATGGCGCAATGTCGCGATCGCCAGATGGGCGGCCGCGGTCGACCGCATCTTGGCGTCCACCAACTCGCTCTCACAGCGTATCGTCTCGCCGACGGCCAGAGGCCCATGAAACGACAGGCGCGCTCCGCCGAACATCCGGCGCGGCATATCGACCGGGGGGATCAGCTTGAAGCCGCGCGGCAGTCCGTCGGCATTGAGTTCGCTCCGCTTCGGCGCCTCGAGGCAGAAGATCATGTGCCATCCCGGCGGCAACACCTCGCCCATGCGGGGCGCATCCACCTCCAGCGTCGCGGCGAGGCGGGCGACCGTCATCGGTGCGATATGGTCTTCGACGACTGCGCGATTGCCGACGGCCTGGCGCAACGTCGTTTCGACGGCAGCGAGATCCAACCTCTCCTCCCGACGCTTCGGAAGCGTCACGGCTTGCTTCTTGTTTCTTATTCTCGTTGTTTCTTATTCTCGGCTGCGCGGACGTTGACGCCCGTTATATCGTAACATAGTATACTAATTGTCTTAGGGCGCAAGTCGCCGCTCATCGAACCGCCGGGTGGAATCCTTTGACTGAAGTGGTTGTCGTCGGCTGCGCCGAAGCCAAAATCGAAGTCGCGTCCGGCCGCAGCGCTTACGATTTCGCCGGAGAAGTGATGGCCGCAGCGCTCGCGGATGCCGGCGTCGAGAAGGCCGAGATTGACGGATTCGTCGTCGCCAATTGCATGAGCGAAGCCGGCAATCCGTTCTGGTCCAATATCGTCGCCGATTATCTGGGCCTCGAATTGGATTTTTGTCAGGGCATCGATGTCGGCGGCGCTTCCTTCGTCGCCGGCGTCGCCAGGGCTGCGCTCGCAATTCGCGGCGGGGCCTGCAACACTGTTCTGGTCCTCGCGGCGGACGCACAATCAACCGCAAATCACATGCGGTACGGTGCGTATCGGACGGAATGGACGGACCCGGTCGGACTGATGGGACCGCCCGGCGCCTTCGGGCTGCTGACGTCCCGCTACATGCAGCAGTTCGGGCTGGACTTCGATGCACTCGCGCAGCTCGCAATCGTTCAGCGCAATCATGCGCTGCTCAACGACCTGGCTTGCGAAAGGCTGCGCGCTCCGTTGACGCGCGAGGACTATCTGAACTCGCGCATGATCTCCGACCCGATCCGCCTCCTCGACTGCGTGATGGTCTGCGACGGCGCGAGCGCCGTCGTGGTGACCAGCGGCGAAAGGGCGCGCTCGCTCGGGTTGCGCCAGCAGTGCCGAATTCTCGGCTATGGCGAGAAGATCAACTACCAGATTGCCGACCCTTGTGCGGACATCACGCAGACCGGCCATTCCGCCGCAGGCCGAAGGGCTCTCGCACAAGCCGGGCTCAAGACATCCGACATCCGGATGTTCCACCCCTATGACGACTTCCTGATCGCCGTCCTGATCCAGTTCGAGCAGATCGGATTCTGCGAACCTGGAGAAGGCTCCCGCTTCGTGCTCGACCACGATTTGTCGTACACGGGAGACTTGCCGCTCAATACCGGCGGTGGACAGATCTCGGCAGGACAGGCCGGACTGGCCGGCGGCGCCCACAACTTTGTCGAAGCCACGCGACAGTTATTCGGGGTCGCAGGCAAGCGTCAGGTTCGCGATGCGACGAACGCGAGGGTGACGGGGATCGGGACGATCCCCTACGGCTGAAATTGGTCGACTAGCGCGGTACTGATCCTG
>JBFXEX010000045.1:0-39457 GCA_050179645.1 Xanthobacteraceae bacterium | reverse complement strand
AACACCAACCGACCACATTCGAGCCTCAACGGGCTCACACCGACTGAGTTCGCAGCACGCCCCACGGAGGGGCATAACCGGAACAGATTCTCCCTATAAACGAGGACAACTCGGGGAGCAGGTCAAACAAAACGTACAGAACCAGAGACGAAGCCAGAGCCGATGTGTTCGACTACATCGAGCGCTTCTACAACGCCAAACGCAGGCACTCGACCATTGGATATCTGAGCCCTATGGAGTTTGAGCAGAAGGTTGGATTAGCTTAATTGCGTGTCAGCCAAACTGGGGGTAGGCCAGGGCAGGATTTCCAGGACGCGAATTCCTCGGCCCCAAAACATGCACGCATCCGGACTAGTGAAATGCCAAACGGAGAATTCGCGGGGTGTTTGCCGCAAATTTCGAGGAGAGAATTCGTCCTTGGGCCTACCAGAGAATTCCTCAGCCGAAATTCTTCAAACAGTACCGAGGGTTTGCAGGGAAAGTCGCCAAAACAAAAATCATTGTATAACAATGGCTTATGCGTGGCGGAGGGAGAAGGTTTTTGAAACTAAAGAGTTAATGTCTCTATCGAACATTGGGACCGATCCCCTTGTGGGAGAGGGCAGCCGCAGCGCTTCAACGAAAAGGAATGGGTGAGGGGTCGTCGCGCGGTTACCCCTCACCCATTCGATCGTGTTGAGATGTCAGTGCTGCCCTCTCCCACAAGGAGAGAGGGCGCAATCACAATGACCGCAAGCGCGACAACGGTCGTGTCGCGATGTTTCCGACACAACAAGTACGAAACCTAGCCATCGGAAATTCCGATAATGGTATCGACAATCGATTTTTGACTTGGCCGGAGCGCCCCGCCCATAATTTGCGGCGCCGTGGTCCGACACTTGTCGACCCGGCCGGATACTCCCGTAGATAGCCGTTTTTTCTCCAGCTTCTGGCGCGGCGCGATGGCAAGCATCAGCAAGGGCGGCCCCTATCGGATCGGGATCGACACCGGCGGCACCTTCACCGATATCGTCGCCGTCGATACCGGCTCCGGCGCCGTCAGCGTCACCAAGGTGGCCAGCACGCCGGCCAATCCGGCGATCGGTCTCGTTCGCGGGGTGGACGCGGTGCTGCGGCAGATCGGCGCCAATGCCGGCCAAGTGACCGGACTCGCGCACGGGACCACGGTCGCCACCAATGCGCTGCTGCAAGGCCAGATCGACTCGCTTGGCCTGATCGTCACCGAAGGCTTCCGCCACATTCTCGAGATCGCCCGCCAGTCGGTGCCGGAAGGCTATGGCAACTCGTATTTCTGGGTGAAGCCGGATCGGATCGTCCCGCTGCACTGCGTGCGCGAGGCGGGCGGTCGCCTGAACTTCCGCGGCGAAGAACTGCGCCCGCTGGACGAGAGCAGCGTCCGCACGGCAGCGCGATTCTTCCGCGAGCGAAACATCCGCGCGGTCGGCCTCTGCCTGATGCACTCCTACGCCAATCCGGCGCATGAGCGCCGGGCGGCCGAAATCGTCGCCGAGGAATACCCCGATTGCGCGCTGTCGCTGTCGTGCGACGTCCTGCCCGAATATCGCGAATACGAGCGCGCAGTCACCACGCTGGTCGACGCGTTCGTCAAGCCGCACATGGAACGCTATCTGCGGCGCGTGCAGGACGAACTCGGCGCGCTCAAGGACAAGCCGTTCCTGGTCATGCAATCGAGCGGCGGCGTGGCAAGCCCCACCGAGGTCGTGCGCAAGCCGATCACCACCGCTCTGTCGGGTCCCGCCGCGGGCGCGCTCGGCAGTGCCGTGGTCGCCGAGATGGCTGGCTTCCCGAATGTCGTCACGCTCGATGCCGGCGGCACCTCGACCGATCTCTGCCTGATCGAAAACGGCCGGGCGCATGTCACCAACAGCGGCGCGGTCGGCGCGTTCCCGGTGCGCATTCCGATGATCGACATCGAGACCATCGGCACCGGCGGCGGCTCGATCGCCTGGATCACGCGCGAGGGCCATCTCAAGGTCGGGCCGAAGAGCGCCGGCGCCGAGCCCGGACCGATGTGCTACCCGCGCGGCGGCAACGAGCCGACCATCACGGACGCCAACCTGGCGCTCGGGCGGATTCCGGCGGCGCTGATCGGCGGCGGCATCGCGCTCGACGTGGCGCGTTCGCGCGCCGGGATTGCGTCGCTGGCGGCGCGATTGCCCGGGCAGATGAGCGCCGAGCAGCTCGCCCACGGCATCATCGAGATCGCCAACTGGAACCAGGCCAATGCCATCCGGCAGATGACCATCCAGCGCGGCATCGACCCTCGCGGCTTTGCGCTCCTCTCGTTCGGCGGCGCCGGCCCGGCGCAGTCGCCGGCCGTGATGGATCTGCTCAACATGCAGGCCTGCATCGTGCCGCTCAATCCGGGCAACCTGTCGGCGTTCGGGTTGCTCGCGGTCGACTGGCGCACCGACCGGATCCTCACCAAAGTGATGCACCAGGACGCGGTCGACCTTCGGGCCGTTGCGGCGATCTACACCGGGCTCGAGCAGGATGCGGTCGAGACGCTGGTCCGCGACGGCATCGAGCGCTCGCGTAGCCGCCTCGTGCGCGAGGCGGACGTGCGCTATGCTGGCCAGTCGATGGAAGTGCGGGTGCCGGCGCCGAGCGGCGCGGTCGACGCCAAGTTCCTGCAGGGCCTGATCGACGCGTTCCATGCCGCGCACAAGCGCACTTTCGGTTACAACTATGTGGGCCAGCAGAAGGTCGAACTGGTGAACTTCTGCGTCTCGGGCTTCGGCCTGATCGAACGGCCGGACATTCCGAAACTTCCGGAGCGCTCCGGCGCCACGCCCGCCCGCAAGGAGATGCGGCCGGTCTATTTCGACGGCGCGTTTCGCGACACGCCGGTCTACGACCGCGCCACACTGCCCCCCGGCATCCGGCTGGATGGCCCCGCGGTGGTGGAGGAGTTCGGCTCGACCACGGTCGTCTTTCCCGGCCAGTCGCTGGAGGTCGATCCCTACGGCATGCTGATCGTCCGCTCGAACCGCCGGCCGCGCGAGGTGCGCCCATGACCCCACCCGCCTCCGCCCTGCAGCATCCCTGGCCGACCGCGCCGCAGCGCGCAGCGCGCGAGGTCGATCCGATCGTGCTGCAGATCGTCGAGGGCACGCTCAACTCGATCGAGGCCGAGATCGAATACGCCATCGAGCGCACCGCACGCTCACCGATGATCCGCGAGGCGCACGACTACCGCGTCGGACTGTTCGACCGCTACTGCCGCAAGCTCACCGGCCGGTCCTATTCGGCGATGCCGAACGCCGTGGTGCGCGACTTCCCGCCCGAGACCATGCGGCCGGGCGACGTCTTCCTGATGAACGACACATACCTGACCGAAGGCTCGATCGGCCACCTGCCCGACCTGTGCAGCACGGTGCCGGTCATTCACGGCGGCGAAGTCGTGGCCTACATCCAGGCCTTCGGCCATCACGACGACATCGGCGGCCGGGTGCCGGGCTCGATGCCGGGCACCGCCGTCACGGTGTTCGAGGAAGGCCTCGCGGTCCCGCCGGTCAAACTCTACAGCGAGGGGGTGCGCAACGAGGCGGTGTTCACCATCATCAAGCGCAACACCCGCGTCCCCGACATGCTGGCGGCCGACCTCGACAGCGAGATCCAGGCCTGCATCATGGGCGCGCAGCGCATGGCGTCGCTGTTCGAGCGCTTCGGCACCGAGACGGTGGAGGCCTGCTTCCAGGCCATCCTCGACAAGTGCCGCGACATCTACCGCAACGAACTCCTGCCGAAGATCGCGGACGGCGAATACGTCTGGGAAGACTACGTCGAGCACGACGGCGTCACCGACCCGAAGCTGCACAAGCTCGCACTCAAGATGATCAAGCGCGACGGCCGCATCACGCTCGACTTCACCGGCACCGATCCGCAATCCACCGGGCCGATCAACTGGCCGGCGGACTACGCGGGCGGCGCGTTCCTGATCAAGTGGATCGCACCGATCCTGCGCAACCTTACCGACACCCCCGAGCGTGCCGCCGAAATCCACGTCAACGAAGGCGTCTGCGACATCTTCGACATTGTGTTTCCGCCGAAGGGCACGCTGATTACACCGGAGTGGCCGGCCGCCACCAATGCGCGCTCGTTCGTGCTGCTGCGCTGCCTGGGGCTGTTGGCCGGCGTCATTGCACAGGCGGTGAATGGGCGCATGCCGGCCGATCAGGAAACCATCCGCTACACCGGCTTCTTCGGCATCGACGCCGGCGGCAAGTCGTTTCTGTCGCGCGAAGTCCTGGGCGGCGGGTCGGGCGGCCGCTATTACGCCGACGGCAACGACGCCATCCACATCGTGCCGGACTCGCGCAACCAGCCGGCGGAGTTCACCGAGACCCGCTTCCCGCTGCTGGTCGAGAAGCTCGCACTGCGCACCGACTCCGGCGGCGCCGGAAAACGCCGCGGCGGGCTCGGCTACGAGAAGCACTACCGCGCGCTGGTCGATTGCCGCACCATCGTGACGGCCGACCGGGTGCGGCTCGGCTGCTACGGCCTCAACGGCGGCAAGGCCGGCCAGCCGTTCTGCGTCACGGTTGATCACGGCGGCACCGGGCGCGATCTCGGCGGACTGGTGGACGGTGAGCCGGTACTGGCCGGACAGGTTGTGCGCGTCGTCACCACCGGCGGCGGCGGCTGGGGCGATCCGCTGGAGCGCGAACCCGAACTGGTGCAGCGCGACGTGATCGAGGGCAAAGTCTCGGCCGCGGCGGCGCGCGACGATTACGGCGTCGCACTCAAGGGCGCCGAATTCGAAATCGACACGGCCGAGACTGCGCGATTGCGGGATGACCTTCGCGCGGCGCGTGCGCAGCCGAAAATGATTGACCGCGGTCCGGGATTCGACGTCATGCTGCGCGGCGAAGCCAAACCTCGAATGAGGAGCGTTTAACACGATGGCGATTGAAGTTGCGAAGATCGAACTCAAGACCGTCAAGGACGCGTCGGGCCTCGAAGCCTGTATCGCCAACGGACAGTTCGCCGCCGACGAAGTCGTGGCGGTGATCGGCAAGACCGAAGGCAACGGCGGCGTCAACGACTTCACCCGCATCCTCGCCGACGAGGCGTTCCGGCGCGTGCTGCTCAAGCACGGCAAGCGCGGCGAGGCCGACGTCGCAAAAATTCCGATGGTGTGGTCGGGCGGCTGCGACGGCGTGATCACGCCGCACGCCACGGTGTTCGCCGCCAACGCCAAGACCGGCCCGCAGTCGAAATCGCGGCTCGCCATCGGCACCGCGATGAGCGTCGAGCTCCTGCCGGAAGACATCGGCCGCCCCGCCATGGTCGAGAAGGTCGCCGACGCCGTGAAGGCCGCCATGAAGGACGCCGGCATCGCCGATCCGAAGGACGTGCATTACGTCCAGACCAAGACGCCGCTGCTGACGATCGATGCCATAGCCGACGCCCAGACGCGCGGGCATGACGCGGCCTGCGAGGTGCACGAGTCGATGGGCGTATCGAACGGCACCACCGCGCTTGGCATCGCGGTCGCACTCGGCGAGATAAAAATGCCGCGCGCGGAGCAAATCTGCAAAGACCTCGATCTCTATTCGTCGGTTGCCTCCTGCTCCTCGGGCGTCGAGCTGACGCAGGCGCAGATCGTGCTGCTCGGCAACCGGCCGGGCGCCGGCGGGCGCTACCGCATCGGCCACTCCATCATGAAGGACGCGCTCGACATCGACGGCATCTACGACTCGATCCGCAGCGCCGGCCTCGAGCTTCCCGCACGCCCGCGCGCCGAAGACCTGAACGGCCGCGTCGTCAATTGCTTCATGAAATGCGAGGCGGACCGCACCGGCAAGCTGCGCGGCCGGCGACAGATCATGCTCGACGATTCCGACGTATCCTGGCACCGCCATATCAAAGCGGCGGTGGGCGGCGTCGCCGCAACGGCGATCGGTGATGCCGCGGTGTTCGTGTCTGTGGACGCGATGCACCAAGGCCCGCAGGGCGGCGGGCCTGTCATCGCCATCATCGACGCAGGAGAATGACCCCGACGGCACGAGCCTTGCTTGCTTGATAGTCACATCGGCGCGACCGGCCTCGCCCGGTAGAACCGAAAAACGAAGCGAAAACGCGGAGTTAGATCATGACAATCACGGGTCGACAGGTATCGCGGATATTGGCAGGCGCGCTTTTGGCGCTGAGCCTCGGCGGCATGGAGGCGGCGGCGCAGGACAAGGTCAAGGTCGGCGTATTCCCGGTCTCGTCGTCACTGCCGTATTTCGTCGCGATCGAGCGCGGCTACTTCAAGGAGCTGAACATCGAGCCGGAAACCATTCGGCTCATGGGCGGGCCGCCGAACGTCGCCGCGCTGATGACCAACCAGATCGAGGTCTCGGCCGTGCTGGTGACGCTCGAAGGGCTCAACGCCGACGTGAAGAAGCCGGGCGTGGCGATGTACATCGCAATGCACAGCCAAAACACGACCTACAAGATGGAGCAGTTCGTCGTCCGCGAGGGCCTCGTCGACAAGGTCAAGTCGCTGAAGGACTTCAAGGGCCTCAAGCTGATGTCGGCGCCGGGCCCGGCCAATCTCAACACCGCCAAGGGCATTCTCGCCAAGGTCGGCCTGAAGGACGGCGACTATACCATCGACCAGCTCGACATGGGTCAGCACGTCAATGCCATGAAAGCCGGTACGTTCGATGGCGGCTACACGCTCGAGCCGTCAGCAACGATCATGCACAGGCTGAACGCCGCCAAGACCGTCGAAGACGGTGTGATCGCCAAGTATATTCTCGGGCATCCCGACGCCGACGCCTACGCGGCCGGATGCGCCTTTACCAGCGACTTCATCGCCAAGCGGCCCGACGTCGCCAAACGCTTTGCGCAGGGGTGGTCCAAGGCGATCGATTACATCAAGGCTAATCCGAAGGAGGCCCAGAAGTACCTCGCCAAGAACACCCTGACGCCGCCCGATCTGGTCGACGCGGTGCCGCCGCTTGGCTACATCATGACCAAGGACATGAGCCCCAAGCAGCTCGGCTACCTGCAGGCCTTCGCCGACTTCGGTACCCAGGTCGGCGTCGTGCCGGAGAAGGTCGACGTCAAGAAGTTCCTGAAGTCGTTCTGAGGAACTCACCCACGATCACAGACGTGCGATGAGCGCAATCCAGCACGCCCTGAATCAGACGGCGCCGATGGACATCCCGTCGGCGCCGTCGGTCGGCGTCGCCGGCAAACGGCCGCACGTCACCATCCGCGGGCTCAGCAAGCGGTTCGACAAGGCGATCATCTACGACAACTTCGATCTCGACATCCCGCGCGGCGAGCTGATTTCGGTGTTCGGCCCCAACGGCTGCGGCAAGAGCACGTTGATAAACATGATCGCCGGGCTGATTCCCGTCGACGCCGGCGAGATTCTGTTCGACGGCATGCACCTCGACGAGATCAAGTTCGGATACGTATTCCAGAACTATCGCGAGGCGCTGTTTCCCTGGCTGCGCGCCTTCGACAACATCGCCTACCCGCTCAAAATTATGAAAGTGCCGCCGGCGGAGCGAAAAGCGCGCACCGAAAAGCTGGTCGAGCATCTCGGCATCAAGCTCGACCTCAATCTGTATCCCTACCAGATGTCCGGCGGCCAGCAGCAGCTGGTGTCCATCCTGCGCGCGCTGGTGGTCGAGCCGGAGATCCTGTTCCTCGATGAGCCGTTCTCGGCACTCGACTATGAGATGACGCTGTTCATGCGCGAGCAATTGCAGCGCCTGTTCATGGAAAGCGGCACCACCATGGTGCTCGTCTCGCACGATCTCGAGGAGGCGGTCTACCTTGCCGACCGCGTGCTGCTGTTGTCGCGCCATCCGGCGCGGGTCGCCGATTTCACGCTGGTCGAGGTTCCCCGCCCGCGCACAAACGCCACCTTGTCCGACGCCGACTTTGTGCGCATCAAAGCGCATTGCCTCGATATCTTCCAGCGCGAGGTTCGTCGCGCATGATTGCCCGCCGACTGGAACCGCTTTTGCCGATCGTCGGCGTCATAGGGCTGCTGGCGATCTGGGCCGCCGCGGTGCATGGCGGCTTGGTCGACCCGATCCTGCTGCCACCGCCGAAGGCTGCCTTTGCAGCGCTGTGGGAGGGCCTCAACGGCGGAAAGCTGGGCAACGATTTCCTGCGCACCGCCGAGCGGACGTTGTGGGCGACGGCGATCGCCGCGGTGATCGCCATCCCGCTCGGCATCGTCCTCGGCTCGTCCGAGAAGATTTACCGTTCGCTCGAATTCGTCATCGATTTCTTCCGCTCGACGCCGGCCTCGGCGATGTTCCCGCTGTTTCTCGTGCTGTTCGGCGTCGGCGACGAAACCAAGATTTCGGTCGCGGCCTTCGGCGCCATTCTGGTGATTCTGTTCAACGTCGCCTATGGGGTGATGAATGCACGCAAGACGCGGCTGCTCGCCGCGAAGGTGATGGGGGCGTCGCGGCTGCGCGTGCTGTTCGATGTGATGCTGCTGGAGTCGCTGCCGCAGACCTTCGTCGGCCTGCGCAACGGCGTATCGCTCGCACTCGTCATCATCGTGGTGGCGGAGATGTTCATCGGCTCGCAGGACGGGCTCGGCCATAGCGTGTTTGAAGCGCAACAGTTGTTCGACATGCCCCGCATGTACGCCGCGATCTTCGCGGCGGGGGCGCTCGGTTACGGCCTCAACCTGATGTTTCTGTTGATCGAGCGCCGGTTCGTACACTGGTCCGGCAAGTGACGGCTGTCGCGGACGAGTCGCTGACACGGAAGACCGCGCGCGAACTCGCTGCGCTGGTGCGCAATCGCGCCGTGAGCCCGGTGGAGGTGCTGGACGCGCACCTCGCGGTGATCGACCGCGTCAATCCCAGGCTCAATGCTATCGTCACGCTGGCGACGGATGAAGCACGGGCGGCAGCCCGCGCGGCCGAGGCGGCGGTCGGGCGTGGCGAGCCGGTCGGGCCGCTGCACGGGCTGCCGATCGGCATCAAGGACATCACCCTCACGGCCGGCATCCGCACCACCTTCGGTTCGCCACTCTACAAGGACAACGTCCCGCAGGAGGACGCCGAGGTGGTCCGCCGCCTCAAGGCCGCCGGCGCGATCGTGCTCGCCAAGACCAACACGCCGGAATTCGCCACCGGCGCCAATACGGTCAACCCGGTGTTCGGCGCGACGCGCAATCCATGGAATCCGGAGCTGAGCCCAGCCGGTTCGTCGGGCGGCTCGGCAGTCGCGGTCGCAACCGGCATGCTGCCGCTCGCACAGGGCACCGACTTCGGGTGCTCCATCCGCATTCCGGCCGCGTTCTGCGGCATTGTCGGCATCCGGCCGACCCCCGGGCTGACGCCGAACTATCCGATGCCGCTCGCTTGGGACTTCGGCCAGGTGCACGGGCCGCTGGCGCGCACCGCCGAGGATGCCGCCATGATGCTCGACGCGATGGTCGGGCTGAGCCGGCTTTCGCCGATGTCGATGGCGCCGCCCTGGACGAGCGCGCTCGCGGTCGTCGAGCAGGCCGAGGATTGCAAAGGTCTGCGAGTCGCCTATGCATCCGACATTGCCGGCATCGGCGTCGATTCCGAGATCGACGCGATCTGCCAGCAGGCGGCTCATCGTCTGGGCGATCTTGGCGCAGCGGTCGAGCAGGTGTCCTTCGATGTGTCTGACGGACGCGATCCCTATCAGACCTGGCGCGGCGCCTGGATGGTGGGACAGCAGTTCGCCCGCCTCGAACAACTGGAACAGTTTGGTGAAAATCTCAAAGGCAACGTCAAAGCCGGGCTGAAAGTGACGGCGCTCGATCTTGCCAAGGCGGAGCAAACCCGGCTCAAGGTCTTTCAACGCTTCCGCGAGTTGTTCGATCGCTTCGACGTTCTGATTACGCCGGCGGCGCCGGTGCGGCCGTACCCGGTCACGATGAATTTTCCATCGGAGATCAACGGGCGAAAGTTCGAGAACTATGTCGACTGGATCGCGCCGGCGTTTCTGGTGACACTGGTCAGTCTGCCGGCGTGCAGCGTACCGGCCGGCAAGACCGCCGACGGATTGCCGGTCGGATTGCAGATCATTGCGCCGCGGTTCGACGAGCCCAGGATTTTGTCGATCGCCAAGCTGATCCAGCAGACCGGTCCAATCGGCTGGCCGCCATAGTCTTCCGCTCGCGGGAACGCGCCCGAAGAGGTGTTCTGCGGCGGGAGGAGGGCGCTTGATAGCGGCCAGTACCTGGGAAGTGCGCCGAAGAACGGCTCGTCGCGAGCCTCACGGTGCAAAGCGGACCTGTCCGGCGCCCGCGAGATCGTACCCGCCCAGTTCGGCCGCGCGGGCTTTGATGGCATCGCTCAGAAGAAACCGCACGAACGCCTGCAGTTGCGGGCGAAAATAGTGCCGCTGCCGCACGACGAGGTCGAAGCGCTCCCACAGGATCGGCACGAAGTCGAGGCCGGCCGCATTCGCCACGGCGCGGATCGCGACGCCGCAATCGGCGCGCCCCGCGCGGATGGCCTGCGCCACATCCGGCCCGGTGGGACAAGCGGGACTTACTAAAGTGAGGCGATCACTGGGGATTTTCGCGCGGTGGAGGAGCGACAGCAGCAGAAGCTGCGCACCGGCGCCCTCGGGACGCACCGCCAGCCGCGCCCGCCGCGTCGCCACGTCCTGCAGGTCGCGCAGGCCCAGCGGATTGCCCGGCGCCCTCAGCAACCCGACCTCGCGCCCCGCAAACCCGATCAAAACCGCGTCATAGAGAGTGGCCTCGACCTGCATCGCCTCGACATTGGCATCGACCGCCTCGTCCTCGAGCGAATGCAGATGAATCGCGGCCGCGACCAGTTCGCCGGCGACGAACCGGCGCAGTCCCGCTTCGCTCCCCTCCGGCAGGGTCGCAAGCCCTGAAAGGCTCTCGCGTAGCGCCCATTCCAAGAGCGGATCGTGGCTGCCGCCGACGATCGGCATCGGCTCCGCCGGCGTCATGCCATCCGGCCGGACCAGATTTGCGGAAAGCCAGTGGTCGATCTGCTCCTTGGGAAACAGCCACTTGCCCATCACCTTGGTGCACGGGATCGCGGCCTCCGACACCATCTCGTAGACCTTGCGCTCCTTGATCCGAAGGTAATCGGCGACTTCGGCGGTGGTCAGGAGGCGCACGGCGAATACCTGCGTTGGAATGCGAGCTTTCCGCAAATTGGCAGACGGACAGATATACGCAAGGCTATGGCCATACGGACGAGCGCACCAGCCTAACTTCTCGGCAAAGCGGATCGGGCCGCACCGCAGACCGGCGCCGCAATTGCTACCGGTTCACGGCAATTGTGATCAAGACGGGGGCTGCTGGTTGCTGCCAAGCCTCATGAGCCGCCACGCGAACGGCGGCCGGAACTTCGCGCTTCGCATCGTTGTTACGAATAAATGTAAGTCGAAAGTAGTGAAGCGCTTTGCACGCTGTCGGTGCCGGACGACTGACGCGGATTGGAGAATCGCATGGACCAACGACTCCTTACAGCTCCCGCAGACAAGAGCGTTCCCGCGGCGGCCATGACCATCACGCTCGATGTCAACGGCGAGACCCGCACCCTGCAGGCCGAACCCTGGACCACCCTGCTCGATGCGCTTCGCGACCGCCTCCACCTGACCGGGACGAAGAAGGGCTGCGACCACGGTCAGTGCGGCGCCTGCACGGTCCTGGTCGACGGCCGGCGGGTCAATTCCTGCCTGACACTGGTGGTGATGAAGGACGGCGCCAAGGTCACCACCGTCGAGGGACTCGCCGCCGGCGGCGCCCTGCACCCGCTGCAGCAGGCGTTCATCGACCACGATGCTTTCCAGTGCGGCTACTGCACGCCCGGACAGATCTGCTCGGCGGCGGGCCTCATTGCCGAAGGCAAGGCGAAGACACCGGACGAAATCCGCGAGCTGATGAGCGGCAACATCTGCCGCTGCGGCGCCTATCCGAACATCGTGGCGGCCATCCAGCAGGCGATGACCGCGATGGGAGGCAAGGCATGATCAACTTCCAGTATTCGCGCGCTACAGACGTGGCCGACGCGGTGCGCCAGATCGCGGCCGATCCCGGGGCGAAATTCATTGCCGGGGGCACGAACCTCATCGATCTCATGAAATACGAGGTCGAGCATCCGGCGCGGCTGATCGACATCTCGCGGCTGCCGCTCAACCGGGTCGAGGAAACCGCACAGGGCGGCCTCAAGATCGGCGCGCTCGTGCCTAACACCGATCTCGCCTATCATCCGCAGATCGAACGGCGCTATCCGCTGGTGTCGAGCGCGATCCTCGCCGGCGCCTCGCAACAGTTGCGCAACATGGCGTCGACCGGCGGCAACCTGGTGCAGCGAACGCGCTGCTTTTATTTCTACGATGTCACGACCCCCTGCAACAAGCGCGAGCCGGGCAGCGGCTGCTCCGCCATCAAGGGCATCAACCGCATCAACGCGATCCTGGGCACGAGCGATTCCTGCATCGCGACCCATCCCTCCGATCTGTGCGTCGCGCTCGCGGCGCTGGAAGCGAAGGTTCATGTGACCGGCCCGGCGGGCGATCGGGTGATCCCGATCGGGGATTTCCATCGCCTGCCCGGCAATACGCCCGAACGCGACAACAATCTCGAGCGCGGTGAGATCATCACGGCGATCGAACTGCCGGGGCGCGGCTTCGCCAAGAATTACAGCTACCTCAAAATCCGCGACCGCCTGTCCTATGCGTTCGCGCTGGTGTCGGCCGCCGTGGGCCTGGAGATGGACGGCGACCGCATCGCGGAAGCGCGCGTCGCGCTCGGCGGCGTCGCCCACAAGCCGTGGCGCGTTCCCGAGGCGGAAGCGGTGCTGCGCGGACAGAAGGCGGACGAAACAGCTTTTGCCCGCGCCGCCGAACTGCTGCTGCACGGCGCGAAAGGATATTCGCACAACGAGTTCAAGATCGAACTCGCCCGCCGGACCGCGATCCGCACGCTAAAGCAGGCGGCGAACGGTACCCCCCAGGTGCAGTCCAACAAGAAGATCGCGTGAGGCGGTCATGACCCGCAGCAGTTCGTCCCGTTTTCGCCGATCAAGTTCGAGCGACATCAACCGCCGGAATGTCTTGCAGAGCGCGGTTGCGCTCGGCGTGCTCGGATACGGTGGGGGTACGGAAGCTGCGCAACAAGTCGCCATCGCAGTCCCGCAACAACGTCAAGCGAGCAAATCAATGACGCCCTATATCGGCACCCCGACCTCTCGCGTCGACGGACGCGCCAAGGTCACCGGCACGGCAAAATATGCCGCCGAGTTCAGCGCACCG
This sequence comes from Xanthobacteraceae bacterium, assembly GCA_050179645.1. Classification (GTDB taxonomy): domain Bacteria; phylum Pseudomonadota; class Alphaproteobacteria; order Rhizobiales; family Xanthobacteraceae; genus VAZQ01. Next base: position 26,182 of record JBFXEX010000045.1, on the reverse strand, counting down.
GATCTGGCCTACGGCATCGTCGTCGGCGCGACCATCGCCAAGGGCCGCATCACGCGCATCGACGCGAGCGAAGCGCTCGCGGTCGCCGGCGTGATCGACGTCCTCTCTCACGACAACCGCCCCGAGATGGCGGACAAGGACGAAGCCTATAAGGACGACGTGGCGCCGGACGGGTCGCCGTTCCGGCCGCTCTACGACAACAAGGTCATGTTCAACGGCCAACCGATCGCGCTGGTGGTGGCCGAGACGTCTGAGATCGCGCAGTTTGCGGCGTCGCTGGTCCGGGTGGAATACAAAGCGCAAGCGCACGTCACGGACATTTATCGCCAGCGCGACGCGGCTGTTCCGGTCAAGGCTCCAGCGTCTCCGTCGGAGACCGCGTTTGCGCCGCCGAAAACCCGCGGCAATCCCGACCGGGCGATGGCCGCGGCGGCAGTTCGTCACGAAGCCGAATATTTCGTTCCGAACGAGCATCACAATCCGATGGAGCTTTATGCCTCGACGGCTGTCATCGAGGCGGATGGCAAACTCACGGTCTACGAAAAGACCCAGGGCGTTCAGAACGTGCAGAAGTATCTCTGCGGCGTATTCGGCATGGAACCTGACGATATCCGCGTCATGTCGCCCTTCATGGGCGGCGGATTCGGCTCGGGCCTGCGCCCGCAGTTTCAGGTGGTGCTGGCAGTGCTGGCGGCGCGTGCGCTCGAGCGTCCGGTACGGGTCGTGCTGACACGAGCGCAGATGTACGCGCTGAGTTACCGGCCGGCGATGATCCAGCGCATCGCGCTCGGCGCCAATACCGGCGGCACGCTGGACGCCATCACCCACGATGCCGTGACGGTGACGTCGCAGTATGAGGAATTCCATCGCCAGGAGACCGGCTGGTCCGGTCTGCTCTACAAGTCGCCCAATGCGAAATACGTCCACCGGCTGGCGCGGCTCGATCTCTCCACCCCGGGCGACATGCGCGCGCCGAGCGCCGCCACCGCGCTGTTCGCGCTAGAATCCGCGATGGACGAGCTCGCGGTCAAGCTCAAGCTCGACCCGGTCGAACTCCGCCTGCGCTGCTATTCGGACCTTGACCAGAACGAAAACAAGCCATTCCGCAGCAAGGCGCTACGCGAATGTTACCGCCAGGGCGCGGAGGCGTTCGGCTGGAGCAAACGCAACCCTGAGCCGCGCTCGATGCGCGACGGCGGCGATCTGGTCGGTTGGGGTATGGCGACCGGTGTCTGGGAAGCCCTGCAGGTGCCGATCACGGTGCGCATCGCGCTCACCGCCAACGGCCATGTCGAGGTGGCATGCGCGACCTCGGACATCGGCACCGGCACCTACACCATCATGGCGCAGGTCGCGGCCGACATGCTCGGCCTGCCGCTCGACAACATCAGCATCAAGCTCGGCGACTCGAGCCTGCCGCAATCGCCCGTCGAAGGCGGATCGTGGATCGCGACTTCGGTGGCGAATGGGATCATGAAGACTGCTGGCGCCATCCGCGACGAGCTGCTGCGCCTCGCCAAGCAGATGCCGAATTCTCCTCTGGGGAATGCCACGCCCGACGAGGTCACGCTCGCCGACGGCAAGCTGGTGAGCAAACGCGACGCCTCACGCGCGGTGGCGATTGCCGATGCGATGCGGCACGGCAAGATGGACCGCATCCAGCAGGAAAAGACCACCACTCCCGATGACGATCACTCGAAGGCGAACAACACGCACGTGGCGCATTTCGTCGAAGTGAAGGTGGACGAGCAGCTCGGCGTGATCCGAGTCATGCGCGCCGTCAGCGCGGTCGCGGCCGGGCGGATCCTGAACACCAAGACCGCCGCCAGCCAGATTCTCGGCGGCGTGGTCTGGGGCATCGGCATGGCGCTGCACGAGGAGACCCTGATCGATGACACCTTCGGGCGCATCATGAACGCCAACATCGCCGAATATCACGTGCCGGTGAATGCCGACATCCACGACATCAAGGTGATCTTCGTCGACGAGCCGGACGACAGCAATCCGCTCGGCCTCAAGGGCGTCGGCGAGATCGGCATCGTCGGCGTCGCGGGGGCAGTCGCGAACGCGGTCTATCACGCCACCGGCAAGCGTGTGCGCGAGTTGCCGATCACGCTCGACAAGCTGCTGGGGTAGTCAACGCTGAGAGGGCGCCACTTCCTTCACCCTCCCTCTTGTGGGAAGGGGAGCGCACCGCGCTTGTCGCGCGGCCGAGCCACAAAGATCTACTTCTGCGGGCGGAAGAGCGAGATCACGCCAGCGGCGGCGGCGAGCACGGCAAGCAGAAGCACCACGGCGCGGGACGCGCCGACGAGCGCATCGGCAGCGACGCCGACGGTACCGCTCACGCGGCCGGTCAGCACCTCGAGTTGCCACGACAGCAACGCCGAACTCGCCGCAATGCCGATGCTCATGCCGCAGGCGCGCATCACGTTCATCAGGCTGCCGGCCTCGCCGGCGAGCCGCTCGGGCGCCGCGGCCATGATCGAATTGCTGTTGGGCGAGGTGAACATCCCCTGCCCTACGCCGACCGCGGCCAGCGCCAGCATCACGGCCGGCAGCGACGCCGCGCTGCCGTTGAGCACGGCGTAGAGCAGCCCCATGGCGGCCACGCAGACCGCCATGCCCGATGCGGACAGTACGCGCGCCCCAAGGCGATCGGACAGCGCCCCGCTGAAGGGCGCGGTGAGGCCGAGCATCACCGGCACGATCGACAGCCGAAGCCCGGCCATCAGCGGCGTCTCCTGATAGACGCGAATGAAGACGAACGGCATCAGGAAAAACAAGCCGAACAGCATGGCGTAGGAGATCAGGTTCGCCGCATTGCCGGTTGCAAACGCGCCGCTGCTAAACAGCGCGAGGTCCATGAGCGGATTGCGGGCCCGGCGTTCGGCGACCACGAACAACAGCAGGAGTCCGAAGCCCCCCAGTACACCGGCGAGAAAAGCTGGCGACGCGAGGCCCCAGACGTGGGCCTCGTTCACCGCGGCGATCAGGGCCGTTAGCGCGGGCAGGATCAGGAACGCGCCGGTCCAGTCGAACCGCTCGCCCACGGCAAGGCCGCCGGTCGGCGGCAGCACGAACCAGCCCATGACGGCGGCGGCAAGCCCGACCGGCACGTTGATCCAGAACACCCATTGCCAGCCGAGCGTATCGAGCACCAGCCCGCCGATCGCCGGGCCTGCGCTCAGCCCGATGGCCTGCGCCGCCGCCATGATGCCGAGCGCGCGGCCGCGTTCCTCGGGACCGGCGGCGGTCACCACGATGGCGACGCTGTTCGACGACAGGAGAGCCGCACCGATGGCCTGGAGCACGCGGAAAGCGATCAGCGCCGGCAGGTTTGGCGCAAAACCGCATAGCGCCGAGCCGAGCACGAAGATGAGAAAGCCGCCGGTGTAGAGCAGCTTGCGGCCGAACATGTCGGCGACGCGGCCGAACACCGGGAGGAAGCCCGCCATCGTCAGCAGGTAGGCGATCGCGACCCAGCTCACGGTGCTGAGCCGGGCATCAAAGTCGATCTCGAGCCGCGGCAGTATGAGCTGCGTGATGCTCGAATCGACCTGCCCCATGCAGGCGCCGATGCAGACGGTTCCGACGACGAACCAGCGATAGGACGCGAGGCGGGCGACTGCGCGCGCCGGCGGCGGCTCGCGGCCCTTCAGCAGTGCGTTGCAAAGCGCGGCAAGCGAGGCTGGGCCGGGACGTTCGTCCATTTGCAGCGATCACGATCCCGGAACGTCGACAGAAAGCTTCGCCGAAGTATCCATAAGAGGTCCGAAGGATCAATCCGACAGACGGACCGGCTGCCCCGCAAACACAGAGTTCGAGCGTGATTATTGCCGGAACGACGAGCCGTGAATGCCAAGCTGCACTTCACGAGGACATCCCGATTGCATCATCCGTGTGTGACGAACGGACGCACGGGTGGAAGGACCCTTGTGGGAGAGGGTTGGGAAGGGGCGTAGCGGTCGTAGAACTCGGTCGCGCAACAATGACCCCATCCCAATCCCTCCCCCACAAGGGCCTACAAGGGGGGAGGCAGCGGAAAGAGCCGACGTGTGGCAAAGAGAGTGTGGCACGAAGGTTCATTCAAGAAACCACGAAGGCTCAAGAGACCATGTGGCGCGCGACGGTGCTCACCATCTTCCCCGGCATGTTTCCCGGGCCGCTCGGCGACAGCCTGGCGGGCCGGGCGCTTGCGGCCGGCCTGTGGTCGCTCGATGCGCGTGACATCCGCGCGCACGCGACCGACCGGCATCGCTCGGTCGACGACACGCCGGCCGGCGGCGGCCCCGGCATGGTGATGCGCGCCGACGTGCTGGCACGCGCCATCGATGCCGCAACCCTTGAAGCCAATGCCCGGCCCTGCCTGCTGATGAGCCCGCGCGGCCGCCCGCTGACCCAGGCGCGAGTCCGGGCATTGGCGGAGGGCGGCGGCGCAGTCCTCGTCTGCGGCCGGTTCGAGGGGGTCGACCAGCGCCTGATCGAGGCCCGAAACCTCGAAGAGGTATCGATCGGGGACTACGTCCTGTCGGGCGGCGAACTCGCCGCCATGGTGCTGATCGACGCCTGCGTGCGGCTCCTGCCCGGCGTCATGGGCAAGGAGGCCTCGGGCGCGGACGAGAGCTTCTCGGACGGGCTGCTCGAATACCCGCAATACACCAGGCCCCAGGTGTTCGAGGGCCGTTCCATTCCGGACGTCCTGACCTCCGGCGACCACGCCAAAATCGCGGCGTGGCGGCAGGCCGAGGCCGAACATCTCACCCGGGACCGCCGGCCGGACCTGTGGACGGCCTTCCGGGCCAAAACGCCCAATAAAGCGGGCCCGAAAGGGTGACAACACCCATTCTTTAGCGTAGAAGCTCGCCCGACCCGGACAGACAGTCAGACCGCGCGCCTGCCGAAACGGCGCTGCCGACGGAGAATTGCCATGAACCTGATTCAAACGCTCGAGCGCGAGCAGGCCGAAAAATTGAGCGCCGGCAAGCAGATCCCGGAATTCGGACCGGGCGACACGGTGATCGTCAACGTCAAGGTGGTGGAAGGCGAGCGCACCCGCATCCAGGCCTATGAGGGCGTCTGCATCAGCCGCGCGGGCTCGGGCTTCAACGAGAATTTCACCGTCCGAAAGATCTCCTACGGCGAGGGCGTCGAGCGCGTGTTCCCGCTCTATTCGCCGATGGTCGACTCGATCAAGGTCGTGCGCCGCGGCAAGGTCCGCCGCGCCAAGCTCTATTATCTGCGCGGCCTGCGCGGTAAGCGTGCCCGCATCACCGAGCGCCAGGACCATCAGGCGGCCGAGCCCGCGGCCGCCGAGGCGGCGTCGAAGTAAGATTTCGCTGTCCCTTTCGGCGTCATTCCGGAACGGCCCGCAAGGCCGGGCCCGGAATCCATTTTTCGGATCGATGCAGATGGATTCGGCATCTGTTTTCGCCGGCGACTGGACCTTTTCAAGCACTGGACGGCGGTGAGTTTCGCGGTCGTGCGGGTCGCCCGCGCCAGTTCGCCTGCGCAACGCAATATCAGCCACTATAGTGCGAGCGGGACGGTGTGCGAGCGAGCGCCACCGCCAGCGCACCTTATCGATCGACGAGGCCCGCAATTGAGTGCAAGAACCGCGCTGATCACGGGTGCGAGCCGGGGCATCGGCAAAGGCGTCGCTCTCGAACTCGCCGCCGGCGGCTGCGACATCGTCCTCACCGCGCGCGACAAAGAGCTGCTCGAAAGCGCCGCTGGCGAAGTGCGCGCGCTCGGCCGCCGGGCCTGCATTTACGCCGCGGACCTGACGCAGGAAGGCGAGCCGGAGCGGCTCGCCGGGATTGTGCGCGACGAATTCGGCCGGCTCGACGTTCTGGTCAACAACGCCGGCGGCGTGAAGCGCGGGAGCCTGTTCACGCTGACCGACCGCGACTGGCAGGACGGATTCGCGCTGAAGTTCTTCGCCCACGTCCGGCTGAGCCGGGAGATGTGGCCGCTGCTTAAGGAGCGCGGCGGCTCGGTCGTGTTCATCTGCGGCACGACGACGGCGCCCAAGGTGGCCGACTATATGATCGGCGCGGCCGTCGTCGCTGCCGGCATCGCCTTCATGGAGGCGCTCGCCGACCTCGGCAAGCGCGACGGCGTACAGGTGGTGGCGGTCAATCCCGGCAACGTCGACACCGACCGCCTGCGCCACCGGCTCGGCATCATCATGCGGAAGACCGGCATGAGCGAGGCGGAGGCGATCGACCACCACCGCAAGGAGCTCGACATTACCCGCTTCGGCACGCCTGCCGATATCGCCGGCCTGATCCGGTTCCTGACGTCGCCCGCCGGCCGCTGGGTTCACGGCACGAGCATCGACATGGACGGCGGCCAGATCAATCCGGTGCGGATGTCGAGATACGAATAGACAGAACCGGACGGCGCTGTGCCGTTCGCCGTTTATTGCCACGTATGCGCCCGGCGGATGGCCCCACCGCGCACGCCGCACCATGGGTCCGCTTGTGAGGCCGGGCGCGGAATGCAACAAGACCGGGAAACGAGGGAGGAGTTGACGAATGCGCGTGGTTGCACTTGAGGAGCACTTCACCGTTCCGGCGCTGGTTCGCCGCATCGATCCTGGCGCCATCAGCCGCCGAGGCTTCAAGCCTCGCAAAGCTCCCGCGACCGGCGTCAACCCGCTCGAGCTCCTGCCCGAGATCGGCGAGCAACGGCTCAAGTACATGGACGAAGCCGGCATCACCGTGCAGGTGCTCTCGGGCACCGGCCCCGGCCCCGACCTGGTGGCCGGCGCCGAGGGCGTCGACATTGCGCGGGAGGCGAACGACTATCTGGCAACTTCAATCTCGCGCCATCCCGACCGCTTCGCCGGCTTCGCCGCGATGCCGATGCAGAGCCCCGATGCCTGCGCGGCGGAGTTGACGCGCGCCGTCAAGGACCTGCATTTCGTCGGCACACTGATCAACGGCACCACGGAGGGCCGCTTCCTCGACCATCCGAGCTACGACGCGCTACTCGCGACCGCGGTCGAGCTTGACGTTCCGATCTATATCCATCCGCATCTGCCGCCCGAAGCGGTGCGCCAAGCGTACTATTCCGACCTGCCAGCAGGCGCCGGCCGGGTGCTCGAATCCGCCGCCTGGGGCTGGCACTCCGAGACCGCCATCCACGTCCTGCGGCTCGTGCTGTCGGGAACGCTCGACAAGCATCCGAAGCTCAAGCTCATCATCGGCCATATGGGCGAAATGCTGCCTGTCATGCTGGCGCGCATCGACGATGTCGGCGCGCTCGACAGCGATCACCTCAGTCGCACCGTCAGCCAGACCATCGTCGAGCAGGTGTGGGTCACCACCAGCGGCGTGTTCACTCAGCCGCCGTTCCTGGCGGCGTTGCAGACCTTCGGCATCGACCGGCTGATGTTCTCGGTCGACTACCCGTATGCACCGAATAAGCCCGGCCGCGAATTCCTAGACGCGGTCGCGCTGTCGCCAGCCGACAAGGAGAAACTCACGCACGGCAACGCCGACCGGCTGCTCAAGCTCAAGGTCGGCGCGGGCTAGCGAGTAAACGGCGCGGGGCCGGACGCCGACCGGCGCCGGCGTCACTGCCTCACGAGGCCTTTGACGCCGGGTTTAAGGCCCGCCCTTCGTCCGGAACCACGGCGTTGATGATGGCGGTCCGGCCATCTGCCATTGCGGCCGTTGCTTGCACGAGAGCGCTTTCGAATTCGTCGGCCGATTCCACGCGGGCTCCGAAGAAGCATCCGAAAGGCACGCCCAATTCGTCGAACGGGGGCGCGTCGATCTTGACCCCGAACTCATAGCCTTGCCGGCTCGCCACGCCGTCGGGGTAGAACACCTGATGGCCGCCCTTCATCGAAGCGTAACTGCTGTTGTTGAAAACGACGATGAGCAGAGGCAATTTATGATTCTTCGATGCTCCCAAAGCCTGAACGATCGGATTGTACAGCATGCTGCCGTCGCCCGCGAGAAAGACGACGGGCCGTTCCGGCGCGGCGAGTTTGATACCGAGCGATATGCCGATCCCCTGGCCCAACCCTCCGCCGTTGTGCCGGAAAAACGACTGGGCGCGGTTCAGCGGTAAATGATGACGCAACGCAGTTGCGTGCGTGATGGTCTCCTCGACATAGATCGTCTCGGGCGGCATCAATCTGGTCAGGATCTCGCAGATCGCCGGCACATTCAGTTTGTTGCTTTGCCGCGCCGCAAGCCGCTGGCTGCTGGTTTCTGCGACGTAACGGTCGTGCGCCTCGCGCCACTTCCGCGCTCGCGCCTCGACCACGGCAGGATTGATGCCGATGGCATGCGCTTCCTGAACCAGCAGGCCGAGCGTGGCCGCAATATCTCCTTCGAGATACTCGTCGGCTTGCAGGTTCTGATAGACCAGCCAATCCTTCATTGGATGTTCGTTCAGCGCAACGATCCGTCCGGAGGTGCGGCGGCTGGACGGCGGGTACCACGGCGTTCGTCCTCCGACGAGCACGACAAAGTCCGCCGCTTGGAGATGCTGGTAACTGCCCACGCCGAGCCAGAGCGGATGGTCGTACGGGAAATTCGCACAGCTCGCGCTGGGGCTTCCAACCACTGGGATCGCCAGGGCTTCGACAAACGCCACCAGCGCGGCGAATGCGGCGGCGTCGACGCCGGCGTGCTCGGCGAGGATGACCGGGTTCCTGGACTGCACCAGTTGGCGCGCCAGCCCGCTGATGACATCGGCGGTCGGAACCTTCTTGGGTGCCTGTGGTACCTCCGTGGCGGAGTTTTGCCCCCAATCGTGCAGGAGGTACTCCATGGGCACATCCAGGTGCACCGGCCCTTGCGGCGTCCGAACGGCCATTTCGCCCGCCCGGATCACGCTGCGGTAGAGCGTGACGGGGCTCTGAACGCGGCCGGCCCATTTCACCAAAGGTGCGATAAGCTGGTTGGAGCCGCCGACGCTGACGCCGGCGTACCACTGCGGCTCCATCGGCACCGCGGGATCTTCGCCGAGCGTCACCGATTCACCGGAGAGGACGACGATGGGGATTTCGGCCCGCATCGCAGCGTACAAACCCAGCGCCCCCTGAAGCATTCCGGCCGCTGCGTGCAGAAGCACCGCCTGCACGCGCCCGGTCATCATGGTGAACCCGCTGGCGATGTTGACGGCGAGGGTTTCGTGCCAGCACTGGATGAATTTCGGCCCCGAAAGCTTGTCCTGTGTCTGACGGCTCAACGCCTCCCAAACCGGGGACCACTCGGAACCCGGCGATGAGACGATGTACTCGACGTCGAGGTTGCGCAGGGCTTCGAGAACGGCTTCACCGCCGTCGAGACGATTCTTCATGGAGGCGGACAGTCACCGGGTGCAAGGGACGAGACGGCCATTTCGGCCGCCTTAACGGTTGGATCATGGCAATAACGGCATCATTGTTGCCGCGCGCCAATTTTCAGACTGTTGATGACCGGCCGCCAGTGCTCAAGCGAGGTACGTACCAGGTCTGCAAGCGCCTGCGGCGTGGTGGCGGTCGCTTTGTCGTAGGCGAATTTGTCGAGAAAAGCCTTGAACTCAGCGGAGTCGAGCGCCGCGCGAATACCCGCATTGGCTTTTTCCACGATCGCAGGCGGCGTGCCTGCCGGCATCCACACGGCCATGAATTTCGTACCGCCGCTGACGTCCGGGTACCCAAGCGCCTTGAAGGTGGGGACGCCGGGGGCGTGCTTCGACTCTTGCTCGGCATCGACGGCGAGCTGTTTCTGCGCGCCGGACTTCAGATGCGGTCGGATGGTTCCAAGTCCGGCGCCGGTCATGTCGACCTCGCCGCTGACCACGGCGGCGAGCCCCGGTACGTTGCCCTTGTAGGGGACGTGCACGGCGTCGATCCCGGCGGCACTCTTGAACGTCTCAAGCAAGAGATGCGGACCCGTGCCAACGCCGAACGACGAGTAGGTTAAAGGCTTCGAACGCGAGAGTGCGATCAGTTCCTTCAGGTTGGCGGCCGGAACCTTCTTGTTGATGCTCAAACCCGCGGAAAGCTTGTAGACTTCGGTGACCGGAGCAAAGCTCTTGATCGGATCAAAGGGCGCGTCCTTGCTCATCAGGACGGCTTCGATCAATGCGGAGCTCGGCCCGAATAGCATTGTGTACCCATCGGGACTTGAATTGGCGACCGCAGCCGCTCCAATCATGCTGCCGCCGCCAGGCCGGCTTTCGACCACGACGGACTGTCCCCATGCCTTCGAAAGCTTGTCGGCGACGATCCTCGCCGCGATGTCGGTGGGCCCGCCCGCAGCAAACGGGACAATGATCCGAACTGGTCGAGATGGATATTGAGTGTCTTGCGCCACACTTGGGTGTGTCACCGACACCAGCCATCCGGCTGACAGAAAAACTTGCAAGATCAGGTTGCAGAGCCTGAACATTCGATACGCCCTCTCGTATTTCCTCACCCAATGAACGTCTTTTTGTTCCTGAGACCGTGGTCAGGACATTTGCGGGTGGAACCTCAAGCGAATGCCCGGCTGTGTCAATATGCGATGACAAATCGACGCTGACACGATCAGGTTTCAGCTCTCCAGTTCGACCGTTTCGAAGTCCGCCGGCAGCACGATCTCGAGCACCTCGCAGTCGTCCGAATAGTCGAGCACGACATGCTCGATGCGAGGCGGCTGGATCCAGCAACTGCCGGCCCGCATGACGTGCGTGCCCTGCCCGGAAAGCTCGGTCTTGATCCAGCCCCTGAGCACATAGACCATCTGGAAATCGACGTCGTGATAGTGCCGCTTCGACACCTCCTCGGGCCGGCACGGCGGCACGAACCGGATCACGTGCGCCTGCACCATGCCGCCGGTGGCGCGGTTCATGCCGAGGTCGCGGTACTGGGCATAGCGTCGCAACCCGGTCTCGAAGTCACCCTCGCGATGGTGGCTGACGGCGAACGCGTGTTCGGGCCGCGTCTTGGTCTTCGTCCGCGCCGTGCGGGCCGGCGGTTTCGCCTTGGGGCGCGCTCGCCGCTTGGTTGCAGCCCGCGAACTTCGCGCCGCGGCCTTGGATTTGCGGGCCCTCTTGTTCGGGGCAGTCTTATTCGGGGCAGATTTGGCCTTCGGCTTCGGTGCCGCCATGGGCTTCCTCCATTTTGAGCGCGATGCTACGCGCCCCGCAGGTCCCTGAACAGCAACTTGCCCCTATCCGTTCATCGCCCTTTTCCTACCCGCGAGGAGGCGCTAAAGGACAGCCCGACCCCTATATATCGCGCAAGCAGCGTCGAGTTTCGGAGCAGTCATGGCCAAGCCGCGGACCCTCTACGACAAGATCTGGGAAGACCACCTGGTTGACGAGCAGCCGGACGGGACCTGTCTGATCTACATCGACCGCCACCTCGTCCACGAGGTAACCTCGCCGCAGGCGTTCGAGGGGCTCCGCCTCACCGGCCGCAAGGTGCATGCGCCGGAGAAGACCCTGCTGGTCGTCGATCACAACGTCCCGACCACCGACCGCCACCAGCCTAATCCGGACCCTGAGAGCACCGCCCAGATCGAGTACCTGGCCGAGAACGCCAAGCTGTTCGGGCTCGAATACTACGACGAGTTCGACAAGCGGCAGGGCATCGTCCACATCATCGGCCCCGAGCAGGGCTTCACCTTGCCGGGCGTCACGCTGGTCTGCGGCGACAGCCATACCGCGACCCATGGCGCGTTCGGCGCGCTGGCCTACGGCATCGGCACCTCCGAGGTCGAGCACGTGCTCGCCACCCAGACGCTGATCCAGTCGAAGTCGAAGAACATGCGCGCGGTGGTCGATGGCAAGCTGCCGCAGGGCGTCGCCGCCAAGGACATCATCCTCGCCATCATCGGCGAGATCGGTACCGCGGGCGGCACCGGCTACGCGCTGGAATATGCCGGCGAGGCGATCACGTCGCTGAGCATGGAAGGCCGCATGACGATCTGCAACATGTCGGTCGAGGCCGGTGCCAAGGCGGGCTTCATCGCCCCCGACGAGAAAGCGTTCGAGTATCTCAAGGGCCGTCCCAAGTCGCCCAAGGCTGGCGCCTGGGAGCAGGCGATGCGCTACTGGGAGACGCTGCGCTCCGACGACGGCGCGCACTTCGACCGCGAGATCAGGCTCGATGCCGCCAAGCTGCCCCCGCTCGTGACCTGGGGCACCAGCCCCGAGCAGGTGGTGTCGATCACCGGCCGGGTGCCGGTGCCGGCCGAGATCGCCGACGCGAACAAGCGGCTCGCCGCCGAGACCTCGCTCGGGTACATGGGCCTCAAGGGCGGCGAGAAGATCACCGACATCGCGATCGACCGCGTGTTCGTCGGCTCCTGCACCAACGGCCGCATCGAGGACCTGCGCGCCGCCGCCAGGGTGGTGGACGGCAAGACCGTCAACGCCCGGGTCAGCGCCATGATCGTGCCGGGCTCCGGCCTGGTGAAGGAGCAGGCCGAGGCCGAGGGGCTCGACAAGATCTTCGTCAAGGCCGGTTTCGAATGGCGCGAGCCCGGCTGCTCGATGTGCCTCGCGATGAACCCGGACAAGCTCAAGCCGGGCGAGCGCTGCGCCTCGACCTCGAACCGCAACTTCGAGGGCCGCCAAGGCTACAAGGGCCGCACCCACCTGGTGTCGCCCGCGATGGCCGCCGCCGCCGCGATCGCCGGCCACTTCGTCGACGTCAGGGAGTGGTGACGACGCCGGGCCGACTGCCCGGCTGGTCCAATTGTCAGTGCCGAGCTTGACCCGGCAATCCATCATCGCGAAACGACTTTGATTTTCGACGGATGCGCGGGTCAAACCCGCTCATGACGTCAACATTGACGGCCGTCAGCGCCGCTCCCACCAGCAGTGCATCTTGGGCACGACGGTCGGGCCGCTCGGCCGCATCTCCTGCACCAGCCGCGCCTTGCATTGCCGCACGGCGTTGGGGCCGGGAAATTCGTAGTCGTACGGGACAGGGTAGTCGGTCGAATAGTTGCGGTAGGGGTAGTATGGCGGCTGCACCCGCAGGCGCGTCGGCGGCCGTCGCGACTGCGCGGAATACGCCGGGTCGCCGGAGCCCTGTGCCGGGGCATCGCCCGGAACCAACAGCAGGCCGGCCGCAACCGCCAGCGCGCCCACCCCAACCGTCCGCACCCGGTTACTCGTTGCCATGTGCCCCTCCCCGGGGAAATCCCGCGCCCGCGCGGCCGATTCCCCTACGGGACGCTCGCCCATCGGGCCCGCCCCGTCAATAACGCACCCGATTGCGTCACCCGCGCGGCGCGTCTTCCCCCGGCCGCCGCCCCCGCCTAGATACATCGCCATGGCCGAAACCCCGTTCGCCGATCCGCTCGCCTGGCGTCCCGTCAAGGCGCCGTCACTCGAAGAACTCGAAGCCATGGCGACCGAGGCCTTCCGCCGGCTGCCGGATGAATTCCGGGCACTGTGCGACGGCGTGGTGGTCCGGGTCGACGACTTCCCGACCGACGACGTCCTTGAGGAGCTCGGCGCCCAGACCGAATTCGATCTGCTCGGGCTGTTCCAGGGCGTCGGCCTGCCGTTCCGCTCGGAGAGCGCGCCCACCCAGATGCCCAACATGGTCTGGCTCTACCGCCGCCCAATCATCGACTACTGGGCCGAGCACGACGAAACCTTGGGGGAGATCGTCACCCATGTGCTGGTGCACGAGATCGGCCACCATTTCGGCCTGTCGGACGACGACATAGCGCGGATCGAGGCGAGCGTTGCCTGACCGGCTTGACCTTGACAAAACCCGACTGCACCCCGATTGAGAACCGTTCCACTGTGATCCCGCAGAGTGCCAAATGGACAAGTTCACCAAACTCGAAGGCGTTGCCGCACCGCTCAAGATGATCAACGTCGACACCGACGCGATCATCCCGAAGCAGTATCTCAAGACCATCAAGCGCACCGGCTTGGCCAAGGGCCTGTTCTCGGAAAAGCGCTACAAGGACGACGGCAGCGAGAACCCCGACTTCGTGCTCAACAAGCCGGCTTATCGCAAGGCGAAGATTCTTGTCGCCGGCGACAATTTCGGCTGCGGCTCGTCGCGTGAGCACGCGCCCTGGGCGCTGATGGATTTCGGCATCCGCTGCGTGATTTCGACCTCGTTCGGCGACATTTTCTACAACAACTGTTTCAAGAACGGCGTGCTACCGATCAAGGTCTCTCCCGAGGACCTGGAGAAGCTGTTCGACGACGCCGAGCGCGGCGCCAACGCCACGCTGTCGGTCGACCTCGAGAAGCAGGAGATCCGCGGACCCGACGGCGGCGTGGTGAAGTTCGAGATCGATGCGCACCGCAAGCACTGCCTGCTCAACGGCCTCGACGACATCGGCATGACCCATCTCAAGAAGGACAAGATCGAGAGCTTCGAAGAGAAGGCGAAGATGGCCCGCCCCTGGGCGTAGCATCTTACGCTGGTCATTCCGTCGCTGGATCGATCGCCATGAACAAGGCCGACGTCATTCAACGCGTCTCGGAGAAGACCGGCGTCGCGCCGGAGCTTTGCGAGACGATCCTCAAGGCGTTCGAGAACGCAGTCGGCAACACGTTGTCGGCGACGCTCAAAGGACAAGGTGGCGAACAGTCCGGGATGCTGGCGCGCGTCTCCCAACAAACCGGCGCGTCCGCCGCAGATTGCGACCGGGTGGTGTCGACGGCCGCGGAAGTCGTGAAGGCCGGCATCGCCGACAAGCTGGGCATGCTCAAAGGCCTGTTCTCGAAGTGATCGCGTCTCCTCGATCGACATACGTTCGGAGATGTTGGGCGCAAACGCGCCGTGATTGCGGTGTGAATTTCTGAATCTCGCGCCGCGCGCCCGCGTCGCTGTGGGCACCAGCCCCCGATCGCCTTGCGACGCATGGCCGCTCGACAAGCGTGTCGCCGCGGCGGCAAACTGCACGTTCAAGAAAAGAAGTTTGGGAGACGTCCATGCCACGACCGTTTGCCGCCGTCCCGGCGTGCGCCGCTTTGGCCGCGCTCGCTTTCGCCATCGCGACGCCGGGCGCCGCGCAGGGGACTTATCCGAACCGCTCGCTCCTGCTCACGCACGGCTTTGGCGCCGGCGGCAACGGCGACGTCGTCTCGCGCATCGTCGGCGAGGCGATCTCGCCACGCCTCGGCCAGCCGGTGGTGATCGAGCCGCGGCCCGGCGCCGGCGGCAACAACGCGTCGGCCCGCCTCGTCAAATCCGATCCCGACGGCTACACGCTGATCACGCTGACCGGCGGGCACGCAGTCTCGGCCGCGATCTACAAGTCGCTGCCGTTCCATCCGGTCGACGACTTCCAGTTCGTCTCGGTCTACGGCTACCAGGCGTTCATGATCGGCGTGAAGAAGGGCAACGCCATCAAGTCGATCGCCGACCTGATCGCCGCCGCCAAGGCGGCGCCCGGCAAGCTGACCTATTCGTCAGTCGGCATCGGCTCGACGCAGCATCTCGCCGGCGAACTGTTCTGCGCCATGGCCGGCGTCAAGATGACCCATGTGCCTTATCGCGGCGGCAACGCGCCGATGACCGACCTCCTCGGCGGGCAGATCGACGTGTCCTTCGACACCATCACGGTGATCGAGCCGCAGGTGCGCGCCGGCACCGTGCAGGCGCTCGGCGTCACCAGCGGCACGAAGTGGTGGAGCCTGCCGGACATCACGCCGGTCGCCGCAACCGTGCCGGGCTACGACGTGCGCACCTGGCTCGGGATGGCTGCCCCCAAGGGTACGCCGGCCGCGGTGGTTGCCCGCCTCAATGCGGCCATGCGCGAAGGCCTCACCGACAAGGCCGTCGACGCTCGGTTGCGCAGGGTCGGCATGGATGTGCGGCCAAGCTCGCCGGAAGAGATGCGCACGATGGTCGCATCGCAGATCGCCAACTGGAAGAAGGTCGTCGCGGACGCCAAGATTCCGCAGCAGTAGCGCGGTTGTCGGCCGCAGACGCGGTTGGCGCCGGCGGTCGTCGCAGCGAGGCATCACCCTGGTTGCGCGGCTGCTGCCCGCGCCTCGATCGCTTGCGCGATCTCGACGGTGCGGCGCGCCATCTCGGCGTGGAGCCGCTCGACCATCTTGCCGTCGATCGCCACCACGCCCTTGTCGCGGTTCTCCGGCAGGTCGAACGCCGCGATCATCTTGCGCGCCTGCGCCACCTCGTCGGTGCTCGGCGAGAACGCGGCGTTGCACGGGCCGATCTGGTTCGGGTGAATCAGCGTCTTGCCGTCGAAGCCCATGTCGCGCGCCTCCTCGCATTCGCGCACGAAGCCCTCGGCGTTGCCGATGTCGTTGTAGACGCCGTCGAGAATGTCGATGCCGTAAACGCGCGCGGCGGCGACGCATTGCATCAGCCACGGCACCATCGGCCAGCGGCCCGGCACCAGGCGAGCGCGGGTTTCCTTGGCGATGTCGTTCGTCCCCATCACGAACACCGCGAGCCGGGTTTCGGAATCGGCCGCCTCGGCGGCAAGCGGCAGGATGTTGAACAGCGCCACCGGCGACTCGATCATTGCCCAGACCCGCGTGCGCAGATTGGCGTGCAGGTCGAGGAGCCGCTGGCCGATCCGTTCGAGCTGGTCCGGATGGCTGATCTTGGGCACCAGGATGGCGTCCGGCCCTGTCTGCCCGGCGGCAGTCAGGTCGTCGGAATGCCAGGGCGTGTCGATGCCGTTGATGCGCACCACCACCTCGCGCGGCCCGAAGCCGCCGGCCTTCACGGCTTCCATCACCTGCCCGCGGGCCGACGCCTTGGCGTCGGGTGCAACCGAGTCCTCCAGATCGAGGATGACCGCATCGGCCGGCAGCGTCCGCGCCTTCTCGATCGCCCGGGCATTCGAGCCCGGCATATACAGCACGCTGCGGCGCGGACGGATGGACATGGCTGGCCCCTTCTGTGCGATCGTTTCAGGCTAACCTGCGTGCAGAGCTTGTGCCAGTCGGAAGGGGGCAGGAACCATGACGATGCCGGATGCGACGCCCGCGGCCGATCGGCAGTTGCCGGTCGGCGGCGAGATTTTTCTCGACCACGTCGGTCACTTCGTGCGCGACCCGCAGGCCGCCGCGCAGGCGCTCGCGCGCGTGGGCTTTGCGCCGGCGCCGCTCTCCGTGCAGGTCAATCCCGATCCGGCCGGCGGGCCGCCGCAACTCACCGGCACCGGCAACGTCACGGCGATGTTCGCGCGCGGCTATGTCGAGGTGCTGTTCAAGACCGCCGACACGCCGCTCGGCCGCGAACTCGACGCCGGGCTCGCGCGCTATCCGGGCATCCACCTCGCGGCCTTCGCGGTCGCCGATGCCGGCGCCGAACACGCCAGGCTGGCGGCCGCCGGCTTCCGGATGCAGCCCGTGATCTCGATGCAGCGGCCGGTGGAGACGGTGAATGGCGCCGGCACTGCAGCGTTCACGCTGGCGCGGCTCGAGGCCGGGCAGATGTCGGAGGGCCGCATCCAGATGCTCACCCACCACACCGAGGACATGGTCTGGCAGCCGCGCTGGCTCACCCATCCCAACGGCGCGTTCGGACTTGCCGGCTTGACGATTGCGGTCGCCGACGTCAACGAAGCTGCCGCCCGCTTTGCCCGCTTCACCGGACGTTCGGCGGAAACCTCGCCGGCCGGCACGTCGATCCGGCTTGACCGCGGCCGCCTCGATCTGGTGGCTGCCGATGTTTTCGCCCGACTTTATCCTGAGTGCCTCGTGCCATCGCTGCCATTCGCGGGAGCCTGCCGGATAGCGGTCGCGTCGCTGCCAGCACTGGAGGCTATTCTGAATAAAGCGGGTCTGCGGTCACGGCGGATGAATGACACGCTGGTCGTGCCATTCCCGGACGAACTGGGACATGGCCTCTGGCTGTTCGCCGAACGGTCGGCACTTTCGCCCGACATAGGCAAGAGGTGAAACGCCGCAATGGACCGCGGGGCAGGAAGGGCTAGAATGACCGCAAGTTGAGGAAACAAGACCAAGCATTCAGGGAGGAAATAAAACGATGAATGTCAAATCGATACTTCTGGCGCTGCTCGCGGTTGCAGCACTCGCATCCCCGGCTTCGGCCCAGACCTGGCCGGACCGGTCCATCAAGCTGGTGGTAGCATTTCCGGCGGGCGGCCCCGCCGACCTGTTTGCGCGCTCGATCGCCCATGTCATGAGCAGTCAACTCGGCCAGCAGGTCGTGGTCGAAACCCGCACCGGCGCCGGCGGCATGACGGGCATCGACAGCGTCGCCAAGTCGCCCCCTGACGGCTACACCATCGCCCTTTCCTCTTCATCGGCCCTGACCATCTTCCAGTTCCTGTACGCCAAGATGCCGTACGACTGGCAGAAGGATTTGGTGCCAATCACCCTCGTGGTCCGTGTGCCCGAGGTGCTCGTGGTTCATCCGTCGCTCGGCGTCTCGACGCTCCAGCAGTTCGTCGACAAGGCGCGCAAGGAACCCGGCAAGATCAATTTCGCCTCGACCGGCACCGGAAGCATAACGCACCTAGCGGTCGAACTCCTGAAAGGCGAGACCAAGATCGATCTCGTTCACGTTCCCTACAAGGGCGCCGCTCCGGCGGTGAACGACCTGCTCGGTGGCCACGTTTCGGTGCTCGTCGCCGACGTGCCGGTGCTGCTCCCGCATATCCGTTCCGGCAAGATCAAGCCGCTGGCGGTGACGTCGATGAAGCGCAGCGACGTCATCCCCGATGTGCCGTCGACCGCCGAACTCGGCTATCCGAAAGTCAACTCGGACAACTGGTACGGTTTGGTCGCGCCCGCCGGTACGCCAAAGGACGTGCTGAAGAAGCTGCACGACGCAGCAGTCAAGGCCCTCGGTACGGCCGAACTGAAGGCGCAATACGCCAAGCTTTCGGCGGTGCCTTCGCCAACCTCGCCGGAGGAATTCCAGGCCTACATCAATTCCGAAGCCGCGAAGTGGGGTTCGGTCGTCAAGTCGGCGGGTCTGAAGCTCAACTAGCCGCATTGTGCCGAGAACAATGGAGGGCGACTATTCTCGAAATGAGCAATAGTCTCCCGATATTGTCCCTGCGCAACTGCTGCTCGCGACGATAGGATTCACCTTCGCCAAGGCCTTCTGATTCCGACATTTGCTAATGAACCCGCCGAAACGGGGAGCGAATGCAGAAATCGGACGACCCGCGAATGAGTGTCTTCACCGATGCCGACGCTCGAAGACCTCCTGCAACGCCGGCCCTATAACGCCACCGCCGACTTCGTCGACGCCCATGTGGCGTGCGGTCGCGGCGGCAAGGTGGCGTTTGTCGATGCGTCTCGCTCGCTCACTTACGGCGAGCTGCAGGAGAAATCCTGCCGGTTCGCCGCCGGCCTGAAATCGCTCGGGCTGCGTGAAGAGAGCCGCGTCATCCTGCTGCTGCACGACACCGTGGATCATCCGGTGGTGTTCTGGGGCGCGATCCGCGGCGGCATCGTGCCGATCCCGGTCAACACGCTGCTCACTGCCGAGCAGTATGCCTATCTGTTCGCCGACAGCCGCGCTTCCGCCGCCGTGATCGCGGCGCCGCTGCTCGACATGCTGCTGTCGATCCGTCCGCGGCTGCCGCACTTGCATGCGATCGTCGTCGTCGATGCGCCGCAAAGCACACGCCTGCCGCCCGATGTTCACCGCTTCGAGGACGTGCTCACGCTGGCCGAACCGTTGCAAGGTTGCGCGCCGACCATGTCGGACGAGGTCGCGTTCTGGATCTACACCTCGGGCTCGACCGGCGATCCCAAGGCGGTGCGCCACGTTCACACCACCATGATGGCGGCGTCGCGGTTGATGGGCCACCAGGTGATCGGCATCCGCGAGGACGACGTGACGTTCTCGGCCGCGAAGCTGTCGTTCTCGTACGGGCTCGGCAACGCCATGGCGTTTCCGATGTCGATCGGGGCGAGCGCCGCCCTGCTGCCCGAGCGGCCGACCCCGCAGGCGGTGCTGGCGGCGATCCGGCGACATCGCCCGACGATCTTCTACGCGGTGCCGTCGCTTTATGGCGCGCTGCTGGCGCATCCGGACATCGGCAAGGGAGCCGGCTCCGACCGGCTGCGCCTTTGCATCTCGGCCGGCGAGGCCTTGCCGGAAAGCCTCGGCCGGCGCTGGCGCGAGGTCACTGGCGTCGACGTGCTCGACGGGCTCGGCTCGACCGAGATGTTCCAGACGTTTCTGAGCAACCGTCCCGACGACGTCCGCTATGGCTCGACCGGCAAGCCGGTGCCCGGCTACGAGCTAAAAATCGTCGACGAGAACGGCCGCGACCTGCCGGACGGCGAGATCGGCGAACTCGCGGTACGCGGACCGTCGGCCGGCGAAGGCTACTGGAACCAGCGCGCCAAGAGCCGCCGCACCTTCGCGGGCGAATGGACCTACACAGGCGACAAGTTCGTGCGCGACGCCGAGGGCTATTACTACTGCTGCGGACGCACCGACGACATGTTCAAGGTCAACGGCATGTGGGTGTCGCCGTTCGAGGTCGAGGCGGCGCTCGCATCCCACGAGGCTGTGCTCGAAGCCGGCGTGATCGGCAAGGAGGATGCCGACGGGCTGATCAAGCCCAAGGCATTCATCGTGCTCAAGAACGGCTACGCGGCCGACGACCGGCTGCTGGAGGCGCTCAAGGGTCACGTCAAGGATCGCGCCGGCCCGTGGAAGTATCCGCGCTGGATCGCGGTGACCTCCGACCTGCCGCGCACCGCCACCGGCAAGCTGCAGCGCTTCAAGCTGCGCGAGATCGATTCGCCATAAGTTGAAGACTCGTCATTGCGAGCGCAGCGAAGCAATCCAGCGCGCCATCGATCTGGATTGCTTCGTCGCCCGTTGGGCTCCTCGCAATGACAGTTGTTCTAATGGGACCTTCGCAGCTTCATAAACCAAATCGCGAATGCGACCGGAACCCCCAGCAGCATCCAGGACACCAGATCCCAGATACCGTCGCCCACCAGCGCAGACACGAGCCCGATCGCGGTGGCGACCGCCAGAAGAGCGGGCACCGCGAAGACCACTCGCAAGGGGCGCGAGGTGTTCGTCCGGGCCAGCATTTCAACGAGCCACCGTGTGTTCGGTCATAGGGTGTGCCTGAACGGAGCGCGCGAACGCCCTCCGTCCCCGCGCCCGCACGGCCCAGAGATAGAGGCCGGTCACCAGCACGACGATCGTCAGGATGTCGAGCAGCGCCCACAGGATCTTCAACGGCATGCCGCCGTAGTCTCCGAAGTGCAGCGGCTGGGACAGCAGCAGTGCGTTGACATACCAGGGCAGTGCCCGGCTGTCGGTGAATGCGCCGGTTGACGCGTCGACTAATACGGGCTGAAGCAGCTTGGAGGTCAGCGCCGTTTCTCCGCGCATGAAGATCGCGTAGTGAGCCTTGCTGGTGAACGGCGACGCCGGGAATGCAACGAACGCCGGCGTCATATGCGGGGTCACGGAGCGAGCAGTATCGACCGCCTCCTGCAGCGGGCTGAGTTTCGAGACCGTCGGCCGGTCCTTATAGGTCGATGTCATCTCGGCCAACTGGCCGAACTGCCAGATCTTGAGAATGAGGTCCGCCCAGGTGTTCAGCACGCCGGTGAAGCCGAC
The DNA here is from genome assembly GCA_050179645.1 of Xanthobacteraceae bacterium. Lineage (GTDB taxonomy): Bacteria > Pseudomonadota > Alphaproteobacteria > Rhizobiales > Xanthobacteraceae > VAZQ01. The sequence continues at coordinate 4,653 of JBFXEX010000045.1, read as the reverse complement.
GGTGAGCGCCCAGACGATCGTCACCGCGCCCAGCAAGTTGTGGACGTCGAGCCACCGGACCATCCGGTGCCGCTCCCAGCGCACCGTGCCGAAATCCAGTTTGCGCATCCATGGTCCGTAGAGGACGACACCGGAGATGATCGCCACCACGAAAAGCAGACCCATCAACCCCAGGAACAACTTGCCGGCCAGGCCGGCAAACATGTCGGTGTGGAGCTTGAGCAGGAAGTAGGTCAGACGGCCACGGATGTCGACTTCCTCCAGAAACTGGCCGGTGTGCGCATCGAGGCTGACGATGCGGTTGTTCGTCGGGTCGGCATCCGGCGCCTTGGCGATGCTCAGAAAAACGAAGTTCGGTTCGTCGTCCGACCAGACCACGAACTGAACGAATTCGCCGGGATAGCGGGACAGCCCCGTCGCAACGATCGAATCCACGTTGGCTTTCGGCGTTCCCGGAGCGACCTCGGCGGGCTCGACCTCCTCATGCAGCAGGTGGTCGATCTCGTGCTTGAAGATCAAAGGCAGCCCGGTGATGCACAGCATCAGCAGGAACACCATGCTGATCAAACTCGTCCACTTGTGCACCCAGGACCACCGCCGAATCGTCTTGATATGCATGTCGCTACTTCGTTCGGTTCGAGCCACTCGGGTTGACGCCGCGGGTGATTGGCGGCTCTTGTCTCTCCTGGCCTGCCACCGGCGGGCCCCGCGCTCACCACATCTGCCGGGCGGGCGGTTTGCTCCGCGGGTCCCGGGCGTCGGCGATCTGTCCCTTCACGCCGGATTGCGGCCATTGATATCTCAGGGTGAGAAGGACGGTGCGCGCCGCTCCGAGCGAGCAGTAGGTCAGGTTGAAGCAGTTCGCGACGTAGTATTTGTTCGTCAGGTTCGACACGTTGACCTGCATCTGCAACCCCCGCAGATCCCGCCGCAGATACGCAAAGTCGTAGGTGACGGCCGCGTCATAGAGCGTGAACGAAGGGATGACGATGTTGTTGAGAGCGTCGGCGTAGCTCGTGCCGATATATCGGACGCCTGCTCCGAAACCCCAGCCGGCGAGCAGCCCCTCGCGATTCGTATACATGCCCCACAGAGCTGCCGTCTCCAGCGCGGTGTTCGCGAGATACTTTCCGACATTGCCCGCGTTGCTCTTGGTCACGCGCGGGCTCAGGCTGGCGTAGCTGCCGATTAGATCCAGACGGTCGCTCAGACTTGCCTTGGCTTCGAATTCGAATCCCTTCGAATTAATTTCGCCGGTCTGAATGCTGAAAAAGGGATTCAGCGGATCGGTCGTCAAGACGTTCTGCTGCGTAGTGTCGTACCATGCGGCGGTAATGAGCGCATTCACGCCGGGCGGCTGATACTTGATGCCGACCTCTTGCGATTTTCCCGTGGTGGGTTTGAACGGACGGCCGGCGACGTCGACTCCGGGCGTCGGCTGGAATGACGTCGAGTAGACCACATAGGGCGCAAGGCCGAACGGCAGCACATACGACAGCGCTGCGCGGCCGGTTTCCGCCCGGTCGTACTGCTCCGTAACGGTTCGCGTCAGCAGATTGTTCGTGGTGTTGTTGGCGATGTCGGAGCGGCCGGTCAACATCAGGATCCAGTTGTCGAGCCTGATCTGGTCCTGCATGTAGAAGCCGAGCTGCCTCAGGTCTCCCTTCGAGTGAAGCACCGTGAGCATTGAGGCGACCGGGACCTGCGGCACGCCGTACATCGGGTCGAACACGTCGATCGGCGTGCCCGGCGCATACTTGAATCCGGAGTCGCTCCAAGTCCGGTAGTAGTCGACGCCCGTGAGCAATTTGTGCGTCGTCGGACCGAGCGCAAAGTCGGCCTGGAAGTGATTGTCGACGGCGAAGTTCTTCGTGTTGCCGAACACAAAGAGCTCGGACCTCGGCGCGGTCCGCAGGTTCGGAAAGATGCCTTCGGTGCGCATGGCGAGCAGTTCGACGTCGATATTGGTGAAGCGCAGGTTCTGCCGGAACTGGAGGACGTCGTCGAAACGGTGCTCGAACGCCCAACCGGCATTCTGCTGCTTGAGCTTGAAGTAGTCCTGGTCGGGCTCACCGAGATAGCGGTTGTAGGGTATCCGGCCGTTCGGATTGAAATTCAGCGACCCGATTCCCGGAACATACTGCTGGTAGCCCTTCCCCCAGTACTCCTGGGCGCTGGTCAGCACGGTCCAGCGGGTATTGGTATTCCGCCATGTGAAGCTCGGTGCGATGTAATATTGATTGTCCTGCTGGAAGTCGAGTTGGGTATCGCTGAGCCGCCCCAGCCCGACCAGTCGATAGAGCCATTCGCCCTGGGAATCGACCGGACCGCTGAAGTCGAACGTGCCCTGCAAACGGTTGAAGCTGCCGAGTTGCACGCCGACTTCGTTCTGCGGAACGTCGGTCGGACGCTTGCTCGTCATGTTGACCAGGCCGCCCGGCGGCGTCTGGCCGTATAGTCCCGACGACGGACCGCGAAGAACCTCGATCCGCTCCAGACCGTACGGAACGATGCGCGGGGTCGCGAACGTGGTCGCGGCATCGACCGGCAGACGCAAGCCGTCCAGGAAGAGCGGAACCTCGAAGCCGCGAACCTTGATGGTGTCGAACAGCGAATTCACGCCGTAGAGGCCCGTCGTGAGTCCCGGCGTGTATCGCAGCGCCTCGGTCAGCGTCTGAACGCCCTGCTGCCTGATCTGGTCTTCGGTGACGACGGAAATCGACTGCGGCGTTTCGAGAATCGGCGTGTCGGTTTTCGTGGCGGTCACGCTCTGGGTCGCAACAACGCCTCGGCCAGGGCCCTGGCCGGCCGGAACCGCCGGCAGCAAGGTCGGAGGCGGCGGCGCTGCCGGTGGCGGCGGTGTCGCGACGCGCTGCCGCGCCGGCCGGGCGGCGACCGCAGGCCGAGCGGGTCTCGCAGCCGGAGGCTGGACAACCACAGGCGGCAGCGGAGTCGTTCCGGACGCCGGCGGCGTCTGCGCTGCAGGTGGCGGCGTCTGCTCGGGCGGCGCGGGCGGCTGCGGAGCGGGCGTCGGCGACACCTGCGGCGGCGACGACTCTTGCGCAAACGCGGCAAACGACCAGCCCGAGGAGAGCGCGGTACAGACCAGCAGTGCTGCCCGCACGCGCGGCTTCATTCGAGAACCGATACGTTCGGAATTCGCGGACATCACTTCCCCCATGAGTGCGCACGCCGGCACGAACTAATCGTAATTCGTTCCTGGGTTCGATGGTGGGACAAAGTGATGTGAGCGATGGGATTGCGAAGCGTTGTGTTTGACGAACAACCGATTGGACTAATCAAAATCTGCAAGATCGAATTAGAACGATGAGAATATCGCAAGCTCGATCAAGCGGAGCGCTGGTTTCAGTAGAGATTGCTCTTGTAGTCTCGATCAAGCCCCATCTGCATTATCCCGGGGACAGACAGCAATGTACGCACCAATGCTGCGTGAGCGCCGCGGCTCCTGTTGAGCTTGACGTGCTGCGTCATCACCGTCGCGGCATCGATCCCGGAACTTTGCGCAGCCGGCCTGAGCCGTGCACGCGCCAGCGAAGCGCTGTTGTAGATTCGAATTTCGGGATGAGCGACGCACGTCGCCAGAAACGGACGCTTGTCACGCACCGTGAACGTGGAACGGACATCGTCGCTGGTCGACAATCGCGCCTTCCCGCCGAGCACGACGACCTGGGTCATGCCCGGAACCAATGCGGCGATGGCGACGCGCGGCTGCGTCAGGATGTTGCGAAAGCTGTCGGCGCGGCGGTTCCCCGGCCGGTCGGCGAACCACGCGGCATCCTGAGAAAGGCGGATCATCAAGCTCGCAGGGTCGCCCTTGGGGCTGACGTCCGCACGCCCCTTGTCGTCGACCGTGGCGAGCGCCAGGAAGCGCGCCTCCGACAGCAACTCCGCGACCGAACATGAAGACTGGTTCTGCGAGGACGCGGACCAGAACTCCGAACGGATCAGTGCTTTGGCACAATGGACGTAGCATTCCTCGATGCCGACTTCGATCGCCGTGTCGTTAGCGACGATCACCCGGCCATTGAGCCGTAACGTCTCGCCAAGGCCGGGAATCAGAAAGAGCGCCCCGATCGCATCATTCTCACGTGCAATTTCCGGGGCATCCAACAGCGCCGGGGCGATTCGCAGCCGGTTTGAACCGACAATCTCGACGAAGCCCGGCGCGCCACCGCCGAGCGTGATGGCGATGCTGCCGTTCGATCCGAAGCCTGCGAATATCAGCGGCGATGCAGCAACCCAGCGCTTCGCCCCTTCGTCCAGATGATCGATCACCTTCTGATGCATCGGTCCCGGCGTCTTGCCGAGGCGCGCTTCAAGTTCGGCGACAGTCGAGATGCACCCGCCGGTCGTTCTCGGTTTATGGCTCATCGGTCAACTATCGATCGGCGGGAACGCCTGGTCAATTTTTTCAGCAGGTCAGCACCTCGACGACGTCGAACTCTTCTCATGTATGCAACGCGCTCACAGACTGATCAGGCCGATCTCGTCGACCGCCAGCACGAAGCCAACTGCGAGCACGATGAAAGCCAGCAGGAAAGCGATCCCGATGCCAAGCACGTTCCAGTTCGACTGGAGGGCGTAGCGATCCGACTCCCTGATGGCCTGCTTGGTCAGGTGGAATCGCTCGGC